>JABFSL010000121.1 GCA_013140605.1 Anaerolineales bacterium
AGCATTAGTTCGCTGCGCCGCTCTCAACAAAATGACGCATCTGGGTATGCCCCAAAGTTACAAAGTGGCATAACTTTTCATTCCAACAAATGAATTGCGCCTACTTTTCGATTTATGCACCAATGCCTATACAAATCATTTTGTTCCCAAGATTGTATGCTACACGACCGCATCGATCATGATCGCCAGAAAGATAAAGGCCAGATACATACTGGACCAGCGATACATCGTCCATGCGACCTTGTTCCCGCCAACCTTGAAAACACGCCAGGCGGCATAAAGCAGGAATCCGCCCAGAACCAAAGAAGAGACCAAATAAACAGTTCCCGCCAAATTGAAAATCGGAAGCAATAATGTGACTGCCACCAATTCAATCGTATAAACCAGAATATGCCTACGGGTTCTTTCTTCACCATGAACCACAGGCATCATCGGCACACCTGCTTTTTCGTAATCCTTCATGCGGACAATTGCCAGCGCCCAAAAATGCGGCGGCGTCCACATAAAGACAATTGCGAAGAGAATCCAAGCTGCAAGGCCGAGATGACCTGTCGCAGCGGCCCACCCAACCATCGGCGGGATTGCGCCCGCGCCGCCTCCGATCACGATATTTTGTACGGTTGCTTTTTTGAGTAAGACGCTATAGAAAATCACGTAATAAAAAATACCAGCAAGTGACAACAAAGCCGCCAGCAAATTTACAAACCCCGCCATCACGTAATAGCTGACCAATGAAAGCGCCAGACCGTAGGATAGTCCTTCCGCAGCAGTCAAGCGTCCGTCTGCAAGCGGACGCTTCGCGGTGCGCTGCATATTCTTATCCAACTCACGATCAATATATTGATTCAACGCGCTTGAACCAGCCGCCGCCAATGCGCCGCCAAGCAAAGTCCAAAATGTGAGTGAAGCGGAAGGCCATGCCTTGCTTCCCGCCACCAAACCACTATAAGTCGTCACCAAAAGCAAAGCCACGATCAGCGGTTTGGATAAAATAAAAAAATCCTTTACACGTTGACGAAAATCCATTTTTGCAATTTCAGTTGCATCTTTTGCAAGGATACCGGAGGCAACAACGAGAACGATCAAAGATACCCATAACGCAATGGCCGTCATTGTATGCAAGACCACCAAGTGCAAAGGAAAGGCGCGCGTCACGATAATTGCGCCGATCAATGCCTGACCAAAAAATAAAACGCCTGTCACAGACGCAAGAGGCAAAAGCAAGTTTTGGTCACGTTGTTCGCGCCATGCTTTTCGCAATACCAACACCATTACAATGGACGCCACGCCAACCAACGCAAGATGTAAAAGTTTCAGATAACCCAAAGGTTGACTAGGTACACATACAGGCCAGCCAAGGCAAAATGCCCACGCGCCTGTGACTGTAACCATGCGCCCAACAATGGTCAACAAAAAAACGAAGACAAAAAGCACAAGGTTCAAACGAGCAAATGATGATCGAAGGGTATATTTCATTACCGCTACTTTTGCTTCCGCAAATAAAAAGGATATCCAATAAACAAGATCGTCGCAAACGAAAACCACTGCAACGCATAACCAAAATGCGACCCCTCGGTCAACTCCACGATGGGCTGGGATGCGATTGGCGGCGCCGAATTGGCATCTTCTGTATTGGGTTGAACATACACAGTTAAGATCGGATATGGAATCTGTTTTGCGATACGCTCAAGATTAAGATTATTCCACGCATCCAGACGGGTTTGATCTGGAGCTAATTGCGGGTCTGCGACTCCGCCGATAATTGGCTGCGCCTGCCCGATCCTGATCTGCCCCGTTACATTTATCAGGCCAGCCTCGTCATACTTACGCCAATCTCCGGGGGCGGAATTTCCATCAGCGGGAATCCAGCCGCGGTCCACCAGAACAGCTCCCCCGTCGAAAAGAAGCGGGGTGATGACGTGATATCCGTATTGATCGCCATTGTATTGATTCCGAATTACAACCTGATTCTCAAAATCATATTCACCAGTTACGGCCACACTGCGCCATTCCATTGAATCAATATCTGACGGCAGCTCCTTGTTTAGATCAAGCATATCGGCCGCGCGCATGGTCTCAACTTGAGTATTGAAAGCGCGGCGTTGATCGAGCCTATCCAATTGCCAGATGCCAAGGCGGGCACATACGGCGGTCCCGGCAAAGACAAGCAAGGTTGTAAACAGCCATCCACGGCTGAACATTTTTTTCAAGATCATTTTTCTTCTTTTCTTTTTGCAGGCATGATCAGGGAATACAATGCGATCAACCCGCCCAGCGGCAAGCCAGAGTACAAAATTCCATACAAACGGGTGCCGATGGTTAACGACTCGCGCACATCCAGCCCAAAATATTTTTCGGGTTGGAATGAACAGTTATAAGCGTAGGATTCGACCGAATCCAATAAAAGGCTTGCGGATGTCCCGGCGGGAATCCAGAGCGGGCCGAGTTCATGATCCGCTTTATCTTCGTTCTTTACCAATAGTGTATCGCCAAGAACGAATGTCATGGAGGATGGAATGGTGGGAGGAGTTTCGCCATGCGCGACACGCTCGGCTGTACCAGACGGTATCACAAGCTCAACCACCTGGGGCGGGCGGGCAGTTTCACGCAAAAACATGAATGTGATCTCGTTGATTAGCGCGCCGATGACGAGGCCGATCAAAAGAGAAATTGCTATTCTTTTAAAAATTATTCGAACAGGAGGCATGGTTTTCTTTCAGTGAGTGCTATTTCAGGATAAGTTCAAGGTCGTGAACAATATCATCCACGGGGGTGCCGAATCCATAAGAGAGCCGCATTTTGACATCGTTATCTATCAAGATCGTGCGGGCGGTATGATTCACAATAATGCCAGAATCGCTTTGCACTATCTCGCGGAAGATGTCATAGTCAGTCCATATATTTTGCAGTTCTGTTGTGGTTCCGCTTAAACCAATAAAGGATGGATTGAAGCGGGACACGTATTCCTGCACTCTTTGCGGGGTATCACGATCGGGATCCACCGAAACAAGTACAACTTGAACTGAGCTGGCCTTGCCGCCAATTTCCTTCAAAGCCAGGTTTAATTCAGCCAAAGTTGTAGGGCATACATCAGGGCAGGAAGTGTAGCCAAAGAAAAGCAACACGATCTTGCCGCGTTGGTCACTCAGGCGGAACAGATCCCCGTTTGAATCTGTTAGTTCAAAATATGGTGCAAGCGGATATGGTTCATTGTAGGCTGTACCGCGAAACCCGGACTGCCCGGCAAACAAAAGGTTTGCCACTACGGCAAGTATGATAACGAAAATAACAATTATCCCAGTACGTAAAGTCTTATTGTTCATTATGAATTAACACTCCAAATCGGGGCGACCTTTAGGCCGCCCCGACAATGTACTATTTATTCACTTATACCAGAATTCATATTCGAATACAAACAAAAACTCTCATCGCCATTAGGTGATGAGAGTTTTCTTATTATGCCAGTAGTTTCCCGATTAGGTATAAGGCGGGATAGAAGATAATCCAGACAAGGTCTACGAAGTGCCAGTAGACTGCGGCTGCTTCAATACCCCAATGCTTTTCCGCGGAGTAGACATCTTTGCGGGCGTTATTGATTACAACGAGCAGGAAGATCAATCCGGTGAAAACGTGGAAGGCATGCATACCGGTCATCATATAGAAAACCGCGCCTGCCGCGCCGCTGCCCGGGGTAAGCCCTTCGCTGGCAGCCGTCGGCCATTCCACTGCGACAACGCCCAACAAGAATCCGAGTCCCAGCACGAAAGTGATTATCGCATTGTTGATGAAGCCCTTTTTATCGCCATTGGCCATCAAAGTCTCGCCGCGATTCATGAAGAAGGAGGAAATCAGCAGAATAGCGGTAACGCCGAGTCCCAACAACTGATTCAAATGCGGACGGGTAAGTCCGAGCAGGTTAATTCGAACGGTCAGCAAACCAGCAAAAACGAAGGCGTCAGAAAGCAGGAACAGCCATAAGCCAAGTCGGTTCGACCCGGTCTTATAGGAATAGGAATGAGTATCGCTGTCACTTTCTTCGTTTAGCTTATAGATATGCATGTAGTAGTACATGACCAGCGCCAACTTAATGACAGCCACGACAACGAGGATGGAAACTGCGGAAAATGTAACCGCTACGAAGTATTCCAGAATAGTCAATACAGCGAGGTATACGAAGATCACCACGCCTTGACCGAGAGCAGAAGATTTATCTTGTGTATGTGACATTTGAGTCCTCCCCTTTATTTATGTGTGTTCTTTGAAGGAGCTATAAATTCAACATACTTCGAACCAGGCAAACCGTAATCATAGGGTTCACCGACAACTTCGAAGGGTTGATCATAATTATGCGCGGGCATGGGCGAAGGAACCTGCCACTCTGGCGAACGGGAATTCCATACATTACCTTCCGCTTTTTCACCATTCTTGATGCTGTTGAAAAAGTTATACATGAAAACACATACGGAAATAGCAATGAGGAAACCAGCAATGGTCAGCACCAGGTGGGTATTATCAAAACCAAGCGCGGGATCATAATCTGCGATGCGGCGGCGCATGCCAAGCAGACCAATGCGCATCATGCCGAGGGTCATTACAAAGAACGAAGGGGTCATCAGCCAGAAATGAATTTTGCCGAGAGTCTCATTCATACGGCGGCCTGTAGCCTTGGGGAACCAGTAATACAGGGCGGCGAAGAACGGGAAAACGAATCCGCCAAAGATCGTGTCATGGAAATGTCCCACAATGAAGTAAGTGTCATGAAGGTGAAGGTCGGTTGAAACAGTGGCGTTGGGAGGGCCTGTCAAACCGCCCATGAGGAATACAACGATCGCGCCGATGACGAACAGCATGGGTGTCTCGTATGATATTTTGCCCTTCCAGATCGTGGCGACCCATGAGAAGAATTTGACGCCTGTCGGAATAGCCACCAGCAAAGTGCTGTACATGAAAGGCACACGCAGGTATTCATTCATGCCGGAGGTAAACATATGATGCGCCCAAACGATAAAGCCAACCAGGGCAATTCCGAGTGAAGACATCGCGATCCAGCGATAGCCAAACAGGGGCTTGCGGGCAAAGACCGGCAAAAGTTCAGAGATAACACCGAGACCGGGAAGTACAAAGACGTACACGGCAGGATGTGAATAGAACCAGAAAAGATGCTGAAACAGGACCGGGTTGCCGCCCTTGGCTGGATCAAAGAAGCCCATTCCAAACAGACGCTGGAACATCACCAACTGAAACGAGAGACCGATAAGCTGAGTGGCCGTCAGAGCAATAATGGATGTCGCAACAGACGCCCATACAAGGATCGGCATACGCATCGCTGTCATACCTTTTGCACGCATACGGACAACTGTCACGATCACGTTCAATGCGCCGAGGATGGATGACCAGCCAGCTGTGAACACTCCAAGGAAAAACATTTGCATACCCACAGGAGCACGGGCAGAAAGAGGCGGATACCCAGTCCAACCGGTGTCAAAACCGCCAAGAATAAGACTCATAACCAAAAGAACAGCCGCAGGCACAGCGATCCAATAGGAAAAGGCGTTCAAACGAGGGAATGCCATATCCTGTGCGCCCAACAAAAGCGGAACAACATAGTTCATGATGCCCGCAACCCCCAACAAAATGGACACGATCATGATCATGCCGTGCAGTGACATCAATGTATTGTAAAGTTGGGGACCATTCTGCCCGAACAATTGCATTTCAACGGTCAGAAATTGCAATTGCGATTGAGCAAGTTCCGTGCGGAAGATCAGCGCGAACAAACCGCCAAGGCTAAGCAGCACCAGAGCAGTAACAGTATATTGAATACCGATGACTTTATGATCGAGAGAAACACTTAAGTATTTCTCCCAGCCAGTATGGTGATCTTCATGATGCTCGGGTGTGTCGATGCCACGCGCCCACTTATACCAATCGCTCACCGCGCCACTGCCGGCAATGAAGAAGAGCACGCCAAAAAAGCCGCCCAACACCCATGCGGGTTCTGTGAAAAAGAACTTAGCCGTAACGCTTAAACCCATTGTCGCGCGAATGCCTGTCACCAAACCAGCTCCCACAAGGATGCCGATCAACTGCCAGAATAAACCGTGCGCAAGGGCGGTCGAAAAGAATTTCTTCATCTTTGTTAATCCTCCGCCAATTATTTCAGTGTCTTGATATATGCAATGAGGTTCGCGACTTCCACATCCGTTAAGGTGTAGGCAGGCATTGTGGTCGGCGAAAAGCCTTCCACTAACTTCGCGGTCGAGTTCAGTATGGATTCTGCAAGATAGGCATCATCCGCCACTACAGTGGTTCCATCTGCCAACGGAACGTCGGAGCCATAAAGTCCGAACCAGGTCGGCGCGGTTAGTTGTGTCCCATCAATGGAATGGCATCCGACACAACCGTTTTTAACCGTCAAGATTTTTCCCAAAGATTCAGGTGTTTGGGATGCAAGCATGATCGTTTCCTGCTCAGATGCCCAAGCCGTAAAGACAGATTCGTCTTCCACAATAATGGCGTTTTCCATATACGAGTGGGAAGTGCCGCATATCTCGGCACAACGGACTTTATATGAACCAATCAGAGTCGGGGTGATCCTGTATTCGGTCACGCGCCCAGGCACAACGTCCTGTTTGACGCGGAATTCAGGCACCCAAAACGAATGGATAACATCCGACGATTCCATCTTCAACACAACCTGCCGATCAACTGGCAGGTGTAATTCATTGCTGAAGAATCCGCCATATTCGGGGTATTCAAAAGTCCATGTAAATTGCTGGGCTTTGACTTTGATGACCATCGCATTTGGATCCACGCGTCTCGTTTCCCCCAGCGAATAAGCGCCCATATAAGCAAAAGTCAACACTATAAAAAGCGGGATCACGGTCCAGGTGATCTCCAGCGTTGTGTTTCCTTCTACATGTTCAGCGTCGGTTATATCGCCTTTTCTGCGTCGGAAAATGACCATGCTATAAGCCATTGGCACAACGATCAGCGCAAATAGAAATGATATGGCAACGATCTGCCAATTCCATAACCAGTCAATTGAAACTGACTGCGCGCTTGCCTCTACAGGCATAAGACCCGCAGAGTCCAAACCGACATAAGTGAGAACAGCCATAACAATGACCAGGATTCCCACAACCACAAAATGTCGCATATGCTCTCTCTCCTCAAAAAATTTCAAACGGGGAAAACCCCAATTTTCACATCAATTGCAAATCAGATAAATTCTGTAGGGATTGTCACTATTTTCACAACCCGACTACTATACCAAACTCTTTTCGAAATGTCACTATTTTTTATATGGATTGTGCGCATCTTCCTTAACTCGGGCCTGTTACCGTTAAATTGACAAAATCGTGCCGACGGAGATATGCAAATCACCGCCGGCTATAATTCACTCACCTTACGCAGTTTAATCCCGAAGGGATGGTAGGATTATAGAAAATTGCGCGAAAGAACTCCAAATCCCGTAGGGATGATATTGACTTTACGAGCTCTGACACCCCTGCGGGGTTGAATTTGCCATATCCAATAGCTATAATCATTTGACCCCTTCGGGGTCTTTGAGTAAATCTGCGTAAGGTGAGTAATTCACTTAAACAACCCTTCATTCACTTTCACGATGCGTAATTCACTATATGGCGCTCAACTCAGCAAGCAATTCTGTGCTATGTTCGGCAGGCCGCACGTTTTCATAGACATGCTTTATATTGCCATCACCATCGATTAAAAATGTAGTACGAAGTACACCCTCATATTCCTTACCCATAAACTTCTTCGGTCCCCAAACGCCATACAGGTCACAAACTTTATGCCCCTCATCAGCGAGGAGCGGAAATTGAAGTTGAAATTTTTGCTTGAACTTAACATGCGATGCCACCGAATCAGGGCTGACACCCAGAATCACCACGCCAGCTTTATCATAGGCGGAATAATCATCGCGGAAGTTACAGGCTTCCCTTGTGCAGCCAGGCGTATCATCCTTGGGATAAAAATACAGCACAACATTCCTGCCGCGATAATCAGATAATGTACGAAGTGTATTGGTGTCGTCCAACATTTCAAATTCAGGTGCAGGAATTCCAGACGCAATTGGCATGATCGATCTCCTTATAAGATTGCGCGCTATTATAACGGGGAAAAGGAAACAATTGAACTAGGAATTGGCTGAATAAAAAGATGGTGAGTGCGATTTTGTACAAGTTAAAATAATTTTACAAATCTTCAAAATAGGCATACCTTACGGTATAATTCCGCCCGCTAATTGCGGTATTAGATATCGCATGGGGACGTGCTGGAACTGGCAGACAGGCATGACTTAGGATCATGTGTCGAAAGGCATGTGGGTTCGACTCCCACCGTCCTCACTACTACAATAAACCGTCAAGATCATAAAGGTCTTTGGGGTTTGAAATCATAAAGAGGTCACATTGAACATCGAAAAACAATACCAGGAAGACCATTCGGTAAAACTGATCGTTGAAGTGGATCAGGAAAAAATGAATTTGTACAAACGCCGCGCTGCCACCAAGATCGCATCGCGCGGGAACATTGCAGGGTTTCGCCCGGGCAAAGCCCCGTATGAGATCGTGCTCCGCACGTATGGTGAATCTGCGATCACAGAACAGGCCGTTGACCTGCTCATTGACGCGGAATACAACAACATCCTTAAGGAAGCGGAAGTGAATCCCGGTGCGGCTGGCACGCTCGAATCTGTGGACAGCCTAATTCCTCCGAAATTTACCTTTAGCGTACCACTAGCCCCTGAGGTTGATCTCGGCGATTATTATTCAATCCGCATGCCCTATGAATGGAAAGCTCCTGAACAGGCAGATTTTGACAAAGCCGTTGAGGATCTGCGCCAGATGTATGCCACCACTGAAAATGTAGACCGCGCCATTGAAGTTGGCGATTACGTTTTAGTGGATGTGAAATCTGAAACCAAGGAAGTTAACCGCACAGGCTTTGCCACATTTGTGCGCAGTGAAGACCGCGACACTGAATGGCCTTATAACGGTTTCGCCAAAGAACTTGTTGGATTAAAAGCTGGCGAGAGCAAGAGCATTAGTCATGAATTCCCGCAGGATTGGGAAGTGGAAGAATTAAAAGGCGTGACCGCCGAGATCGAAGTAACGGTCAAGACCGTGCGCGGCGTGACCCTGCCCGACCTCAACGATGAATTCGCGAAGATGACCGGCGCAGGCGAAACCCTCGATGTGCTGACTGAAGCTGTGAAAAAGGATGTAGAGTCAAAATCACAGGCTAATTACGATGATGTTTATTTTGTTGAGCTGATCGAAAAGGTCAAGGAAACTGCGAAGGTTAAATATCACGAGCATACACTTGAACACGAAGGCGAACATGTTCTATCCGATCTTTCCAACCGCCTCTCCCAACAAAACATGGACCTGGAGACCTACTTCAAAGTCCGCGAAACGACACGTGAGAAATTCATTGAAGAGGAAGTTAACCCTGTAGCCAGAAAACGCCTTGAGCGCGGATTGATCCTCGATGAGATCGTACGCAGGGAAAACATCCAACTCGACAATGATCTGCTTGATGCGGAATTCAACGACACGCTTAACAGCCTGGCCCAACAGGGCATGGATTTCAGCAAGATCCGCGGCGGCAAAAAAGGACAAAAACAATTGAGCGAAGCCATTGCAATGGAATCCGCGAGCCGCGTGATGACGCGCAAGGCGCTCGACATGCTCAAGTTGATCGCAACGGGTGAATATAAACCCGCTGAAACAGAAGCGGTCGAAGAAACTGCTCCAGCCGAAGTGATCGAGGAAGAAAAACCCAAGGCGAAGAAAAAGTCGAAGAAGGCCGAAGCAGACCCGGAGTTAAGCGAGAACGTTTCTTCATCCTCAGAAGAAAAAGCCGAGTAAATCACAAGGGCGGGTTAATAACTCGCCCTTGAAAATTTAATAAAAATCCAATAGACTTTGTGTATGATTGTCCCATCAAAAAGGAGACAACAAATGATCCCAGATTTTAAAAATATAGTACCAATGGTCGTTGAAAATACCGGCCGCGGCGAACGCGCTTATGATATTTATTCGCTCCTGCTAAAAGAGCGAATCATTTTCCTCGGCACGCCGATCGATGACCAGGTTGCGAACGTGATCGTTGCGCAATTATTGTTTTTGAATCACGAAGATCCTGAAAAGGAAATCCGCATGTACATCAACTCGCCCGGCGGAGTGATCTACGCGGGGCTTGCGATCTACGACACGATGCAGATCATTTCGAACCCGATCAACACTGTGGCGATTGGAGTCACCGCTTCCTTCGGGACTGTGTTGCTGACCGCTGGCACGAAGGGCAGACGCTACGCCCTGCCCAACGCAACCATTCACATGCACCAACCGCTTGGCGGCGCGCAGGGACAGGCGACTGACATCGCAATTCAAGCCAAGCAAATTATGCGTTTGAAGGCGCTGCTAAATGATGTGATGGCGAAACATACGGGTCAGCCTCTCGAAGTGATCGAGCGCGATCTCGACCGCGATTATTATCTGGATGCCCAACAGGCTGTTGACTATGGTTTGATAGACCAGATCATCGAGACGCCGGAGAAGGTAACCAAGTAATTTAGTAACGAGTAAAAAGTAATGAGTAACAAGACCCTGAGGAGAAATCTTCGGGGTCTTACTTTATAATAGCGAACGCAATTGGAAGTGTCGGTACTCGACCACCAATCGTAAATCTAAAATCATAAATCGGAAATCAAATGCTCCCCTCAAACATAAAAGCCCTCATCTTAGATATGGACGGCGTGATCTGGAAAGGTGACGCACCCATCGGCGACCTGCCAGCCACATTCAATCGAATCCGCGAGCGCGGATTGAAATTCGTATTTGCAACAAACAACGGGACAAAGACTCCCGAAGAATATCAGGAGAAATTACGCGAGCTCGGCGTGGAAGTTGAACCCTGGCAGATCGTGACCTCCGCTTTGGGAATCGCTTTCATGCTGTCCGCTACGCGAAAATATCCGCGCGGGACAAAGATATTCATGATCGGCGAGGACGGCATCCGCGTGGCGCTGGAAGAAAAAGGATTCGAGATCCTGTCTACTGAGGATGCACCACAGGCGCAAGTGTTTGTGATGGGAATTGACCGCACCATTAACTTCATGAAAGTAGCCGAAGCGACTCTACTCGTGCGTGCTGGGATTCCATTTTATACAACCAATACAGATAAAACCTTCCCCACCCCGCGCGGAGAAATCCCCGGGTCGGGTTCATGGCTTTCTGTGATTACTTCTGCAACAGGAGTTGAGCCAATCGTGGCGGGCAAGCCATTCCCATTTTTAATGGAATTATCTTTGGAAAGATTGGGAACAACGAAAGAGGAAACCCTTGTTGTTGGCGATAGGCTTGAGACTGATATAGCGGCAGGTCAGTCAGTGGGATGCCCAACCGCGTTGGTGTTGAGCGGAGTTTCCACAAAGGCGCAGGCGGATGCGTGGATGCCGAGGATGGATGTGATTGCGGAGAGTTTGAGCGGTTTAGTGAAGTAAAAAGTAAAAGGCTGTTACAAGTGGTGGTCGAGTAGCCCCGCTGATTTTCGCGGGGCGTACCGAGACCACACCGCGGAGTTGGTAAGGTAAAATCAAGCAAATCAAAATTAAATCGCAAGCACGTGGTCTCGATACGCCCTTCGCAAAGTTCGCTCAGGGCTACTCGACCACCACCATTCACAGGGAGTTGCACGATGAAATTCGATGTCTTCCTCAGTCACAACGGAAAAGATAAACCTGCTGTTGAAATCCTTGCTCATAAGTTGGAAGCAAAGGGATTCACAGTCTGGCTCGATAAGTGGAATTTGATTCCCGGCGAGCCATGGCAGGAAGGACTTGAAGAAGCGCTCGATGATTGCCAAACCTATACAGTATTTGTCGGCCCATCTGGAATCGGTCCGTGGGAAAATGAAGAAATGCGCGTTGCAATTGAAGAACGTGTAAAAGATAAAAAGCGCCGCGTGATTCCAGTCTTATTACCGGGCGCACCAGATAACACCTCACTAAAACTTCCGCGCTTTCTTACAAGATTAACCTGGGTGGATTTTCGTTCAGGAATAAATGATGAAGACACCTTATACCGCCTAGAATGTGGGATCAAAGGCGTTGCTCCTAAACCGCTGACAAAGTCAGAATCAACAACATTCACGAGCGACACACCTTCCGTAGGCGACCTTCCTCTCGGTTCATATCTTCCCTTCTCCCCCAATCCATTATTCACGGGCCGCGTAGAAGATTTACGAAAACTCGCCGACGCGCTTGTAAACCACGCATCGCCTGGAACAGTCATCACGCAAGCCATCACCGGCATGGGCGGACTCGGCAAGACTCAACTTGCAGTTGAATTTGCATATCGGTATGGAAATCAATTTCAAGGTGTGCATTGGTTGAATTTGGCTGACCCAACCACACTGGATTCTGAAATTGCTTCATGCGGACAAAAAATGGGATTGGATTATTGGCCTGATGACCAGCCCTCTCAAGTGGCGATGACCGAATTCACATGGAAGGCACAAGGTCCGCGCTTGTTGATCCTCGATAACTTTGAAGATGTCACAAACGCAAATAATGTACTGCCGCGCTTTCGGCATTCGAGTATTCACATTTTGGTGACCTCACGCCGCTCGGACTGGCTGCCAACAACGGGCTTGAATCCCATTTTGCTTGAATTGTTTTCCCCCGCAGAAAGCCTTGATTTTCTAAAACGATCGCTGCCAAAACGAAAAGACAATGATACTGAACTGAACACTTTGTCAGAGAGACTGGGACATTTACCGCTCGCACTGGAACTCGCCAGCCGTTATTTAAACGGACACAACCGTTTGAGCGTGACTGATTATCTTACGCAGACAAAAGAGGCACTTGAACACGCCTCGATGAATGCCTGGAAAAAGGATGTTCTTGGATTAACGCCCACACAGCATGACACAAGTTTACTCAGCACCTTTGCGCTTTCATGGCTTGCGCTAAAAGATGAAATCGCGCAAAAGATGTTTCAAAGCGCTGGCTACCTTGCGCCGAATACAGCCATCCCGCTTGAGATATTTGAGAAGGCACTGGAAATTTCAAGCGAACAATGCGATGAAGCCCTGACATTGCTTTACGGTTTGGGATTATTGCGCGAAAGTGAATCGCAACCTACCATTCACCCATTGCTGGCTGAATATGCGCGCGGATTATCACAAGAGAGCATCAAAATTCTCGAAGCGCTTGCAGATACCCTTGCCACGTTATCAAAAGAAGCAACTGATACAGGCTTGCCTGCGCGCTTTGACTCGATCAAGCCACATATCCCCGTTCTTGCTTTGTTTGCCGAGAATAAAAAAATAGAAGATGCTGGCACATTGTGGAATAACTACGGCAGTCATTTAAAGATGATTGCTGATTATCCTGGCGCACGAGTAGCTTACAAGCGCGCCTTAAAGATTGATCCTGATAAAGCTACATATATCGGCAACTTAGGTGAGGTCATGCGAGAGCAGGGCGATTTGGATGGTGCACGCGTAACTCACGAACGCGCCTTGAAAATAGATGAAGGATCATTCGGTCTCAATCACCCTCATGTTGCAATTCGTATCAACAACTTGGCGGCTGTATTCTACGAACTAGGCAATTTGAACGATGCACGCGCAGCTTTCGAACGCGCTCTGAAAATAGATGAAACATCTTTCGGGTTAGATCATCCCAATGTTGCCAGAGATGTAAATAATTTAGGCGAGGTCATGCGAATGCAAGAAGATTTAAATGGCGCACGCGCGGCCTATGAGCGTGCGCTGAAAATAGATGAAGCGACATTCGGCCCTAATCATCCCAAGGTCGGCATTGATATCAACAACCTCGGCGTGGTCATGAAAGATCAAGGCGATTTGGCCGGTGCTCGTGCGGCTTTTGAGCGCGCCTTGAAAATAGATGAAGCAAATTTTGGTTCTGAACATCCCAATGTTGCCAGAGATGTCAACAACCTCGGCAGTGTGATGCGAGCCCAAGGCGATTTGGTGGGTGCACGCGCGGCTTATGAGCGTGCCTTGAAAATAGATGAAGCATCCTTTGGTTCTGACCATCCTAATGTTGCCAGAGACGTCAACAACCTCGGCATGGTAATGAAAGACCAGGGCGATTTGGTTGGCGCACGGGCGGCTTACGAGCGTGCACTTGCAATCTTCAAAAAGTTTTTACCGCCCGATCATCCCAATATAAAAACTGTGCAAGACAATTTGGATTCGTTGGATGAATAATACGTAGGGGCGACCCGCCATGCTCAATGTCGTTCTGAGCAGCAGCGAAGAACCTCTGCGAATATCTCAGAGACCCTTCGCTACGCTCAGGGAATCATGGTTGGTTTGGCGGTTCGCCCTTGCAGTCTGGTATCATATCTCCATGCTTATTTACGATCTCGATCTACCCGGTCTCACCAAACTGCTCAAAGAGTGGAAAGAACCCGCCTACCGCGCCAAACAGGTCTGGCAGGGACTGTATCAGCACTTTTATGATTCGCCTGAGCAATTCACAACCCTGCCAAAATCACTGCGCGACAAACTCGCAGAGCATGTCACCTTTACTCCTTTCAGCGTAAAAGTTGTTCAGGATTCTTCCGATGGAACAACGCGCAAAACCCTCTTCGAATTGCCCGATGAAAATCTGATCGAAGCCGTGTTGATGCGCTACGGCGACCCAGCCGACAACCCGCAGATCTCTCCGTCCTCCACGGGGCGCGGTGCAAAGAATCGGCGCACGCTTTGTATTTCATCGCAGGCAGGCTGTGCAATGGGATGCGTCTTCTGCGCCACAGGTCAGCTTGGATTCAAGCGTCACCTTTCAAGCGGAGAGATCGTCGCGCAGGTCATGTACTATGCGCGCCAGTTGAAGTCTCAGGATGAAGTCGTGACTAATGTGGTGCTAATGGGCATGGGCGAACCATTCCATAACTACGAAAACACAATGGCCGCCATTGACCGACTCAACGACGCCGATGGATACAATTTCGGAGCGCGACGCTTCACCATCTCGACTGTGGGCATGGTGCCCGCCATCAAGCGCTTCGCTGACGAAAAGAGACAGGTCAACCTGGCCGTATCCCTGCATGAAGTGGATGACACATCCCGTTCAGCGATGATGCCGATCAACAGACGTTATAAAATTGAAGAAGTGCTCGATGCCTGTGAATATTACGTGGCGCAGACCAGCCGCCGAGTCACATTTGAATGGGCGTTGATCAACGGCGTGAACGACACGCCCGAAGTCGCGAAAAAACTCGCCGCCAAATTACGCGGTTTGATGTGCCATGTCAACGCCATACCGCTCAATCCCACTGCAGGCTTCAACGGCAAGGCAACAGACCGTCAGCGGGCAATCATATTCAAAGAAACGCTGGAGCAGGCTGGGATCCCGTGCACGATCCGCATGAGACGCGGCATAGACATCGCCGCAGGCTGTGGTCAACTGGCAGGGGCAGAATCAAGATAAATGATGTCGCTGCGAGGCGCCCTTGTACTTGCCGAAGCAGCCTCCCACTTAATCGGAGATTGCTTCGTCGGGAAGAACGCCCTCCTCGCAATGACGTAAAGTTCTCTCACATCCCATTAAACTTTTTCGGCTATCATTTCTTGTCAGAAAACATTGAAATGAAGTATAGTCAGTCGAATTAACTCAAAACCAAACACCTAATACCTAATTACCCGATCCCCTACTTATGGTGAACTCAATGGAACAAAAACAAAACTGGCTCGAACGCCCCATCCACTCATCCCTGCCAGCGATCACAAATGAGATCGTGATCTTTGCGGGTGTAATTCTGCTAGCGATCCTCACCCGCTTCTTCGACCTTGGAACGCGCGTCATGAGTCACGACGAAAGCCTGCACACCTATTTTTCATGGCTGCTCTATCGCGGGCAAGGCTACGAACATTCGCCCATGATGCACGGGCCGTTCCAATTCCACATCGTGGCGCTGACCTATTTTCTGTTTGGCGTCAGCGATTTCACATCCCGAATTCCGACCGCATTATTCAGCGTTGGCATCGTTGTCATGGTCTGGTATTGGCGGCGCTATCTGGGTAAATGGGGCGCGCTCACCGCAGGCCTGCTTTTGGTCATTTCACCCTACATGCTTTATTACGGACGCTACGTCCGCAACGAATCATTTGTAGGCTTCTCTGGCATCCTTATGCTATACGCCATGCTCCGTCATTTCGAAGTCGGCGGCAAAAAATATCTCTTCATGATCGCGGCGTCCCTGGCGCTTCACTATACCTCCAAAGAAACTTCCTATATTTATTCCGCTGAAGCGCTAATCTTCCTTGCGATCTATTTCATCGCACAGGTTACACGCCGTCCGTGGCTGGGTGCGGAAAAAGATTATCGCTCCTTCATCGTCGCGCTGGTTATCACGGTTTTGCTTGCGGGTGCGGCGGGCGGATATTTTCTTTACACGCGCGACGCCACCACTCTTAATCCAGATACGACTGCCATTCCAAGCGACCCTGGCGCGACGGCCTCGCCTCTCACCCCGCCGACAACTGGTTCTGTTTCCCCGATGATCATCGTGGCCCTGGCCGCTTTGGTGGCGCTCGTTTTCGCGGCAGTATTTTTGATCCGCGGCTACACGTGGGAACGTATTCGTAACGATCGTTCGTTCGAAATGCTGATGGTCTTCGGGACAATCGTCCTACCGATGCTTTCCCCTTTCCCAGTCAAATGGCTGGAGGGTGTGTTTAAAGTGACCATCCCAACCAGCGCCCCCGAAGTACAGGCACTGGCTGGAAACGTACAGGGAATTCTGGTCATTGGCGGATTTCTGCTTTTGATGTTCATCATTTCCGCCGTGGTCGGCCTGATCTGGAACAAGGAAAAATGGTGGAAGATCGCGTTGATTTTTTGGGTTCCCTACACCATCCTTTACACAACCATCTTCACGAACAGCGACGGATTCTTCACAGGCACCATCGGTTCCCTCGGCTATTGGATCGTACAACAGGAAGTGGCGCGCGGAAGTCAGCCCTGGTATTACTACATCCTTGTCCAGATCCCCGTGTACGAATTCCTGCCCGCGCTGGGATTGATCCTTGCGATCTTTATTGGGCTTCGAAGAAAACCAGTTTCAATATCAAATTCAAATACCGAAGAAGATATTGTCAATACTGACGAAGTCATTGCCATGTTGGAAGTTGAATCCAATGTTGATGTTGAAGAAACCAACATTGAGGCCTCGGAGGAAAAGAATTTTCCAAACACATTTGGCCTGCTCGTTTGGTGGTGCTTCATCAGCATTGCAGCCTTCTCAGCCGCAGGCGAAAGAATGCCCTGGCTGACCTTACACATGGCATTGCCAATGATCCTCATCACCGGCTGGGCGGTTGGACGAGTGATCGATACAACCGATTGGGCTAAATTAAAAGAACAGCGCATCCCATTAACCCTTGCTGCTCTGGCGATATTTGTTGTCAGTTTGGGTGGAATGATCCTCGCACTCAACGGGCCTACACCTCCATTTCAGGGGCAGGAACTGGCGCAGCTGCAAGCCACCAGCGCATTCCTCCTGCCGATGATCATCACAATCCTAAGCGCAGTAGGTGTCACTTATCTGTTCAAGGAATGGACACTTCAAGAGATCAGGCATGTTTTTGTCCTGGTAGTTTTTGTCTTGCTTGCCGTGCTGACCGCGCGAGCCGCATTCCGCGCATCTTATATCACCTACGATCAAGCTACTGAATTCCTAGTCTACGCACATGGCGCAACGGGAATTAAAGAAGTGACCCAGCAGGCAGAGGAAATATCCCAGCGCACCACAGGCGGTATGGGAGTTGCTCTCGCGTATGATGCCAGCGCGCCAGACACAGGCGTTTCATGGCCCTTCGTCTGGTACCTGCGGGATTTCACCAATCAACGTTCATTTGACCAGCCAACGCGCTCATTGCGTGATTCAACTGTCATCATCGTGGATGAGAAAAATTTCGATAAGATAGAACCAGCCATCGGTCCGGGCTATATCCGCATGGATTACATCCGCATGTGGTGGCCGATGCAGGATTACTTTACGCTTGTCTATGACCGTGACACAACCCAACCCTTCCCCGATGATTATGCCTGCAATGGTGTTTTGAGTTTCCTAAAATTAAGGAAGTCAAAAGATTACACAAGTTTCTGCGAAGGCTTCACCAACCCGGCCATTCGCGCAGGTATTCTTCAGATCTGGCTGAATCGAGACTATACCGCCTACGCGCAAGCCAAAGGCCGCACAGACTTGACCCTGACCACATGGAATCCAGCCGATAAAATGCGGCTTTATGTTCGTCAGGATGTTGCAGCGCAAATTTGGAATTACGGTGTTGCTCCCGCCGCCGTTGCGGAAGTAGTGGACCCAACCGAAGGCAAATATATTCCGCTCGAAGCTGATCTTGTTTTGAACCTTTCTCAGAATAATCAAATTCCATTGAATGCACCGCGCTCTCTTGCGTTTGCAAAAGATGGAAGCGCCTATGTTGCAGATTCCCGCAACCATCGCATTGTGCATGTTGACCTGGAAGGAAATATCTTAAATCAATGGGGCACGTTTGCCGACGGTGTCAGCATCCCTGTTGCGCCGGGCACATTCAACGAACCGTGGGGCATTGCAATCGGTCCCGATGGTTCCGTGTATGTAACAGACACATGGAATCACCGTGTGCAAAAGTTCACCGCGAACGGGAAGTTTGTAAAAGAATGGGGAATCTTCGGGCAGGGTGAAACGCCCGATTCATTCTACGGGCCGCGCGGTTTGGCGGTGGATGCCGAAGGGCGAGTATACGTCTCGGATACCGGGAACAAGCGTATCGTTGTATTCGATGCGAACGGGAATTTCATCACCCAATTTGGAAGCGCGGGCTTCGACGCCGGTCAATTCGATGAACCCGTTGGCGTGACCGTCGATAAAAACGGGACTGTGTACGTGGCCGATACTTGGAATCAACGCATACAAACTTTCATTCCGATTGAATCTGAAAGCGAACTATCGTTCACCCCTGGCAAACAATGGGATGTGTACGGCTGGTTCGGCCAGTCCTTGGACAACAAACCATTTATCGCAGTGGATGACAACTTGCATGTTTTCATCACCGATCCTGATGGCTACCGCGTCCAGGAATTCGACAACGATGGCACGCTCATCCGCACCTGGGGCGATTTCGGTGATACCAACACCAGCTTTGGCCTCGCTTCTGGTATTGCAGTTGATGCCGATGGAAATATTTGGGTAACTGACGGTGTGTATAACCGCATGATGAGATTTACACTTCCGTAAATATATGACAAAAATCTCCAAGTCCTTGAGGACTTGGAGATTTTTTAGAGTGGTATAATCGCACTGCTTTAAGCAAAAAAAATTCCTCCGAGGGAGCATAATGAAACTCCACGAATACCAATCCAAAACAATTTTTTCGAAGTACGGCATCCCGATTCCGAAAGGAAGGGTTGCGGCTACCGCTCATGAAGCAAGGCAAGTCGCTGAAGAGTTAGGTGGCCGCGTTGTTATTAAGGCGCAAGTTCTGGTGGGCGGACGAGGCAAGGCGGGCGGCGTAAAGCTTGCCAAAGACCCAGCCGAAGCCGAGCAGCTTGCGACTCAAATTCTGGGCATGGAGATAAAGGGCCTGCCTGTGCGCAAAGTGCTCGTAGACGAAGCCTCCGCCATTGAGCAGGAAATCTACTTTGCCATCACCACCGACCGCGCCGCCAAGAAGCCGGTCATGATCGCTTCTGCCGCGGGCGGCATTGATATTGAAGAAGTGGCCGCGAAGACTCCTGAAAAGATCATCAAGAGTCATATTGACCCATTGCTCGGCTTGCGTGAATATCAGGCGCGTGATGTGGCTGTGGCGATGGATCTTCCACGCGATTACTGGAAGGATTTCGTAAAGATCGCCATGGGCCTATGGGAAGTCTACAAGGCCACCGATGCATCACTTGCTGAGATCAATCCGCTGGTCATCACAAAAGACAAGAAGCTGGTCGCACTCGATGGCAAGATGATGATCGATGACAGCGCCCTGTTCCGTCATCCCGAATTGAACGAGATGCGCGATACCGATGAAGACGCTCCTGCCGAGATCGAAGCTCGCAAATACGGACTGTCCTTCATCAAACTTGATGGCGATATCGGCTGCATGGTCAACGGCGCGGGTCTGGCCATGACCAGCATGGATGTGATCAAACTCTTCGGCGGCGAACCAGCCAACTTCCTCGATGTAGGCGGCGGCGCTCCCGCAGAAAAAGTCGCCGCAGCCATGCGCATCATCCTGACCGATCCGAATGTAAAAGCAGTGTTATTCAATATCTTTGGCGGCATCACGCGCTGCGATGAAGTTGCGCGCGGTATTTTAACCGCCATGGATGAAGTGAAACCAAAAGTTCCGATGGTTGTACGTCTCGTCGGCACGAACGCGGAAGAGGGACGCAGACTGCTCCAGAACGCGAATATGATCACTGCCGAAACGCTGGCAGATGCGGCAAAGAAAGCTGTTGAAGCCGCGAGACAAGGGAAATAATTCCATGAGTATCTTAGTAGATAAAAACACACGCCTGATCGTTCAAGGTATTACAGGCAACGAAGGATTATTCCACACCACTCAAATGGTTGCTTATGGCACAAGTGTTGTCGGCGGCGTGACACCCGGCAAAGGCGGTGAATGGGTGCTTGAGGGAAAGCTCCCCGTCTTTGATTCCGTGAAGACCGCAAAAGAAGCCACCGACGCGAACGCGACCATCATCTTTGTCCCTGCCCGCTTTGCGCCAGATGCAATGTTCGAAGCCGCTGACGCTGGCATTCCGCTCATCATCTGCATCACCGAAGGCGTGGCCGTGCAGGATATGATGCGCGTGCGCAACTACCTCGACCAGAAAAAAGTACGTCTCATTGGCCCGAACTGTCCCGGCCTTTTAACGCCCGGTGAAGCCAAAGTCGGCATCATCCCCGGTGACATTGCCATCTCTGGAAATGTCGGCGTGGTATCCCGCTCCGGCACACTCACCTATGAAGTGCTGTATGCCATGAAGAACCTTGGCATGGGCGCGACCACCTGCGTGGGCATCGGCGGTGACCCGGTCAATGGCACGAACTTCCTCGATGTGCTTGAAATGTTCGAGCATGACCCCAAGACCGAGAAAGTCATCATGATCGGCGAGATCGGCGGAAATGAAGAAGAAAAAGCCGCTCAATACATCGCGGAAAAAATGACCAAACCCGTCGCGGCCTTTATCGCGGGCCAAACCGCTCCTCCCGGCAAACGCATGGGGCACGCGGGCGCGATCATCGAAGGCGGAGCAGGCACAGCCGCAGACAAGATCAAGGCGCTTGAGGCCGCTGGCGTTAAAGTCGCCAAACACCCGGAAGAAATTCCCACTTTGTTGTAATAACATTGTAGGGCGAGGTCACCTCGCCCTACAATCAAATTCTCTCAGAAACACGTAGAGCCGCCTGACTTTCGTCGAAGGCGGCTCTACGGTTATAATCACTTCAATTGATTACTTTTTATGCGCGTCGATATATTTCGCGGCTTCGCCAACGGTGGTGATCTTCTGAGCATCTTCGTCAGAGATTTCGGCGCCGAACTTATCCTCAAAAGCCATGATCAACTCAACCAGATCGAGAGAATCAGCTTCAAGGTCCTCACGGAAACGGGCATCAGGATTAATCTTCGCCTCATCCGCACCGAGTAAATCCTTCACAATTATTACAAGTTCACTATATGTATCAGCCATGACAGCCTCCTGTTTTAAATTTTTGACTGGCTTATTGTAATCGGTCTTGTTTAAACCGTGTCAAGCCAGCGTTATACCATCACTCTCAGGAACACTACCTAATGACAAAAGTTGCGCCCATAGACCAGCGAAAAGCTGACCACATTAAAATCAACCTGGAACAGGATGTCCACTCCGCATTGACCAGTGGACTTGAGAAATATCGATTCATCCACGAGGCATTGCCTGAGCTGGATTTGGACCGCATCGATACGACCCTCAGCCTGTTCGGCAAAAAATTAAATTCGCCAATCCTGATCAGTTCCATGACCGGCGGGACGGATGCCGCAAAAACGATCAACATGCGACTCGCTGAAGCCGCCCAGGAATGCGGCCTTGCCATGGGCGTTGGGAGTCAGCGCGCCGCAATCGAACATCCTGAACAAGCGGAAACATTTCAGGTACGGAAAGTTGCGCCCGATATTTTATTATTCGCAAACCTTGGCGCAGTACAATTGAATTACGGCTATGGCATTGACCAATGCCGCAAAGCAGTTGATATGATCCAAGCCGACGCGCTCATCCTGCACCTCAATCCTCTACAGGAAGCTGTTCAGGATGCGGGCGATGTGAATTTTTCAGGCCTCGCAAAAAAGATCGAAGAAGTCTGTAAAAAAATCGAAGTGCCTGTCATCGCAAAAGAAGTTGGCTGGGGCATCTCAGAACGGACAGCAAAACTGCTCGCCGATTGCGGAGTATCCGCCATAGATGTGGCAGGTGCAGGCGGTACAAGTTGGTCACAAGTGGAAATGCACCGCGCCCCCGATGAATTCATACGTGAGTTAGCTGCGACATTTGTCGGCTGGGGAATTCCAACTGCGGAATCCATTTTGAATGTCAGAAAGGCCGTCCCCAAAATGACGATCTTCGCCAGCGGCGGACTCAAAGACGGACTCGACATCGCCAAGAGCATCGCCCTCGGCGCGACCCTCGGCGGCATGGCAGGACAATTCCTCAAGGCTGCCGCGATCTCTAACGAAAATGTGGTTGAGATGATGAAGTTGACCATGAGACAGATCGAAGTCACGATGTTTGCGGCAGGAGTTGGAACGTTGGAAGGTTTGAATGTTGGAAAGTTGATTGAATTACAATCTGCATCGGAGAAATCATGATTCATTTACTGAAAGAAAAAGTCGTGCCTGTACAAATTCAAGACATGCTTCAAGAATATGAGAACATGATCAAAATCGTCGTGGATATACGACGGCGTTTTTTATCGGGCGGCGGAGAAATGCACTCAGATTGCGAATCGATATTACTAGAAGATGGCAGTGAACAGGACGATCTTTGGGGTGCGAATTGGCATCCAAATGAACAACGAATCGAATTTGAATCATTGATCAATATTAGGCCAAGGTTGGGAAACCGAAATATTTTAATTCAAGATGAAAATCTTCGAAAGCAAGTTGAATCAGTAACACGAGAAATTCTTGGAAGTGTGAAATGATAAATAAAGAAAAACTACGCGAACGCTTTCTTCGTGACTCGCTCCCCCGTCGCCTGGGTGGACTCGCCGCTACGCTTGGCCGTATCTCATCATCAGCGCGTAATTCAACGGACCCAAGTCACGTTGCAAATTTATTGGATGAAGCTAAACACCTCATCGAGTGGACTGCCGCAGACACCGAACCAGAAACTGCAGCAGAACTCGTGCGAATGCAAACCCTCCTCACCCTCTGGCAAAAAGCGTGGGGAGAATCAAGCAAAAATCCGCAGCAGCGACTCTTGCTTTCAGTACAGGCAAAAGATTGGTCAGATAGAGCAGTGGATTTTTCAGGATTAGCTTAGTAAAAAAGCTGGTGATCTTGCGACCACCAGCTTTTTACTTCTCACTTATTACTTTATTACGGGTTTGTCTGTTGACCAGCACCCCAGCCGCCCATCATACCTCGGCCTTGGCCATTGCCGTTCATCATCCCACCAGGTCCGCCGCGGAAGCCAGTACCGTTCTGGTAGTCACCAGTCTGCATCGGGCAATCGCCGTTATAGCCAGCGCCGTTCGTGCCGTTCATCATTCTGCCGCCGCCACGGGACTGCATCCAGTCGGCTTGTTCCTGTGTGAGGACATTGGCTTTCACAGCCGCAGCTACTGCATTCGCGCGGACTTCGGTCATAAGGGCGGGATATTCTTCCGCGGTCACACCAGCAGCGAGGGCAATGTCATACATGGTCTCACCAGCTGCCAGCCGTGTGTTGACATCGTCCACATTCAGGCCAAGTTTCGCGGCGAATTCAGTCACCATGAAGGTATGCATCGGGCCGCTGGTACCATTCTGCATCATCGGGCTGCCACCAACGAACGCGGGGGTTGAATCCTGTGCGAAAACCGCACCCACACCGAGCACTCCCAATGCCGCTATTACCAAAGCTGCGATCAAAATTGTCTTTTTCATTTTATATACTCCTTTTGAGTGATTGTTCAGGTTTATTCCTGATTACTCACAAAGGATACTTTCGCAATGTAAAGGGTGTGTAAAGAAAAGGGCAAGATTGGCGAAAGAAACCAAGCGAATTGGCATATACTATAGATAGGAGAAACTACAAAATGGACGAGATGAAATACGAAAAAATTGCCGAAGCAAACAGCCGCGCAGAAGCGGAAGTCATTGAAAGTTTTCTGGAAGCTGAAGGAATTGACGTGGAGTTGATCGAGGAATCCATCTCACACACGACCTATGCAGTTGCAACCGCCCGTGTCGAGATATTTGTCCCTAACGAGAAGGCGAAGCAAGCGCTAAAACTGCTAAAACCTTTTGACGATATCCAGCCAGACGAAGACGAATAAATAGCCGCGTTACCAACCAGTGGTTATTCCTCGCCAGTCAACAACTTGATCCTCTCCCACGGCTTCAAGCTTTCATCTTCAGCCAGCAGGTTCTTCAAGTCATATAGCTCATCACGATAAGCAGCAGCCTTTTCAAATTCAAGATTCTTGGCGGCTTCCTTCATCTGCTTTTCCACTTCATCCACGATCTTACGCAGCTCGCCGCGCGGCATTCCATCCGCGGCTGTCTTATATTGCCCCTTGGCCTCACCGATTGCCTTGGCGCTCATCATTTCGGTCAGCTCGTGGATTTCCTTATGAATGCTGATCGGCATGATTCCATTATCTGTGTTGTATTTGACCTGCTTGGCCCGGCGGCGATTCGTTTCATCCAGCGCGCGCTTCATCGAATCGGTCACGCGGTCGGCATACATGATCACGCGCCCATTAACATTCCGCGCAGCACGCCCAATGGTTTGGATCAGCGCTGTATCGGAACGCAGGAAACCTTCCTTGTCCGCATCCAAAATCGCAACCAAGGAAACTTCGGGCAAATCGAGACCTTCGCGCAGAAGATTAATTCCCACCAACACATCGTAAGTTCCCAAACGAAGGTCACGCAGGATGGCGATACGCTCAAGCGTTTCAACTTCCGAATGTAAATATTGGACTTTGACTCCCAACTCTTTCAGATACGTGGTCAAGTCTTCTGACATACGCTTGGTGAGAGTCGTGACCAAAGTGCGCTCGCGTCTTTCCACCCGTTTGCTGATCTCTCCGACCAGATCATCCACCTGCCCTTTGGTGGGACGCACATCCACTTCAGGATCCACCAATCCCGTTGGGCGGATGATCTGCTCAACCACCTGGTCTGCGTGTTCCATTTCATAATGTGACGGAGTTGCGGATGTATAGATCGTTGAACCCATCACCTCTTCAAACTCTTCAAATTTTAGCGGACGATTATCCATGGCGGAAGGCAAACGGAAGCCATACTCCACCAGTGTTTCCTTGCGCGCGCGGTCGCCATTATACATCCCGCGGATCTGCGGCACGGTCATATGACTCTCGTCCAGAACAAGCAAATAATCGCTTGGCAGAAAGTCGATCATTGTCCACGGGTGGGAACCAGGGGCACGTTTGTCAAGTTGACGGGAATAGTTTTCAATACCTGAGCAATATCCAACTTCCTTCAACATTTCCAAGTCATAGCGTGTGCGCTGTTCAATACGCTGCGCTTCAAGAAACTTGCCGTTATCTTTAAAGTATTTCAGCCGTTCTTCAAGTTCCTGCTCAATGCTGACAATCGACTCCTTCAAGCGATCTGCATCTGTCAGGAATTGTTTTGCAGGGAAAATGGATACTTCATTTGGCTCTTCATAGATTTCGCCGCTGACACGATTGAATGCCATAATGCGTTCGACTTCATCGCCAAAGAAGGTGATCCTGAATCCACGTTTATCTTCGTAAGCAGGGATAATCTCCAGTGTATCGCCGCGCACGCGGAATGTGCCCGAGCGTAATTCCATGTCATTGCGTTGATACTGACTCTCGATCAATTGACGCAGCAAAGCATTGCGGCGATAGATCTCACCCACCTTGAGGATCACCGTCCCTTTGCCGAATTCTTCTGGCGAGCCCAAACCGTAAATACAGGAAACCGACGCAACGATGATCACGTCACGGCGGGAGATCAACGAAGCCGTTGCGGCGAGTCTTAAGCGCTCGATCTCTTCGTTGATGTCCGTTTCCTTTTCGATAAAAAGGTCGCGGCGCGGAACATAGGCTTCAGGTTGGTAATAATCGTAGTATGAGACGAAATAGGAAACCGCATTCTCAGGAAAGAACTCCTTGAACTCGGCGTACAACTGCGCGGCCAGAGTCTTATTGTGCGCCATGATCAGCGCAGGCTTCTGCAATTCCTGAATGACGGACGCGATCGTAAACGTCTTGCCTGTGCCTGTTGCGCCAAGCAAAACCTGATTCTTCTTGCCATCGCGGACACCTTGTACAAGGTCGCGAATGGCTTCGGGCTGGTCGCCCATGGGAATAAAGGGAGCTACAAGTTTGAAATCCATAGTTTTTTATGATGGTTGATTAAGGGAACGTGTGTTCTATTTTACACCAAAGGTGGGAGAAAAACCAATTAAACAGAACCAGATCACAGTCAGGTGTGAAGCGGGTGGAAAAATCTCAAGGGTATAATCACAGTCGTTATGAAAAGAATCCAGTCGTTTTATCAAACACTTTCATTCACAGAAAAAAGCGCACCGCTTGCATTTCTAGCGGCTTGCATTCTTAGCTTTGGGTTATTGATCCCCAGTCTTGGCTTTTACATGGATGACTGGCCTTATGTGTTTTACGCATACAACAAGGGAATTGAAAGCCTGCGCGAAATGCTTTTATATGACAGCCGTCCGTATGCCGCGTGGCTTTATATTCTTGCATTTAAGATTTTGGGATTCAAACCGATTTACTGGCATATCGCGGCGTTGTTGATGCGCTGGACTACGGTCGTATTGCTCTGGAAAACATTGACCGCGATTTGGCCGCAGCGCATTCATGAAGCGACTACCATTGCATTACTGTTCGCGGTGTATCCATTTTTTATGCTCCAGCCATTCGCGGTGGGATCTACGCATCATTGGGTCGGCTTTATCTTTTTTAACTTGTCGCTGTATTTAATGGTGCTTTCAGTCCAGCATAAAAAATATACGATCTGGCTGACGCTTGCCGCTGTTGTCTTGCAAGCCGCACATTTATTTACCAGTGAATATTTTTCAGGGCTTGAGTTATTGCGTCCTGTTATTTTTTGGATATTGATCTCACGCAATGAATTTAATTTTTCAAAAAGAACCTTGAAAGTTTTTTTACACTGGATTCCTTACATTCTCATTTTGGGAATATTCGCATATTGGCGGACTGCGGTCTTTGAAAACATTGAGGGAATTACCCGCAACGAGCCTGTTATTTTAAACCAGCTATTCAGCGAGCCACTGAAAGCCATCGGATTCCTGCTGACCGCGTCCATTAAGGATGCAGTCGCGGTTATGACGATCGGCTGGCAAAATGCGGTCAGCGCGGAGATGCTGGATTTCAGTTCTGTATTTGTGCGTTTCCGCTTGTTGGTCAGCGCATTCAGTTTTGTAGTTGCGTTTATTTATCTCAGCAAATTCCAGTCGAAATCCATTCAGGATAATTCTCCAGACGATTGGCAAAAAGGAAGTATCCTGCTCGCTGCGACAGGATTGATGGTAGGCGGACTACCCGTGTGGTTGATCGGAAGATATATCATTGAAAGTAAAAACCTTGTGTCTGCCTCACGCTTTGGGCTTCCCTCAATGCTTGGCGCGGCATTCCTGCTGACTTTGATCATAGATTATTTCATCAGCGACAGGAAAAAGAAACTTGTTTTGCTATCACTGCTCATCGCACTGGCAGTTAATTTCCATCTTCACAACACAAAAGAATTCCAATATTCATGGGAAAAGCAAACACGCTTCACGCAGCAACTTCTATGGCGCGCACCGCAGATCACGCCCGGCACAGCCATTCTCACAGATGAAGAAATCCTTGGGGTTATGGGAGAGTACGCAGTCTCCTTCTCCATCAACACTTCTTATCAACCGAAAAATCTTTCCAACACACCGCCCTATTGGTATTTCCCGTTCTATTACACCAACCCCAATGTGGACGATCTGCTCCAAGGCGCTCCGCTTGAATACAGCAAACTCAGCATGAATTTCTCAGGCAACAGCAACCAGATGTTATTGCTTTCATTCATCCCTGAACAACAACGATGTTTATGGGTAATGAGTCCCAATGATACGGACCTTCGCCTCATCAGCGATGATATGCGGAAACTCAGCGCAGGCTCGGATATTAATTTGATACAGCAAAGCGCTGATACAGAATCCACATTGATCGAAAGCATTTACGGAAAGCAGAGCAACAACACATGGTGTTACTACTTTGAAAAAGCCGACCTCGCAAGGCAATACCAGCAATGGGATGAAGTTACACGGCTTTGGAAAGAATCGCAATCCAACGGCGAACGAGCCGATAACGGTTTCGAGTACATCCCCTTTATTGAAGGATTTGGTCATCTTGAAGATTGGGAGCAGGCAAGGTCATTAACCAAATTTGCGAATCGAATTAACGCAGGGCTGGAGCCAAGTTTGTGCACTGCTCTGAATCGTCTCGCAGTGAACGCTCCCCCATCGCAACAACGCGATGATACGATCAAAGAGTTGAAAGACGATCTTGATTGCGGGAATTTTCAGTAGGTCACGTTTGAAACGTGACTACACTGCCGCGCCATCCAACTCTTTCAACACTTCCAACAATTTCACAGTCCAGACTTCCTCTTTAGCGACAGTCACCCAATAAGCGGATTTGCCGCCTCTCACACCGTTACCCAGATCAGGCAGGCGCTTCGCTTCCGACCCGTCAACTGGCGCGGCGTACTTGAGCAATATCTGCCCTGATGATTCCATGTTGACCGAATTTAATCCCGCTTTTTCAGCGCGCAGTTTTACCCGCATTTGATATAAAAGATTTTGAGTCATCTCAGGCATTTGATGACCAAAGCGGTCGCGGAATTCAGAGCCGAGCGCGTCGAGTTCCGTTTCATCACGCAGATCCGCGATACGGCGATACAAGCGCAGGCGCAGATCCTGATCGGAAATATATTCAACTGGAATGCCGACCGCCAAGGGCAAGTCCACATTAACGGGCATGGAAATGGGCAGGCTAAAACTTGAGAACGCGCTTTCCATTTGAGCAGTATCCATCTTCAATTGATCGCCCGCGAGTCGGCGCAATCTCCGCACCGCGTCCGCAAGAATCCTTGTATAAAGATGAAAGCCAACCGATTGAATAAACCCGTGTTGACGTGTGCCCAGCAAATCACCCGCGCCACGAATTTCAAGATCGCGCATCGCGATTGAATATCCCGCGCCTAGCTGAGTATTCTCCGCAATAACTTCAAGCCTTTGTTGTCCATCCTGTGTCGGTGACATTTTGTTGTGACGGAAAAAATACGCATAAGCGCGCATCGCACCACGACCCACACGCCCGCGCAACTGATAAAGCTGCGCAAGGCCAAACGTATCAGCGCGGTCAACGATCAATGTATTCGCGTTGGGAATATCCAGCCCTGATTCGATGATCGTGGTACAAAGCAAAATATCGATCTCGCCCATGTTGAAACGATGCATCACACTCGCAAGTTGAGTCTCGTGCATCTGCCCGTGACCAATATCCACGCGCGCTTCAGGCACAAGTTTGTTGAGATGCGCCTTCATTGCGTCAATGGTATTGACACGATTATGGACAAAGAAAATCTGCCCGCCACGTTCAAGCTCGCGCAGAATCGACTGTCGCACGAGCCGCGGCGAATATGGACCAACGTGTGTCACAATTGGCAGGCGTTCTTCAGGCGGCGTATTCAAATTGGAAATATCACGCACGCCTGTCAGCGCCATATACAAAGTGCGCGGGATCGGCGTCGCGGTCAGTGTCAGTACATCCACTTCGGTGCGGAGTTTCTTTAGATGTTCCTTATGTGTCACGCCAAAGCGCTGCTCTTCATCAATCACAACCAAGCCCAGATCTTTGAATTCCACATCCGCTGAGATGAGGCGATGCGTACCGATGACAATGTCAACTTCGCCGAGCGCGAGTTTATATAAAATTTCAGTCTGTTCACGCGGTGTGCGGAAGCGCGAAAGCATTTCCACTTTGACAGGAAACGCGGCCAGCCGTTGAGAGAAAGTCTCAAAATGCTGTTGCGCCAACACTGTGGTGGGAACGAGAATAGCAGCCTGCTTGCCATTCATCACCGCTTTGAATGCGGCGCGCAAAGCGACTTCTGTTTTGCCATAACCCACGTCACCACACAACAAACGATCCATCGGACGGGCGCGTTCCATATCCCGCTTGATATCGGCAATGGCACGTTTTTGATCATCAGTTTCCACATACGGAAAGCTGTCTTCCAATTCCTTCTGCCATTGCGAATCAGGAGAAAATGAAAAACCTTCCACAACCTGGCGGCGCGCATACAAATCCAATAATTCTTCTGCGACCTTTTGAACCGCCTCTTTAACTCGGCTCTTTGTCTCATTCCAAGTCTGCCCGCCGAGATGATCGAGCGAGGGCTTGCCGCCATCAGCGCCAACATAGCGGGTTAAACGGTCCGCCTGATGCACAGGGACATAGAGCGTATCGTCATTGTCGTATTCAACAGCAAGATACTCCCGTTCATGTCCATCCAGTTGACGTTGAACGAGTCCGCCGAAGCGCCCAATGCCATGATCAATGTGAACGACGTAATCACCAGCTTGCAGGTCCGCATAGAGCGATTCTGGCGTGTCGGCAACAGGCCGTTGGCGAGTCCGCGTTTGCGGCCGTTCCCATCCAAAGACCTCAGAGTCTGTAATTAAATGAATTTTGCTGTCAAGCTTGAAACCTTCCGAAAGCGATGCCTCGATAAACTTTAAATTTTCAAGTTTGGAATCAGGATAATGTTCAAGCCATAGTTCGAGCAAACGCGGAGATTGGCGCGAGACAATAAATACCTGCTCCCCATTTTCCAGGACAGGGACAAGATAATCAATAAATGGCTTGAGCCTTCCGCCAAATCTTTCATCGTGCCCAAAGTGAGAAGCAAGATCAAGTTGATCGGCTTGTAAGATCGTAGGATGTCCCAATTCAAGCAGAGAGTAAAAATCACCCAGACTATCATGCAGCTCAGACCACGGCAAATATGGGATAGGGAAATTTTCAGAAAGCGTGCCTTCTGCAATGCTTTCCTGCCTAAACTTAACCGCCTGCTCTTCAACTTCATTTGCCATTGATTCAACGAGGCTAAGATCATCCACCAGCATCAACGATTTCGATGGAAAATAATCCAGCAGTGAAGACGGCGTTGAATGAAGAAGCGGAATATGGAATTCTGAAAGTTGGATCTGCTCATCAAGCGTATCCGCTAAAAATTCGCGCGCAGGATTAACGAGAACGCTTTCAAGTTTTTCAACAGTCCTTTGCGTGGCGGGGTCGAATCGGCGGATGGTTTCGATCTCGTCGCCAAAGAAATCAAGGCGCACGGGATTGGGTTCCGTCGAGGGCCAAACATCAAGGAGACCGCCGCGATGGGAGAATTGACCTGGCTCGAGGACAGTGTTCACACGTTGATATCCCACCCGCGCCCATTCACGGATCAATCCATCGGGTTGGATGCTCTGGTTTACTGTGAGCTTTTTACACGCTTTGAGAAAATCCCGTCGCGGCAATGTGCGCGTCATCAACGAGCGCACAGATGCGACAATGATCGGCGGTATTGAAGGTTTCTGAGCGAACGGTAAATGATAGGCAGAAAGCGCGGTCAACACCTGCAAACGGTCGCGGCGTGTTGAAATTCCCCATGCGGCCTCTTCATAAAAAAGCGGATTTGGTTCCGCAAACAAGTAACGCGGCGAATCCACCCAAAAGCCAAGCTCATCGAATAACGACATGGCATGGTCGGCGCGGTCGGTGATGAGCAGAACAGGGAGATTTAGATCACCCTGCAAGGAAGCCAGAATAGGCAAGCGCGCAGAACGCGGCAAACCAAGCCCCGCAATGGATTTGCCCTCATTAATATTTTCAAGCAATTGCTTATATTCGCTTATTTCGCGAAGACTATCGAGAAGGATTTTCATAGTTTGGATATAGAAGAAATCTTATGCTCGTCCTTAATCAATTGACCCATTAAATTTATTCATTGCGGCATTCAAGCCTTTAACCACAAACTCAAGCGCGGCGTCTGTGGCGCGATCCAATACTTCGGGGAGGAACTTGAGATCGTCTTTGGAGAAATCCTGCAAGACATAATCTTTTGGATCCATGCGCCCAGGCGGGCGGCCAATTCCCAGCCGCAAACGTGGAAATTCTTTTGTCCCAAGCTGTTCTATCGTTGACGCCATGCCGCGCTGGCCGCCAGGTCCACCAGCGGGACGAATCCGAATTGTCCCAAACGGAAGGTCAAGGTCATCGTGCGCGACCAGCAAATTTTCAGGAGGCAATTTGTAGAAGTGCAAGAGTCCCTGCACAGATTGACCTGAAAGATTCATATAGGTTTGCGGCTTGGCAAGAATTACCTTGCGCTCTTCATATAGCGTGGACATGACAATTGCCTTGGATTGCAATTTCATTCCGCGCGCGTTTAGCCGCACCGCAACGCGGTCAATGAACATGAAGCCAATGTTATGGCGGGTATCTTTATATTCGCGGCCCGGGTTGCCAAAGCCAACAAGGAGAAAGGTGTCAGTCATATATATTAATTCCTACGTAAACGAAGCAACAAAGAGAAAATACCGAATAGAACGAATACGATCAGTGCGCCCCGCCCAAAAGTTGAATAAAGCGAGGGAACAGTCAAAGACGCGGGGTTGGAGGGTAAAGGCATCGGCGAGGGAAATGTCAAAGTGGTGGCATCAGGCAAACGGGTCGAGGTGGGAAGCGGGGTTGTGATCAGTGGAGTGGCTGTCGGTGTGGCGGTGGGAGTGTTCGTTGGGAGAGGAACATCGTTTCGAATCTTCAGATCTGAAACCAATACATCCTGTGAAGTGCCATCCTGAAAAAAGACTCGCAACCGTAAGATGTAATCTCCATCTGTCAGCCTGGACGTGTCCCATACGGCAATGGCGGGACCTTTTACGGGTTGAGGAAATGTCTGGATGGTGAACCAGTTGGAGGCGGGGTTGGTGGCGCTATATCCAAAAGCCAGTTCAGCGGATGAGAAGTTGGGAATATCCAAATTCCCAGTTATCTCCACTTGTCCGCGCAAAATCTGCCCAGTTTGAGGGGATGAAATGGAAAGCTCCGCCGTTTGAGCGAAAAGGATCAGGGAAAAAGAGAGCAGGTACTGGAACATGACAATCGGTAAGTTTAACATGAAGGAGAGGCGGGGTCAAATTGCAACAAAATTAAGATTGGAATGTACACGCAATTCTCGAATAATTATTTTTCTGGTAAACTCTAGCAGTACATTGATACTTAATGGCGGGGCAACCTGCTTGGCTTTAGGAGACCGCGTTATGACAAAATCCCGTTCTGATCAAATGGTGGAACGCCTTCGCAACATGCAGGCAGCCGCCCCCGACATTGAAGCATCTGCCATCGTTTCTGTGGACGGCCTTATTATGGCATCTGCCCTGCAACAAGGCGTGGAGGAAGACCGCGTTTCAGCCATGTCTGCGGCCATGCTCAGCCTAGGCGAACGGATCTCTGGCGAATTAGGCCGCGGCATCCTTGAGCAGGTTTACATCAAAGGCGATAAAGGTTCGATCGTACTAACCGCCATCGGCGAGGAAGCCGTGTTGACAGCAATGGCGCGTCAGGATGCGAAGCTCGGCATGATCTTTTTGGAAATGCGGCGTGCCGCTGAAGATTTGGTAAAACTGGTTGGATGAACAGAATAAAAAGTTCCACTCTGAAAAGTGCACAACCCCAAATGGGGAGGGCTTAAACGCCCTCCCCATTCTCTTTGTAATTTCACCCTCACCCTGCCCTCTCCCAAAAGGAGAGGAGAAAAAAGGAAAACACATGGCTACTAAATACTTATTTTTCACTGGCGGCGTGGTCTCATCGGTTGGCAAAGGTGTGACTGCGGCTGCAATGGGCTTGCTTCTCAAGGAACGCGGATTCAAGGTCGCGGTCCAAAAGCTCGACCCTTATATCAATGTTGACCCGGGCACGATGTCACCTTATCAACATGGTGAAGTATATGTGCTGGACGATGGCGCAGAAACCGACCTTGACCTTGGTCACTATGAACGGTTTATTGATAACCGCCTGACGCGGGTCAGCAACTTCACAACAGGACAGGTCTACGCCGAAACCATCTCAAAGGAACGGCGCGGAGATTATTTGGGCGGGACTATTCAGGTCATCCCGCATATCACCAATGAGATCAAACGCAGGATCGGGCTGGTTGGCAAGGAAACTGGCGCGGAGATCGTCATTCTCGAAGTGGGCGGAACGGTTGGCGATATCGAGTCGCAGCCATTTCTCGAAGCGTTGCGCCAGCTCCGCAATGAAGTGGGACGCGAAAATTGTCTGTTCGTGCATGTGACCTGGCTCCCCACCATCGGCGCGACAGGTGAAATTAAAACCAAACCCACACAGCATTCCGTGGCGGCGCTGCGCTCCATTGGTATTTCGCCCAATATCATTATCGCCCGCGCCGATCAGAATGTAGACAAAAGCCTGTGTGAAAAGATCGCGTTGTTCTGCGATGTGGAAAAAGATTCCGTCATCCCCATGAAAACCGCGGATGTGCTTTATGAGGTCCCATTGATTTTGGAAAAACTTGGCGTGGGAGACTTGATACTCCGCAAACTCGGCCTGACCGCATATCGTCAGCCAAACATGGCGCCTTGGAAAAAACTCGTGGAAGATGTACGCAAACCCAAACCTTCCGTGCAGGTCGCGCTGGTTGGCAAATACGTTGAGCTACAGGATGCCTACATGTCTGTTCGTGAGGCGCTCAAACATGCCGCGCTCGCAAACGAAGTTGAAGTGGAAATAAGCTGGGTGCATTCCGCAGACCTTGAAAAAGATAAAGGCTGGGATATTGTTAAAAAAGCAGATGCTGTGCTTGTGCCCGGCGGATTTGGTTCGCGAGGTATTGAAGGTAAAATTTTGGCGGCGCGCTATGCGCGCGAAAACAGAGTACCTTATCTTGGGTTGTGTTTGGGCATGCAGGTAATGTGCATTGATTTTGCGCGCAATGTGCTCGATCTTGAAGATTCCAACTCTTCGGAATTTGACCGGGGCACGGAACACCCTGTAATCGACCTGATGATCGACCAGCGCTCCATTACCGACATGGGCGGAACCATGCGCCTCGGACTTTACCCGTGCCTGCTCCAGGAGGGGACGAAGGCAGCAGCCGCCTATGCATTACCCCAAGTGGATGAGAGACATCGTCACCGCTTTGAGTTTAACAATTCCTACCGCGCTGAATTCGAGAAGCAGGGCATGGTGTTCTCAGGCCTGTCCCCTGACGGAAGACTGGTTGAGATCGTTGAACTGGCGGATCATCCATACATGGTCGCAAGCCAATTCCACCCTGAATTTTTGTCGCGCCCGATGAAGCCGCACCCATTGTTTGTGGGGTTGTTGAAGGCGGCAAAGGAACGGGCGGGAAAGTAAAATTAGCGAATGGTCAAATCTCGGAGGTTTTGAAAACCTCCGAGATTTTTTAAATTTGAATCATCTCCCCCAAGTAGCGGAGACATAAACTCCCCCAACGTAGGATGCGTTGGGGGAGTTTATGTCATATTATGAATATACGGCCTATATCCTACCAATATATAGTGCCAAGCAGACACTTCAACAGCAAACAACAGAATTGTGGTTATAAAAAAGGAGAAATCTCATGAACAAGCAAGCAGGTCTATGGATCGATCATCGGAAGGCAATTATCGTGCTGATTACTGACGAAGGTGAAGAAATAAAGAAAATTGTATCTGGCATGGAAAAACATGTCCGCTTTACAGGTGGTGATGGCTCGGAAGACGGCTCATCAGAAGATGTGCGGGATCGTCAATTTGGAAACCATCTCAACAGCTATTATGATGAAGTCATCGCTCTTCTTCGTGACACAGACTCGATTCAGATCTTTGGCCCGGGCGAGGCAAAAGGAGAGTTGGAAAAACGTATCCAGCACGCGGGAATCAAGGCACACATCTTTGAAATTGAAACTGTTGACAAAATGACCGATCGTCAGATTTCGGCAAAGGTCCGGGATCATCTCCTAGCGTAGCGCATCTTTTATAAGACAGGAAGTAATTAGGGACAAAAGTCTGGACTAAATAAAACAATGGAAGTCTTTCAGGACTTCCATTGTTTTGCGTTAAAAATATGCACCCGATTATGATCCCACAACCATACTCACGAGTATAATCCCCCAATCTTATTCAACGGAACAACAATGAAACGCTACCTACTCTTCACAGTTTTCATCTCAGGCATGACCACTCTCGCTGCCGAACTCGCAGCTGGACGACTGATCGGGAATGTCTTCGGCACAAGTAATCTCGTTTGGGCCAGCATCATCGGGCTGATCCTGATCTACCTTACATTGGGATATTTCCTCGGTGGCAAATGGGCGGATAAAAACCCAACGCCCGGAGCCATGTATCGCATCCTTGCTTGGGGAGCATTCACAATTGGCCTCGTCCCCTATATCGCTGGGCCAGTCCTCAGGTCCGCTGCGACCGCGTTTGAAGCGCTGAGTGTCGGCATCATGGCAGGTTCATTTATCGCCGTGTTGATTCTGTTCAGCGTCCCCATCACACTACTTGGTGCAATCTCACCGTTTGCGATTCGTCTCTCAGTAGACGATACTTCAAAGTCAGGTCAGGTTTCGGGGCAGATTTACGCCATATCAACTCTTGGTTCATTCATTGGAACATTCCTGCCCACGCTCGTTACGATCCCAACCATCGGCACAAAACTTACGTTCTTTGTTTTTGGCATGTTTTTGTTGATCGTTGCCTTGGTCGGCCTCGCCAGATTTGCAAGCCAGCGCGAGATGTTCAAGTTGATCTGGATGCCCGCCCTGCTTGCAATTGTCGCCGCGCTTTCTGCGGGACAATCGCTCAAGAACAGCGCGGGTCAAATTTACGAAGCCGAGTCGGCTTACAACTATATTCAAGTGCAAGAGGTCAATGGTTTTACACTTTTGAAGTTGAATGACGGTCAGGGCATTCATTCCATTTATCATCCCGACACGTTGAATTACGGCGGGCCGTGGGAGCAGTTTTTGGTTGGCCCATATTTTTACACGAACCGCAAACCGCAGGATATAAAACGCATGGCCATTGTTGGCCTCGCTGCTGGAACCGCCGCGCGACAGGCAACCGCGGTCTATGGCGACATTGCAATTGACGGTTTTGAGCTCGATGAAAAAATCGTAGAAGTCGGCGAAAAATATTTTGGATTGAATCTGCCGAATCTAACAGTCCACATCGGCGATGGAAGGTTGAATTTGGAACGCAGTCCATATAAATATGACATCATCGCTGTGGATGCCTACCGCCCCCCATACATTCCCCCGCACATGACCACCCAGGAATTCTTTACGATCATCGCTTCGCACTTAACCGACGATGGGGTGCTGACCATCAACGTTGGTTCAGTCCCCGGCGACCGCCGCCTGATAGACGGCCTTGCGACGACGATTGGCACAGTCTTCCCATCCATTCACATCATGGACATCCCAGGCACGCTCAACACGATGATCTTCGCCACCAAACAACCGACAGTCCGCGAAAATTTTTCTACAAATTTAGTTGCCTTGGCCGCTGATCCAAACGTCCACCCATTGTTGATCGCCTCCATGTCGTCCACATTCGCCAACTTCAAAGATGGTTACCAACTCACCACCGTCTTCACAGACGATCTCGCCCCCATCGAATGGATCGTCAACGATATGGTTGTTAGTTTTGTATTACAGGGCGGGCTGGAATTTTTACAGTAAATAATCATTCCCGTCATTGCGAGGGCGATGTTCTTCCGCCCGACACTTGCGCCGTACGCCAGTGCGGTGAGCAATCTCCTTCATAATATTGGAGATTGCTTCGGCACTAAGAGCAAGAGCGTGCCTCGCAATGACGAAAAAAAAAAAACGGAAACCATGAAACCTAATCTTACAACTATCCTCTCCTATCTTGTCTCCCTCCTTATTCCGCTTGCCCTGATTGGCACAGCTTTGCGAATTCTGCTCACGCCGATCTTCTTCAATATTGAATATAGAATGCCATATTTCCCCGCTGACGAATATGGCTTCACTCAGCAAGACCGCTTACAATGGGCACCCTTCGCCGTGGAGTACCTCGTCAACAGCGCGGATATTTCCTATCTTGGCGATTTGAAATTCGAAGACGGAAGTCCGCTTTACAATGAGCGTGAACTCATTCACATGGCAGATGTGAAGAATATCGTGCGGGGCGCTTTGCAGGCCTGGTATGTTTCACTTGCCATTCTTGTCCTGCTGGCTGTTCTCGCCCGTCGCGGGAATTGGATGCATGAATACATGAACGGCCTTCGTCGCGGCGGATTGTGGATGATCGGTCTGTCAATAGCAATTGGAGCCATCGTAGGCGTCGGCATCGCTGTCAACCCAGATATATTCTGGCAATTCTTCACCTTTTTCCATTCGATATTCTTCGAAGGCGATTCGTGGCTCTTCTATTTTTCCGATACATTGATCCGCCTGTTCCCCATCCGCTTCTGGCAGGATGCCTTTCTTTGGGCAGCGGTGCTCGCACTGGGCGGAGGAGCGGGGTTGGCGTTTGGCTTGAAACCGTCAAGTACAACTGAACAGAGTGTATAATTCAAAATAAACATAATGTCGTTGCGAGGAGGGTGTATTTCCCGACGAAGCAATCTCCTGATATGAGGGGGTTGCTTCGTCGCAAAAAGCAAGAGCGCTCCTCGCAATGACATAAAAAAGGAACTCACTTTATGACCTTATCATTAGAGAACAAAGTAGCACTCATCACTGGCGGCTCGCGTGGAATCGGCCGCGCCATCGCCTTGGAATTCGCGGCGCGCGGCGCGGCAGTGGTAGTCAACTACAATAAGTCACCCGAATCCGCTGAAGATGTAGTCAAGCAGATTCAATCCGCTGGCGGAAAAGCCGCGGCGTTTCAAGCGGATGTTTCAGATTTCAAACAAGCCGAAGCCTTGGTGAAATTTGCGGTGGAAACTTTCGGCAACCTAAGCATCCTCGTTAATAACGCAGGTATTACCCGTGACCAATTAATTATGATGATGCCAGAAGCGGACTGGGACGCGGTCATTAACACTAACCTGAAAAGCACATTCAACTGTTCCAAGTCGGCCGTCAAACATATGATGCGAAAACGCGTCGGGCGCATCATCAACATGGCATCAGTGGCCGGTCAAATGGGAAATCCCGGGCAAACCAATTATTCCGCATCCAAGGGCGGACAAATCGCTTTTACAAAAGCCCTTGCGCGTGAAGTTGCGACGCGTAATATCACAGTCAACGCGATTGCGCCGGGGTTTGTGGATACAGAAATCCTTGACGCAATGACACCCGAAATATTGGAAGCCGCGCTCAAAATGGTTCCACTCGGGCGCAAAGGCAAGCCGGAAGAGATCGCCTACGCCGCCGCATTTCTCGCCTCAGACGAAGCCGCTTACATCACCGGCCAGGTTTTGGGTATAGATGGCGGCATGGCGATGATGTAATATAAGGAGTAAAAATGACAGATAACACACAAGGCAAAACCACCGTCTCCCCCGAAGTACTCACCACGATCGCGCGCCTCTCTGCACTAAGCGTGCCCGGTGTCAGCAGACTCGCGCCCGTCTCCGGAGGCGTAAACCGATTCTTTAAACGAGGAGCAGGCGACGGAGTCCGAATTGAAACGGAAGAGAATACTGTCTACGTTGACTTGCATCTCATCCTGCAGGAAAATGTAAATATCCGCGAGGTCAGCCGCAACGTTCAGCAGAATGTTACGCGCGCCATCCAGGAGATGGTCGGCATGGATGTCGGCCACGTTAACATTCATATTGAAGATATAGATTACGCCGATAGCGAGGCCTGAAAGCATGAAACCCCGAACCAGAGCGCGCGCGATCGCTCTGCAAGTACTTTACGAAACTGATATTGCCAACAATCACCTTCCAGGCGACGTGCTAAAAATACGCCTGGAGGAAATTCCACTCGCCGATGATCTGGCAGAATTTGCGAGACAGATCGTCTTTGGCGTGCTTCCACTTACGCAAGACCTTGATCAATTGATCGCAAAATACGCGCCCGATTGGCCGCTGGATCAGATCGCAGCCATTGACCGCAACATCTTAAGAATCGCATTTTGGGAATTCGCGGTATCACGCGAGACCCCTGTCAAAGTTGCCATCAACGAAGCTGTGGAACTGGCAAAACTTTACGGTTCAGATTCCGCGCCGCGTTTTGTGAATGGCGTGCTCGGCACACTCGTGGAGCACGAACACGAGATCCATCAGATCATTAAAAATAGAATTGCATTGGACGCCAAACTGGAATCGTAAACATGGAAATTCTCGGCATAGGCACATCTGAATTAATATTTATCGTTGTCATTGCGCTGATCATTCTTGGCCCAAAGGATATGCAAAAAGCCGGCAAGACCATCGGCAAATGGCTGCGCAATATCGTTACATCCGATGGATGGAAAATGTTCCAGCAAACTTCGCGCGAACTGAGGACTCTGCCCAACCGCCTGATGCGCGAAGCGAACGATGAAATTAACCAGATCGGCAAAGACCTGAACAGCGCTTCAAACCCGACCGTTGGCAGGTCCGGCGGCCTGAACGGTCCCGCACGCTCCCAGCCGGTTCCAGCTTCACCCGCCATACTGCCAGAAAAAAAGATTACGCCGCCCGCAGCAGAATCAACAGTAGACGAAAGCGATCAACAAAAAGATGCGTAATTTTTTTCGGAGTTTATGGCGGATCATTACATTCCCTTTCCGTCTTCTCTATAATATACTCGCGTTCCCATTCAGGGCATTTTCCCGATTCCGCAAATTCCTGAATACAGAACCGGAAGAACATCCCATTGGGGAAGTTTTTGTCAACCTGACCACCAATAAAGACACACGCCAAATGCTATGGGATCAGGTGGAAGCGCTCCGCGCCCATCTCCTGCGCGCTGTGCTGGCAGTTATGGTTGGAGTGGGAATCTCGTTTGCCTACACCAACAGGATCATCGAATTTCTCGCCATACCTGTTGGGGGTTTGGATAATCTCAAAGCGATTGAAGTAACCGAAACCATCGGCGTGTTCATGCGCGTGGCTCTGCTCTCAGGGCTGGCAATTGCAATTCCTTATATTGCGCTTGAACTGTGGATGTTCGCCGCCCCAGGTCTTCGGCCGCGCGAACGCAAAATGGGACTGGCTGGGATTCCACTGGCGACCATTTTGTTTTTGGGCGGCGCGGCTTTCACATTTTTCCTGATGCTGCCGACAGCATTGCCATTCCTGCAAAATTTCATGGGGATCAAGACCGAACTGCGTCCGCAATCTTATTTTTCATTTGTCACCGGATTGATGCTTTGGATCGGCATATCATTTGAGTTCCCTCTTGTTATTTATATATTATCCGCGATTGGAATTATCAAACCCCAGATACTTGCCCAACAATGGCGGCTGGCGATTGTGATCATTGCCATTGTCGCCGCCGCGGTTACCCCCACCATTGACCCGATCAATCAGGGACTGGTCATGGCGCCGATGATCTTGTTATACTTTATCAGCATTGGATTAAGCTATATCGCCTACGCCGGGCGAAAGCGGAATAATCTTGAAGAGCAACAAAATGCCGAAGAGGCAGAAGCAAGCTAAAGCGTAGAACGAAGCGGTCATTTTATCCGAGGAGAGAGAATGAACAAGCTATCCCTATCGTCCCGCCGTATTTTAACTGTGGCGATCCTGCTTGTCCTTGTTGGACAGGCATGTACATTATCGTTATTTGAGACTCCCGCCATCCCCGGCTCATCCACACCAATTCCTGTGGATGTGGTTTCATCGCCCACGCCACAAGCAATGGCGCAGACAAATTTTGTGGTGACGATCCCCGAACCGCTGCAAGCCAACGAGACGCTCGCGATCGCCATCATGGACGAGGTAACCGGTCTTTCGTTAAACGCCACGCAATTCCCGATGAGCGCGCGAGACTCACTCACATACACGGCAGTATTACCCTTACCCTTTAATTCATTGGTGAAATATCGTTACGTGCGCCGCGGCGCTTCTCAAGTGCTGGAAGATACAAACTCCAGCGCGGCCATTCGCTACCGTATGCATCTGATTGCAGGCCCCAGCGAAGTACAGGATATTGTTTCAGATTGGGGAGATAAATCCTATACACGTCCAACAGGCACGATCCTGGGTCAGGTGTTTAATTCTGACACAGGTTCAACTTTGCCAAACCTGCTGGTCAGCGCGGGCGGACAGCAATTCATCACAGATTCTCTTGGGCGTTTTGAATTGATCGGTCTGCCAATCGGCACGCAAAACCTGGTGGCATACAGCCTCGACGGAATGTATCAAACATTTGAACAGGGCGCGACAGTTGCCGCTGGCAGCACAACCGTCGTTGACTTGCGTGTGAAACCAGCCCAGATCGTAAGCGTTACATTTACAGTGACAGTCCCTGAAACTACAGTTCCCGGTGTGCCTGTCCGAATTGCGGGAAATATTCTCCAACTTGGAAATACATTCGCAGACCTGCAGGGCGGCATCAGCACAAACACCGACCGCATGCCTGTCCTAAGCCTTCAAGCGGATGGCCGTTACTCAGCCACATTGGGCTTGCCGATCGGCGCGCACATCCAATATAAATATACATTGGGCGACGGTTTTTGGAATGCCGAGCATAAAGCTGACGGTCAATGGAATTTGCGCGAATTCGTTGTTCCCGCACAAGACCTTGCCGTTCAAGACAGTGTTGAAACCTGGTCGTCAGGCGATTCTGCGCCGATCCTTTTTGAAGTTGCAGTTCCATCTGTCACACCGCCCGGAGATATTGTTTACATGCAATTCAATACCTTCGGCTGGATGGAACCCATCCCGATGTGGCCGCTTGGCAACAACCGCTGGGCATACAAACTTTACAGCCCACTCAACGTGCTTGGATCATTTTCATATCGCTATTGCCGCAACGGTCAATGCGGCAGCGCGGATGATGGCGATACGGTCGGTGCCGCACCGAGCGGAAGACAGGCAAGCACCAGCATCTTGAGCCAGGATATTCAAGACACGGTCAACACATGGAAATGGTTTGAGAATCCCGAACCAGTCACACTGGTAGGGAGCAGCATCACAGCGCGCGCCAGCGGATTCAACGCCGGCATCGAATTCCAATCCAGCTATCGGCCCAACTGGTCTTATTACGCACCGCAGGCATTCGCAAACATACAAGCCCTCGGAGCAAACATCACCGTACTTACTCCAAGCTGGACTTACACCAGCGTCTCTCCGCTGCAATTTGCCCAAATACCGGGCCAGGATCCGATGTGGATAGACTCGGCGATCATGATCTCGCAAGCCCGCGCTTTGGGACTTAACGTAGCGCTGTTCCCCACCCCGAATTTTCCCGCCTCTTCCTCAACCTTTTGGCTGGGTGCGCCACGAGATGCACAGTGGTGGCTGACATGGTTTACCCGCTACCGCGCTTTCGCCATCAACTATGCCGACCTCGCCTCCCAAACCGGGTCACAAACTCTCATCCTCGGCGGAGACTGGATCGCACCCGCCCTGCCCAATGGAAAGCTTCCAGATGGCAATCCCTCCAACCCGCCTGCCGATGTTGAAGCGCAGTGGAAATCCATCATCGCGGATGTGCGCACACATTTCAAAGGTCAAATTTTATGGGCATTGCCATACACAAAATCCAGCCTTGAAACACCATTGAATTTTCTGCAGGATGTGGATGGACTGTATTTATTATGGTCTGCCTCCCTCTCCTCAAATCCAAGCGCCACAAAAACAGATTATTCAAACGAAGCTGGACGACTGCTGGATAACGAAGTTGCGCCGCTCGCCTCCTTGCTGAGCAAACCGCTAATTCTGGCTGTGGCATACCCATCTGCTGCTGGTTCAGCCAATGGATGTGTCGCAGACGGCAAAGGCGGTTGTCTCGACTGGACAGCCCTGGATCAGCCATCGGATATAAGCTCTGTAAGCTTAAGCCTGCAAACCCAGGCCGATATTTACGAGGCCATTCTCACGGCTGTCAATTCACGACCGTGGATATCAGGCTTTATCAGCCGCGGATATTATCTCCCTGCCGCCTTGCAGGACAAATCCGCTTCCATTCACAGCAAACCCGCCGCAGATATTTTATGGTATTGGTATCCGCGCATGTTGGGCATTGTTAAGTAACCCAAGTTGCTACCTACCAAAGGAAAGTGATGCTACAAGCGAGCACAAAAAGCGCAACTTTGATTTCAAAACCTTTGGCAGTAACGGCATGAATAGATTTAGGTAATAAGCGTTCAATTAGACT
>JABFSL010000084.1 GCA_013140605.1 Anaerolineales bacterium
GTTAATAACATTAACAATATCAACTGGAAAAGGATGCTCAACAGCTTCATAATGAAACAACAGTTTTTTTTGAGCTATCACTAACCCTGCCAATATTTGAAAATCCATAAATTCTCCATAGGCGCAACAATATATATTTCTATTTTTTACACACTAAAGACATTTCGCAAACATTTTTATCAAATTAAAGTCATTAACTATTTACTTAGCTTATATTCTTTCTGCTCTTCACGCACCGCGACATAATTCATGCCACCCACCTGGCGCACCATGCCTTTTAGTTCCATTAGCGCGAGTGTAGCAGAAACTCTCTCAATGGGCAAATCGGCCTGATTGCGGATTTCATCCACGTGCAGAGGTTCTCCGCCAAGCACACTCAATAAACGCGCTTCTGTCTCATCCGCAGGGATCACTTTGCGCGCGGCTTTGTGTTCGCCGATCCGCGTGAAATCCAAGGCCTGCATAATATCATTGACACTCAATAATGGCAAAGCGCCGTTCTGGATCAACTTATTCGTGCCCTTGCTTTGAGGCGCAAGTATACTCCCTGGCACCGCAAACACTTCACGTCCCTGCTCTGCCGCGAACTCAGCTGTGATCAACGCGCCGCTGGTCTCGCCTGCTTCAATGACAACGACCGCCAATGATAAACCAGAAATGATGCGATTGCGCGGCGGAAAATTGGAAGCATCTGGCGGCGTGCCTGGCGCATAATCGCTGATGATCGCCCCGCGTTCCATCATTTGTTCGGCCAGTTTCAAATGTTCGGGCGGATAAATTTTATCCACGCCCGAACCCAGCACACCGATGGTTCGTCCGCCAGCTTTTAGCGAAGTTTGATGTGCAATCGCATCCACACCGCGCGCGAGTCCGCTGACAACGGTAATTCCATTCGAAGCAAGGAACGATGAAATCTCTTCGGTGATCTGCCTGCCATATGGCGTGACCCTGCGCGTGCCAACAATGGCAACCGCGAACAGATCGTCAGGCAGATATTCGCCGCGAATATACATCACAGGCGGCGGTTGGTCAATCTCTTTTAATCTTGATGGGTATGCTTCATCCTGCCAGGTCAGGATTTTTATCCCCTGTGATTCTATCTTCGCCCAGACCTGATCCAGGTTAACATTTTGACGCGCCGCGAGAACGCGTTCGATCACTTTCGCGCCGAGGCCTGCTTCTGCCAAACTGACGGAGTCAGCACCCCATGCAGTTTGCAAGTCGCCAAAATATGCGACCAGTCCCTGCATGCGCACAGCGCCAATGCCTTTGATGAGATTGAACCCGACCCAATATTTTTTATCGTCCATAAGCCAGTTTTACCACGAACCCATAACCCCGCAGGGGTGGAATTATTGTAGTAGATATATTCAAGAAGTTATCAAACCCCAACGGGGTGGCAAGGCCATGTCATCGCCTTCGGGATTTTTATATCAAGCATGTCCAATTGTTACAATCATTACATCCCTTCGGGATTGGAAGGAATTTACACCAGCCCGTCGAGCAGATGAACTTTCAGTATTCGAGAATCCATATTCAGGTCCAGAATGACCGAGGGTATGGCAGGCAGAAGAATCTCTTTGCCAGAGTCATCCCGAACGACGTAGACATCGTTCGCGCCAGTTTCCAAAATTTCAACCAACTTGCCAAGCGGATTCCCATTCTCATCCACGACATCCAGATCAATCATTTCATATTGATAATGCTTGCCTTCTGGCAGCGGCGGGACTTCGGTGGCTTTGACATACACCCACTGATTGCGAAGTTTGCTCGCATCCTCGGAGGTGTCAATGCCGCGAAAACTGACGAGCAAACCGTCAGCATGCGGGCGGACAGTGTCAAATGTGAGCGGCTGATGTTTTTCGCCGATCAAAACTTTGCGGCCTGATTTGATGCGTTGGGGGAAATCGGTGTGCAGATCCATGATGATCTCGCCGCGCACTCCATGCGAACGGCGCAGATATCCGATCACTAAATAGACAGGCTCGCCTGCCGGCGAGCCTGATGATTGCGGTTGTGCTGGCATTAGGGTTCCATTACGTCGAGCGTGGCTTGTTTGCCTTCGCGCTCGGCGGCCACTCGGAGCAGGATGCGAATGGAGTTCGCCACTTTCCCGCCTTTGCCGATCACGCGTCCCATGTCGTCTTTTGAGACATTCAGTTCGATGCGCACTCGTGAGCCGTTTCCGTTCTGGCGCACTTGCACTTCTTCAGGATGCTCTACAAGGGATTTGGCGATGTATTCAATGAGGTCTTTCATAATAATGCCTACTCTCCCTCACCCTGGCCGCTTCGCGTCCCAAAGGGAGAGGGGACTCCCTTCCCCATCGGGGGAAGGGTTGGGGATGAGGGAATATATTACTTGTTTGTGCGTGCGGGGGCAGCGCGTTTGGCTTCGGCTTCGGCGGCTTCGGCGACGAGGGTTTCAATGGCCTCGCCCTTCTTGAAGCGGTCAAAACGAGCCTGGGTGCCAGAGGACTTGAAGATCTGTTCGACAGCTTCGGTTGGCAGGGCGCCGTTCTTCATCCAATGGAAAACGCGGTCTTCCTTGATGTGAATGGTGGCGGGATTGGTGCGGGGGTTGTACACGCCCAAAATTTCCAAAAAGCGACCATCGCGGGGGGCTTCTTTATCCGCAGCGATGATGCGGTACGTGGGTTGGCCTTTGAGACCAATACGACGTAAACGAATTCTTACCATGTTGACTTACTCCTTAATCCTACAGATGTTTTGGCGTCTCAGACAGGCGAGAGAGAGTTGTGTGCAAGGACACACGGGGTTCGCGGGCTGAAATCACAGGTTGGTATTTTACCAGAGAAAAAGGGAATCACTGTTTTTGAGTTTGAGGGCGTATAATCTGCACATAGGTAATTATACAGCCCACAGACTGTATAACCACCCAAATTGGGGGTTTATACAGAACCCCGCCGTATAAAACATAGTTGGGCGTTTGAGAGTTATCCAAATTCCATGATTTGAGAAGAGACTTTATACATGAAACTGACAACTACCACTCAACTTTCGCTTGATGGTGTCATGCAGAGCCCCGGAGGTCCAGACAAGGACGA
>JABFSL010000082.1 GCA_013140605.1 Anaerolineales bacterium
TGACATACCTTTTTACGCACATTTGGGGAATGGGGCTTTGATCCTGAAGATCCCTGAGGGAAAAGAAAAAACAGATCTGATGATCTATAACCCAACGTTGAATCGCAGGAACTTTGTTTTGAGTTTTGATTTGAGATTTGGAGAAACTCAACCCGATGATTATGTAAGATTCCAATTCAATCCAACTACGGATCAAAATTTTTCCCTTGATCTATCCAAAGATAAAAATTGGAATTTCCGCTGGGTCTTTCATAATGACTGGAAATCCATCACAGGTGAATACGACCAGTTTCCACCGGAGCGGATCAATGTGGTATTCATCGTACAGGGAAGTGAGTGCGCGATTTATCTTAATCATGCTCCTCTGGATTATTCGAGCATTTGCATGGCCGCCTCAAGGTTTCGGCCGTCTACACGGTCTGTGTCTTTCCACATGATCGCGGTTCCCGATCACACTGCCATTGTCAATATTGATAATGTGAAGATGTGGGATTTGGATGAGCCCCCAGTCTTTATCGGCCATCCATAGCGGATTTTCCCTATGGCTGCCGCGCATCGGACCGCGCTGAAGCCTGCTCTGTGCGCTGCGCGAAATGCTGATTCCAGGCTGGGTGTTTTAGCCGAGGCCAGGGAAAAGCAACAACATAAGTTAATCAAAAAATCGGAACAGCAACTGTTCCGATTTTTTGATTAACTTATTATTTCGACGCTGGTATAACGCGCTTCTTTTTCTTTAAAACTACTGTGCCCGGAATACTGTTTCTGCGGGCTTCCTGTTTTACGAGGCGATTATGTTTCGCCACACCTTTAGAGGGTCGTTTGGCTTTGGTCTTGACTGCTGTTGTTTCCAATGTATTGCTCCTTTAGGTACTGCTTCTATTTTTAGATTCGTATTCCGCCCAGAATTTGCCAACTTCTTCTCTGGCCTTCTGACGGGTATGCCCATATTTGACTTGCAGCATGGTGACGAATTTATCGAACTTCACCTCTGCTTTATCTACTTTAATTAGATCGTACTCAACCATGAGACTCCACTTGGCGTTGATCTGGCCGCGGATTTGATCCCATTTTTCTTCGAAGATCGTTTTGTTCATCATCTCGTTCTCCTCATACCCCTTAAATAGTTTGACGCACCTTTTCAAGGCGCGTTTTTTCCATGATTGGATTTTTGGAAGGTATAGTAGGATGCTTACAAGCGATGATCCAAATCCCCCGCATATATGCAATTTACCAATTGATAACCTGATTTCATTGTACTACGTACTGTGGATAATACTAGTGCGGATCGGCAATTCTCGTTATGAACATGTCGCTGCGAGGCGCTCTTGTTTTTTGCCGAAGCAGTCTCCTCGTAACAGGGGATTGCTTCGTCGGGAAGAACAAGAGTCCTCCTCGCAACGACATATTGAGAATTGCTGAGTGCGGATTGATTTTTCTTTGCACCTCCTAAAATACTCAACTGACTTTAGATTCGCTCGTTACCTTCTCGCAGGTTCTCCTTTGTGAGTTGCGAATTGAAGATTTATTTTTCATGGTGATATACTTGCGCAAATCTTATACGGGCATGCCGCCCTGAGCCAATCCTCAGGATGCCGAAGCTTGCAATTCCACAACATGGCAACTGACTGGAGTGCCAATTCATACTCAGTGAGGAGGAAGGGACGATGTCAAATATCGCACCGCAGGTTTTATCCACGCGTCGGGAGCGCGTGGCCTGGTATCTGTATGATTTTGGGAATTCTGCTTATGCCTCGGTAGTCTTGCTCGCAGTCTACTCGGCGTACTTTCAAAAGCAGGTGGTTGGCGGCGCCGAAGGTTCGAGAATATGGGGTTTGACCATTTCAGTGGCAATGATCCTTGTTGCGATTGCCGCGCCGATCATGGGGGCCATAGCCGATTATTCCGGCGCAAAGAAACGATTTCTCTTTTTCTTCACAACACTATCCGTACTGTTCACAGCCTTGCTCTTTTTTACTCAAAAGGGAACGATCGCATTGGCGATCATATTCTTCCTTCTTGCCGAAATTGGATATCGCGCCTCGCAAATTTTTTATGACGCGCTCCTGCCAGAGATCGCCGCGTCTCATGAGATGGGGCGCATTGCCGGGACGGGTTGGGCCATCGGTTCAGCTGGCGGGATTGTTATTCTATTACTCATTCTTCCCCCAATCCTGATCACGAAAAGCAGCCTCCTGGTGGTGCGTGGTTCGCTTGTTGCCACTGCGATTTTCTTCGCGCTGGCATCGATCCCGATCTTCTTGAATCTTAATGAGCGCGCGAAGCCGCAGAAACTTCCACCCGGCGAAAATATTTTCAGCGTTGCATTCAAGCAATTGAGAGAAACGATCAAAGCAGCGCGCGGCTTCAACGAATTCTTGAAATTCATGCTTGCGTATCTGGTCTACAACGAAGGAGTGATCATCGCGCTTGATTTCGCGGCCATTCTCGGTGCGGTGTTGTTTGGTCTCGAGCAAACCGGGTTGATCATTTTCTTCATCCTTGTACAGGCAACCAATGTTGTTGGGGCGCTGCTTTTCGGAAACTTGCAGGATCGCTATGGTGGTAAACGCTCTCTCACAATATCGATCTTGTTGATGGTGGCCTGCATCATGGCCTTGTATTTTGCGCAGAACCAAACCCACTTTTTCATCATCGGCGGATTTGTCGGCATTGCAATGGCTGGCGTTCAATCGGTCAGCCGCGCTATGGTGGCCACATTTGCCCCGCAGAGTAAGAGCGGTGAGTTCTTTGGCTTCTTCGCATTGACCGGACGCACATCATCGTTCATTGGCCCTGCTGTGTTCGGATACCTCGCCGCAGAATTGACCTTGTGGTATCAGTCGCAGGGACAGAGCGTCGCGCTCGCCGAACAATCGGGACATCGTTTGGCGATCCTTTCGATTGCCGCGTTCCTGATCGTTGGCTGGGCTTTGATGTTATTGGTCAATGAGAAGAAGGCGCGCGAAGCGGCAAACATGAACGCGCAATAGATGACTTTCAAGGCCGCGATCATCACCGGCGCTGCAAGCGGCATCGGCAAACATTGGGCAAACACCCTGCTGAAAAGGGGTGACGAATATCGTCTTGTGCTTGCCGATGTCAACGAACAGGGACTGCGCGAAGCGTTTACGCCCAATCAGTTTGTGCATCTTCACACGCTGGACATTCGCTCGGTGGAGCAGTGGCAACGTGTTGTGGATGATACGATTCAAAATTTTGGACAAATTGATTATTTGTTTAATATCGCTGGCATTAGCTGCCAATCCTTTTTTCTGTTGCAACCTATCGAGAATATTGATCTGGTGATCGACATCAACTTGAAAGGCCCATTGATCGGTATGCGGCTTGTGGGTGACGTGATGAAGAGACAGAGATCAGGTCACATCATCAATGTCAGTTCGCTTGCGGGGCTTTCCCCCACGCCCGGGAATGGACTCTACTCCGCCGCAAAAGCTGGATTAAGAAACGCGTCCATCGCCGCCGCAATTGAGTGGCGGACGATGGGTGTTTTCGTCACTGTCATCGCTCCCGACCTCGTTGACACGCCCATCATGCAAAAGCACCTTGAAAGCGGGCATGAAGAAGTCGCGTTGACCTACACTGGCGTCACGCTAACCGTTCACGATCTGGAGAATGCCTTTTGGAAAGCCATGCGCGAAAAGCCGTTGGAGATTAACCTTCCGCGTTGGCGGGGCTGGCTGACCAAATTGAATCATCTCAACCCGTCGATCATGCTATGGTTGTATGAACCCATGAAACGGCGTGGCATGAAACGCCTTGAACAAATCCGCAGACAGAGATTGGGGCAGGAAAATGGATCAGACTCGTTATCGTAAAGTATTCATCACAGGCGCGCTTGGCTTTGTGGGACGCGCTCTTTCAGCACGTTATCGCGAATTAGGCGCGGTGACCCGTGGACTTGATGTTCGCGCCGATGCCTCTGTTAATGTTGTGGCGGGTGATGTTTCCCGTCCCGAAGAGTGGCAGGATTTGTTGAATGGCTGTGACCTTGTCATCCATACCGCAGCTATCGTGACCAACAACGTCTCGCGGGCAGAAGCATGGCGGGTCAATGTGCTTGGCACGCGCCGCGTATTGGATGCGTCCATCAAAGCAGGTGTAAAACGCTTTGTGCATGTCTCTTCGCTGGCAGCGATGCGATTCATCCTCGAAGATCAAGCCGATGAATCTGCGCCCGTGATGCCGACGGGCAATCCCTACGTTGATACAAAAATAGCAAGCGAGCAGGTCGTGCTTGCCGCATATTCGGCTGGCGAAATTCCCTGCACCATCATTCGCCCCGCAGATATTTACGGCCCCAACTCCCGCCCGTGGACATTGATTCCCGTCCAGATGATCCAAAAAGGTTTGTTCCTTTTGCCTGCGCATGGTCAGGGCGTGTTTCGCGCCATCTATATTGATGACCTCGTGAATGGCGTGATGCTCTCTGCAGAGAAAGATAAAGGCATTGGGCAGATCTTCATCCTCGGCGGCGAAGTTGCGACAACCTGCGAAAAATTCTTTGGTCATTATTACCGCATGATGGGGAAGGGCGGTCCGCGCATGTTAAGCACATCCACGGCAGTTGCGATTGCGGAGGCTGGGCGGATGATCTTCAAATTGCTCGGCAAACCCACTGAACTGGGGCGCGGCGCGATGGAAATGCTGTCAAAGAAAAATACAGTATCGAATAAAAAAGCTCACGACCTGCTGGGTTGGTATCCGCTGGTGGATCTGGATGAGGGGATGAGAAGAACGGAAATTTGGTTGAGAGAACAAAAAATAATTGTGTGAAATTCATTAAACACAAAGGACACCAAGTACACGAAGGTGTTAAGGTTTTTTTCCTTTGTGATCTTTGTGCCCTTCGTGTTTAAATCTTTTGGAGGAGGAACTCATGACTGAAATAACTGTTGGTGAATTGCTGGCGAGGTGTTTACAGGCCGAAGGCATCGAAATGATGTTCGGCATCATTGATGGCGCGCATATTCCATTCACAGTACATGCGCCGAAGCATGGCATACGGCATGTCAACTGCCGGCATGAAGAAGGCGCTGTCCATTTGGCGGAGGGATATTCACGCACGAACGGCAAGCCAAGCGTGGTTATCGCGAGTCCGGGACCTGGCGGGGCGAATATGCTGGCGGGGATTTCTTCGGCGTATGCCGAGGGACATCCTGTCATTGCAATTGCTTGCACACGCCGCCGTCTCACTACTGACCCGGAGCGGGGCGGAGCATGGCAGGCAACCAATCTTGTGGACATGGCCAAGCCCATCACAAAATATAGCGCACTTGTCCGTCAGCCAGAGAGACTGCCTGAGATGATGCGGGCAGCTTTCCGCGCGGCGTTGACCGGGCGTCCCGGGCCGGTGTTCATCGCCATTCCAGATGAAATGCTTGGCATGAAAATTGACGATGAGAAAATCCCCGTCTATCCATCGTCACAATATCGCATGACAAATATGGGAGCAGGTGACCCTGCATGGATTGAAGAGGCAGCGGAATTGTTGGCAAATGCGAAACGTCCATTTTTACATGCGGGGAAGGGCGTGTTGTGGGCGGATGCTTCCAAGGAATTTATCGAGTTGAGTGATTATCTCGCGGCGGGTATGAGCACATCCATGGGTGCGCGCGGCGCAGTGCCCGAAGATCATCCGCGATATTTTTTCGTGTTCGATATGCAGGCCTCATCGCTCGCAAAGAATGAAGCGGATGTGATTCTGGTGGTCGGCTCGCGCCTCGGTGAATATGACGGTTGGGGTTCTCATCCAGCGTGGGGAAAACCTTCGGAGCAGAACACAATTCAAATCGATGTTGATGCGAATTCCATCGGGTTGAATCGGCCCGTTGATGTGGGCATCCTCGCAGACGCGAAATCTGCGCTTAAGGCGATCTTATCCAAAGTAAAAGAAAAGAGACAAGCACGAACCGAAATGGAAGACTTGCCGCGTTATCGCGAGTTGACCCAGCAAACGCAGATGCAGGGATTCCAATTTTTGATGGCAGAGCCAACGCACGGACTAAACCCCGGGCAGATGGTTTTCAACGCACGCGCTTTTTTCCCGCGCAATGCGGTGACGGTGCTCGACGGCGGCAATACAACGTTGTGGGGCGTGGCCTTCAATCAGATTTTTGAGCCGCGCAGTTTTCTGTATTCGGTGAAGATGGGCTATCTCGGAACGGGCGTGCCGTTTGCGATCGGTGCGAAACTTGCCGCTCCCGAGCGCGTTGTCTATTGCATCACGGGCGATGGCGCGGTGGGCTTCAACATCATGGAAATGGAAACTGCGTTGCGCGAGAACGCGCAGATCATTGTCCTCGTTGCGGTGGACGATGGCTGGGGCATGGAACGCAGCGCGCATAATTTTGGCGGTGTTCCAATTGAGCAACAGCAAGGTGTAAATATTTCAGGCGAGATGCGCTATGATTTGATCGCGCAGGGGATGGGATGCTACGGTGAAAAAGTGGACTCTGTGGGCGAACTGCCCGCCGCTCTCCAACGGGCAGTTGATTCCGGTAAACCGGCATTGCTGCATGTGACGGTTGATTCTGTCCTCAACACCGACCCGCCCGGGTATAAACAATTCAGGTATGTAAGGACGTTGTAGAAAGCGAAACGGCCTCGTTGACATTATGTCCCGAGACCGTTTTTATTATGAGGTAATGTCGCCGAATGGCTATTGATAAGGAACGTGAAGATAACCGAGAATGGGCGCAAAATTGAGCCTTTGGGCGATAATTCCCAATGGTGTCATACCTATGACGAATCTATCCCCGTTTATCTCATAGTAAAACATGGCATAGCCGCCTTCATAGTAAACGATGTCGCCAATCGAAGGCTCACTAACAGGTTCCAATATTTGCCAGGGCTTTGCATCAACATTGTAGTTCCCCGAGACAAGCCCGAAATGTTGTAATACGTAAACTGAAAAATTCGGCGAGTTAAACCCTTCAACTTCGGAAAAACCGTTTCGATTCCAACCCACATTGGAATATTGAAGTTCCTGAATATAGTATAGAACATCTGATTGAAAAGGAAAGAAAGATAAGGAATTTTTCTCGTCTATTGCGTCTATTGAATATGAGTTTGCCAGGAAAACATTGGCGCTTTTCAATTCTTCATTTGCTTGATCCAGGTCCTTTTGGGTATTATCGAGTTCTTTCTGAATGTTTTCCAATTCCCTGGTTGTACTATTCAATTGATCCTGGACGGTAGTTAGAGCAGTATTCGCCTGGTCAAGTTGTTTCCTGGTATCTTGTAAAGCAATGGTTGAGGTATTCAATTCGCTGGTGGTTTTATCCAGCTTCACTTGAACCTCAACAAGTTTTTGCCCATAGTTTTGAATTTGCCAGACGGTATAACTCAATAGAATAACCCCGAAAAGTAATGGAATTATAGTGAACAACCATGCTCGACGACGGGCCTTTTGTTCATATTGCTCGATGTTCTTGTTGAGGGATTCCATGTGTTCTGAAGATGTATCCATGATTAATTCATACCTTTAGCTGAGCGCTGTCTTTTCAAGGACTTTCCAAATTAATTCTTCCAACCGTTTTTGCGAGTCTTCCCTCTTTGATTTGGGAGTGCTTTTTAGATTTTGCATTTGTACTTTGATGGTTTCAAACGCCTGAATTTTCTCTTTTCGATTAAGGATTTCCTTGACCTGAAATGCGCTCAATGATGATACAAAAGCGCCTCCCATACCGAATAACCCTTTAAATGTGTCTGGAATGATGGGGGATTTGGGATCGAGCCAGAATGGAGAGACAAAAGCTATTGTAATAACAACAATGCCCAAAGTAACCAGACCCGCGGCAAAAAGCACATAATACCGAATGGCTCGGCGCTGGTTCTGGATTAATTGTTCGAGAAACGCATCGTTATTTGACACAACCATTAGGCTTTGATTCCTAGCCCTAGTATAGTCAACTTTGCTTGGATTTCAACTGCGAGTTTCCATATTTCAAAAGAAGCCCTCCACGAACTCCCCATGTGACCTTGAACTCACTCATGACGTTTACAACAAAACGGCCTCGTTGACATTATGTCCGAGACGGTTTTTCCTATCACAATTCTTTGCTTTTCAACTTCTCCTGAATTTAACAAATCCCTTTGATGCCCCAAGCTCTGGCCTTCAGGTGAATCGAACCATCGGATTGGATCGGCAGGCCAGCACGGATTTTTTCTCGAAGGTTGGAACGAGCCTCTTCACTCAGGGACATTGCATAACTTGGCGCAGGTCCCTGGCCGCCCAGGAACGGCGACCAGTAATCTTCGAAATCGCGAAAGTTGGTTGGGACTTCAATGGGAATCACTTCCACATGTTGAAAGCCCGCTTCCTGAAAAAGCCCCTTCAAAGGCTCGGGTCTGGAATGGGGGAAACGTTTGACTTCGTCAATATTGTGTACCTTCGGATCCAAAGCGACTGCCGCATCCCAGAAGTGACGCATCAATTGCATACCTTCCGCGTAATCCCACACGTAGCCAGCGACGATCCCTCCTTTGCGCGCGACGCTTCTCATCCCTGCGAGAGCCTGCTCGGGTTGTGAAATAAAATTCAGGACGAGTCCCGACACGATGGCGTCAAACGGTCCAATATCGGAACGAAGAGATTGGGCGTCTCCCACTTCAAACTGTATTCTTTTATTTGCGATCTGACTGCTTGCGAATGCCACGAACGCTTCCGAACGATCCAGGGCTGTGATTCCTGCGGGATCCGATACTTCAAGAATGGTCTGGCTGAGCGCGCCTGTCCCGCAACCGACATCCAGCCATTTGCCCCCTGCAGGGACCGCCAGCCATTTCAAGAACTCGTGTGCTACAAGGCGGCTCCAGCGGCCGACATATCGTTCATAAAGATCCCCATTCGCCCAGTTATCTTTTATCTTCTTCGAATTTACATTGTCATCCATACGCTACTCCTAAAGAAAAAGACTCAATGTTTTTTGATAGTGAATTTTACACCATGGAAAGTGCCAACAAACGGTCTCAGGTGGGTTGTTTCCCCGAGACCGTTTTTCACTTTGTGGAGATTTCCTTCCAATTCATAAATGCGTGACATGCGTTACCTCTTCAACTGAGCCCCCCGTTCCTTGTGACAATCTAATTTGTTTTACGTTGATTTGCTTTCGAGTTGTATCAACCTAAAATAAATAATCAAAATGACAAATTCCAGGGTTAGCAACGGGAGCAAACTCAACGGACCTTGCAGCCCCAAAAGCTGAATTCCGCGATTGTTCATCAAATTTCCCTTTATGACATTGGGAAGACATATCTCATAGAATAACATCCCTTTATTAGCGAGGACATATGTTCCCTGCAGTAAGGTTTGAATATATTCGTACAGTCCTTCGAATCCACTTGCGGCCATCAGAAGGTTCTGGAATACCGAGATCAAACCCGCCATCAACAATGGAATGGTGACCCTTTTTGGAGTGAAGGCTAATGGCAACGCAAAGAATGGCATGATCGGGATGAGATGCCTTGGAGAAAAGACGACACCGCCCCACCAATCGAAATATCCTGAAAAAAACAGAATATACAGAACTATTACACCCATGCTGAAATACATTTCTGTGTGATATTCCTCCTTTTTCGCCATGAAAAACCATCCGATTATAGCCAGGAGCAGGATAGGGCTTTGCCAGAAAATTCCAAGTGAAGGATGGATAGTCTGATAAAAAAAGACGCGTAGATCAGGCCATCCGATTCCCATAAAATCGGTTCCGTGTGCTTCCCTGAACGCCGGGATGTATTCATGTGAATAGCCGGTAGTGAATGGCGCTCCAAATATGGTGTTGTTGTAATAGAACTGCAGACAGATTGGAAGCACGAATCCCACTGCCATGACCACGTATACCTTCCAGTTGGTTAACTGTCCAGTTTGATAGAGTGTGAATAAGATATAAGGCGAGACTAGGATCACAAGGACAAGAGCTGGAAATTCAGTTATCACCGTAAACCCCAGAAGGAATGCCGATATGAACGCCAAAGGCATGGATATATACCGCTGGCGTCTTGCATAGTACCAGATCAGAAATGCCAAAAAATAGAGGACCGTCGCCAGAGTGTGTCCATAAAGTGCTGTTCCATATTTATATAAGGGTGTACCAAGACAGATCGACAAAGTGATTACGAGCGACCTGGTTGGGCTGGCTGTAATCTGTTTCATGAGCGCATATAAAAACGGAGCAATAAACGCTGTCGGGAGACTGACGATGAAAAAGGTCATCCATTCACGAAAAAGACGGGGAGTAAGCCTTATGCCTTCGTGTGCATAAACCCACCGAACAGGATAATAAGCGAATATACCCAGCACTGCTGTGCCAACTGCTTTATCGGAGTAGTAGTGACCTTTAAAATATGATTTGTCACTTGTATATAACTCGGTGTCATGATAAGAGTCGATCTCAAGCCTGTCTTCGTCAACAAACGCTTTTATGAGGGCCAGTCTCGAATTTACATTTGAATCCCGCTCGCTTGAGAAATACCCATAGCCAAGTAGTACCATCAAAAAGATGAGGATTGCTTCGCGTATTGTCTTTCCAAGCTGTGACTTTTCCATTATCTCTCCGATCATTTACCAAATTGCTTATTGCCAGTTTCAATGCATTGGTGGATATTGATGTGAATTCTACATCACATTAAAGCCATATTCTGCGCGGACGAAAACTCCCGTTGCCAGGGTCCTTCAAAGTCCACATCTAACTTTGTAATTGCTCTCCATCTCCCCCTGCAGATTGCTTACGAAACAATCAAAAACGGTCTCGTGGACATTACGTCCGAGACCGTTTTTCTGCATTATTTTCTTTTCAGCCGATAGGGGAGGATGACAGGGTCGGGCCGTTCAGGGTAGCCATCCATTTGATAGGCAACCAGGTACCCTCTATGCTCGTCCACCGAAAATGGCCAGGGTGTGACGTTGATCTCCCCATCCTCCACATGATACTGGACTGTGATCTCGGTATCTTCGCCATTGCGCGGAAAAATGGAAATACTGCCAGATGCGGGGGCGTCAAAACAAAACTCGAACGAGAGCCGATCCAACAGGTCTGTGATCCGATCCATGCGGTCGAACAACGTTTTGGATAGGTGGTACTGATCGAGATGTTCATCGATGGCTTGTGAGAATTCGGCTGTCAGGGCTTTGCGTACTTCGGATGGATCGATGCTGGCCAGCCGACGGATGTGATATTTGACGATGGCATCCGCAAGAGCATCGGAGCATGGCATGTTAAATCCCCGCCGTGCAATGGGAAGCCATTCCTCGGCGGTCATGCCGCCAATGGGTGAATTATCCAAATATCCATAACCGCGGTCGTGCAGTCCCATCCCTGAGATCATGGATTTGCTTTCGATGGGTGGATGATCGAACTGGTGATTGCCCCACAACATGGCAAGCGTCCCAACCAGTTTAAGATGCTCCGATTGCGGAGTGACGATCTGCCTTCGTTTTGATCTGAACATAGTTAATCTCCTTTTCAACTACTTCTAAAATTTGACGGCAAATCCAATTTTACTGGAAGAAGTAAGAAACAAAAACGGTCCCGTGGACATGATGTCCGAGACCGTTTTATAGCTTCAAATCGGCGGGATAAATTCCTGCCTCAGTTCATGAAAGTCGAATAAATTCGACTCATCGCGCCAGCCCGAAGGGCTTCCACGTACTGAGCAAGCGGCTTTAGCCCTGCGTTGACATTCCGTCCGAGACCGTTTTCTCTTAATTCTATCAAGCGTTGCTATTGCCAATCTCTAAAAATCGTTAGCAAATCCCTATTCAAATCGTTCATTATAAAAACGATTACGTTTCTCTTCATCTTCATACGCACTTTTTGCTTCCCTTTGCAAAACAGAATATTGCTCTTTAGCCCAAGATTTTATCTCTTCGTTTTCATGCTGAAACAATTCTTTAAGAAGTTCAGCTCTCTTCGAAAGAAGTTCTGCTAAAGAATCGCTCCATGACATAGGGATTGCTGATTTTGATAGGTGTTGAAGAACAATAGTTAGATTAGGAGCTTTATTAAATAGTAGATATGTAGTTCGATTTAACCCTATTTCTTTTGTCTCTTTTGATATTGAAAAAAGCTTTGTGACAGATGCTAATAATGGATAACGAGTTTCAGGGTTAACCTCACACCAGCTTATTAAAATATCGTCTGCAATTTGATCAATAAAGAGATCGCGCTCATCAAAGCTATCTCTGAAGAGCAAATGAGGTGTGTAATTTTCAATATTCTTATTGTTTTCAAGGAATACATCTAGGAAGACAATAGGTTTAACACGAGCTATAGTGCTAAATAAATCAGTATATTCAAAGGGGTAAATGCGATAGTCAGCAGTGAGCTTTGCTAGATGCTCGTATATATTTAAGATAAATTCACTGCTAAATTCACTGCTGAAACATACTTTGACTATTTGAGCTAGCGAGTAGCCAGTACTGTCTTGTCTAAGATTACCTTTTGCAAATAGGTATTCTTCAAGAAAACTACAAGCTGTCTCAATCAATATTCTAGAATGTTGATGTTGTTTTTCTTCTGCCTCGTGAAATCTCATTCGCAAAATATCTATTACAACATCTGCTCCGCTGTCTTGTTTTTGAAGTTTTGTTAGAAGTTTGGCTAGGTCATCATCGCTAATAGTTTTGTGGCGTCCTCCCCAAGCTAGATGCCGAAAAGTACCCACATTTGCGTTTCCAGTTTCTAACGCCTCAAGCAGGCGCTCAACACCTCGTTGATCTATTATCATATCTCCTTGAAAAACTGGGAACCATTGACCAAGTATTTCATCATGTACAAGGCTATCAAGCGTTGAATTGTAAAATTCAGGTGCGCTTTCTGCGCAGGATGATAGATATCCTACTAAAACAACAAATTGACGTTTCTCTGGCTCTGTCTTCTTAATTTGATTGTATAAAACTTTCCAAATCTCTTGTTTATTGTCACTACCATCTGCTAGTCCTTGACCGAATATATGAAGCCTTGATGCATACGTGGAAACAAGTTCTGGCAAAAAAGCATTAAGTGTGTCAATGTCTTGGGCAACTTGAAGACCAAGTTCTCGAGTAATTTTATTAGCTTGATTCCAAGAGAGTGGTTCATCATCCTCTTGGTTAAAATCATCGTCAATATCAAGATGATCGAATTGATCACTCAAAGCAAAAATGCGTGCCCGTTCTAGAAGATTTGCAGGCTTTAAAAACTTTTCCAGCCTAAGTAGTTTTTCTGAAACCTCTTCATCGAAGCTTTTGCTGTCAAGTTGGATTATTTGACGAACTGCTAGCCATCCATCATTCCATGCTTTTTGCTTGTGAATCTTCTCGGCAACATCCACTAAGGCATCATGCATGTAGCCCCTAGTCCACAGACCTCGTATCTTATCGGCTAAGAATTTTCTTGCTTGTGGTGCTATCGGTTGACCTGAAAGAGCCAAGTCAGTGCATATATTAATAAAAGTATTAAACCAAAGGTTAACTTCATCACGATTTTTTGGATGATATCCAAAATCCCTAAGTCTTGCCCCAAATCTAAAATCACGATATGAGTGAAAATGCAAAGCTTCTAATGAACTAGATAAAAGATGTAGTCCGATTTGCTGTTTATTTACATCTTCCGAAGTTGTTAAATCTTTAATAACTTCGGCTCTTACCTCGAGTGGAGCATGAGTGCCTGATAAAGTAATCCAAAAGAGATGTTTCAAAGAATCTTGTGCAGGATTGTTATTCTCATTCTTGTTTCCCGATAATGCAAAACGGACAAGATTTTCCACGCTTCTACTAAACAATTCAGGTTCATATGCTAAGTGAGATAAGATATTCACGAAATTGCGGTAGTAGATATTTTTTTGAGTGAAGAAACGATTTTCTTTATCATTATTTGCAGCGCGTTCTATTGCTATCAAAGTTTTTTCTGGAGAGACAGGTGCAATGTTATTAAAGAGATCTATTCCCAATTGACTAAAATTGCAATTCTCTTTACCCAATATTCCATCTGGGGCTAGCCATTGATTTACTATTTCAATAGCTGGCTTACAGTCGTGGAGATAGCTAAGACGTTTTGAAAATGATCTTATTAAGCGTTCTGAGCCAGAATTTAGAAATGCTTGAAGCAATTTATTTTTAGGTATTGCATTAAGCGCGCGTTTCGCTAACCGATTAGCAATTGCATGTGGAAGTACAGCTCTCCATATACCACGCGATTGAACCAAATTTCTTTCTCTTAAGATACTAATATCATGATATAGCTCGTCGCCTGTTTTATTAACCAGAGACCCTAAAAAACTTAATTCAGATTTTTCTAAATATGCATCTTCTCCTTCAAATGAATAAACAAGGGAGCATACCTCTGCTGATAGGAGCAAATTTTCGTCTGGAGCTTGGTTTTGCCAAAATAGTCGCTTGAATAATTCATCATCGTTAAAATCTGATAATGTTTCGTTACGCTTCACTGTGTTTGCGAGAGCAATTGCTATTCTGGCGTTTCCACCAGAGAAATGAGCTATTGTATTGGCGTTGACTTGGCTGATGTATGGATAACGTTTATTGATTAGTTTTTCTATTAACTCTTCACTGGCAGGCTCCAACCTGAATACATTTGTTTCATCGGGAATATCTTCTCTGACCTCGTATTCAATGGTTAGTAAGCTTAAATTGCTATGTTGTTGGGAGCATATCTCTGTTAAACGACGATGTAAGTCAGGGGGACAATTATCAACAATTAAAATAGCTTTTGTTTTTCTGGCAATTAATTGTTCGGCAATTATTTCTGGGCTAGGCTTAGGATTGTATGAAATATCAGCATATAAAGGGAGGGAGGCGTTAAGTGCCTGTGATCCTATTCTCTCGTCAAAAAGTGCTTGAACTAATCGTGTTTTTCCTACACCTGATAACCCTGCTAATCGAACAGAAGCTCTTGGGACAGATAAGACAGATCGAAACACAAGTAAGCCTTCTTGAATTGGTATTTCACTGCGTTGTGGCTGGGTTCCATCATATAATCTCAATCTATCGTCGAGAAGGTATTCTTCTTCTATTCCCCCAGGAGTATTTGCCCAATTATCATAAGAATGCCACCCTTGAAAGTTGCGGCCTATTTTGTTTCTAACCCATAATATCATTGATGAGTGTAAACGTACCCAAGTTGCAATACGATTACGGTCAAGAAAATCTACAGCAAGTTTGCCATTCTTATCTTCTTTTGAGACGGCTTTTTGTATTGCGGCGATTCGAGTTTTTAAAGCTTTATCAGTTGTAGATCCGTTGGAACTGACAATGATATAAGCACCACCTTCTTTTATTAAATTTTTTATCTCATCGCGTAAATAACCTTTAGGTCGCATTTCTGCGATAATTTTTGCGTTGGGCATGTCAGGCTTCTTTACCTGAAAACCGGTTGTTTTTCGAGGGATAAAGCTTGTTTTTGGAGGATCGTCTTTACACCGAACAGCAACGTCTAACCCACCATCGGGAGCGTCTTGATGACCTCCCCAAGTTATTCCTTTAGTAGAAAGGCCTGCTAAACGATAATCTGCTTCACACAACAAGCCAATTAATTCTCGAAGCGTAGCATCATCGAGTTGAGCTATATCATCGCCTGTAATTTCTAATAAATTTTCCATTATTCCCTAATTATATGCTAAGAAGATTTTGGAGTGCATAACTTTACTTTCCTTCCCACCACCCCATCAACTCGGACATCGCCAGACTCGGTGTCGCATCACCCTGGCGACCTGAATTCCACGTCACGATCAAATCCTTCTTCGCGCGCGTGATGCCCACGTACAACAAACGCAGACGTTCTTTCACGTATCCCAACCGCGACTGCATCGTCGCCGCGCCTTCCTCGTAGCCATCATATTCACCCGTCGACTCGAGCGCGGTCAACTGCGCCAACGCCTCGGCTTCGAGATTCAACGGAACGTTGGTTGAGTAGCCCTGCGTGCTCGTCGCAGGGCGTATCGAAACCCCACTCCGCACGAACCACTTCTCCGAAATAAAACGGTCATTCGGCATGTTCGACGGGAAGTCATAATTATTGACCGACATCATATACACGCGGTCCCACTCCAGCCCCTTCGCCTTGTGCATCGTCGTCACCACCACCTTGCCGCGATGCCGTTCAGGGTCAAAGCCCGAATCGTCCGACGAGAAACCGATGAAACGCCGCTCGTTCTTCGCGATCACCGCCAGCTCCGACGTCAACTCAGGCAGGCGCCAATCCTTGTGGTCATCTGCCGCTTTGCGTAACACCAACGCAAGTTTATGCGCCAGCGCCAGATCAGACACCTCAGTAAACACATCCTGTGCCAACGTCAACACCAACTGATCAATAGGAAGCGTGACCGCATTTAACCATCGTTGCACATTGACTCGAAATTCTTTTAATTCTTCGATGACGTACACCGCTTCGGACTCACCGAGAGTTGACAGCCAGTCATCGGCTTGGTTCGGCGCGATGAATTTTTCCACATAAACCAGCCGCCGAATCAGATCGCCCACCCCTTTGACCAATTCCATCCTCTCAACATCTTCCCGCCAATCGCGTCGAAACACCTCATACGCCTTCGACAACTTCCGCGCCGACTGTGGGTCTGCCAGATACGACAATAAATAATTCAACGACCCCGCCGCCGCACGCGTATTCGCCGTGGACGAGATCAACTCGATGGCTTCCACGCCGCGCTTCCGAAGCGACTCAACCACTTCCACGCCGCGTTGATTGCGCGGGACAAGTACCGCGATGGTCGGCTTTTCTTCGTGCGGCGCATCAGCGAACGAATCCAAATGACTCTTCACCGATTTGACCACCGCCTCCAATTCCTCTTCGGGCGTGAACTTTTTGCTGATGAACTTGATTCCCTCGGGGTTATCAGGCGGGTTGACAGGTTCATACCCCGCAGGCACAGGCTCGATGTGGGGGAGCGACAACGCCGTACGCACGTTCGGGTCAGGGTGCGCGGTCATCACCCAATCGATGAGATGATTTGCCAACGCAATTACCGCAGGCTGTGACCGCCCTGACTCGGGCATATCCGCATTGGGATTTGCCCGAATAAAATCACGTAACAGGTCAGGGTCCGCTGTTGTGAAGGTCTCGAAGATCGCCTGATTCGGGTCACCGACGCGCACCCAATTTCCACCATCCGTAGGGGCGGGGTCCCCCCGCCCAGAACCGCCAGATAATAAAGATAAAATCTTCTGTTGCGTCCTGCTTGAATCCTGTGCCTCATCCTCCAAAATGAACGGATAGCGAAAACGCAATCGTTCTAGATATTCTTCGTCATTTTGAAGCAAGGTCAATGCCAGACGGATCAGATCATCAAAGTCAACAGCACCACGATAGGCGAGGGCGCGTTGATAGTCCGCGTAAATGCTCCAGCCGAGTTCAGCGAGAGGTAACGGGGCGAAAGATGCGTCTAGTTTGGCTCGCAGGCTATCGGGAGTCAGGAGGCGATCTTTCGACGAGCGGATAAATGCCAAAGCCAGCGAGTCCACTAAATTGGGCAGTTGCTGACGTTTGACCCAATCCCGTTTGGAAGTATCCAGCGCGGGGTCGAGATAGTCCTCGAGAAAATCGGGATGCGCCGATAACCACGCATTGACCGACTCACGGCGGATGAAATCCGCTTCGCGCTCGTCAATGATGCTGAATTGATTTTCAAGCCCCACACTCGCAGGCTTCTCGCGGACAATGTCATGCGCCAGCCCATGCAATGTGCGCACGCGATATTTATAAAGCGCCTGCACAGGATTGTCGAAGAAGCCTTTGATTCGGTTTTCAAAATTATCCACCGCCGAATTGACCAGCGTGACGATGAGAACTTCCTGCCCATCCTGCAATTGGTTGTCGTGAATGATCTGTGCCGCGAGAGCAGAGAGAATATGCGTCTTGCCCGCACCAGGCACAGCGGCAATACCAAGCCGCCCGCCCGTGTAGCGGAGGATGTTTTGTTGGGAGGGACGAGGGGAGAAGGGAGGTGCCATGTGTTAATGTTACCAATATAAAGGACTTAATACCTTGAATAAATTAATCAATCGAGTTGCTCTTTTCATTCCAGAATGATCTCCAATTAAATTGGCTAATCTGTATGATTTATCCGCATATTTCTGAGCATCTCTGAAAAGGGACCTGTCCCTATGATGCTTTGCCAGAAAGTAATTTTTTGTTGCGACATCTCTAAATGCGCTTACAAACCCCACTATACTAGCACCTTCTCCGTATAAATGTAAAATCGTTTTTTCTTGGTTCATATCATTAATGCCAATGATTGCCTTAAATATAAAATTAAACCTGAGCGCTGTTGCAATTTGATTGATGAACCTTACATTGCTTAGCGGACGATTCCCGAGTATGTCAGTTAATTTTATAAGTTTTTTTATCTTTGCCAGATCATCTTGAGACGGCTTTGCAAAGGGAGATTTAAGTTGCTTTGTTACCAGTGGACGGCAATGAGCAGACATGGATGTGTAAGTACTCCAGTCCAATTCGGTATTGAACTTGTCTGCCTCGAAAATAAGATCATGGATGCTTTTGGCATATTCAAGAGCCTTCTTGTCGTCCCCTTGTGCGTAATAGTATCCAAGCAGATCTGAATCTTTGGTTTTGACGGTTGTGTCGTGCAGCATTTCTGTTTTTGCGTCTCCTCTGGTTCTTTGAACAATTGCTAAAGTTTTATGAAAATCCAGGGTTTCATAATATTTTTCAATTTGAAAAGAATTTTGATATGCGGAAGGCTTGATTTTATCGATACTAATTCCAAACATGTTTGCCATTTTGCAGGTTAGAAAATCCCTGGTTATTCCTTTTTCGTCAGGAATTATGTGTTTTTCGAATGAATTTTTCCAATCAAACGCAGCTTGATTGACTCTTGCTTGTGTTTTGGAAACTGCGCCAAGAAAGACTGTCGTATCATGATTCTCAATAATAAAATCTTTGAAACCTTTTCCTATGGATGCGGTGCCATGCGACGGTTTGGTGTCTCCATGCTGAATAAAAATGGCATTACTTTTTGCGACTGAAAGATTGTTTTGAAAGTAAATGTTAACGTCAAAAGAGTCGCTTGCGCTATATCCAAGGAAGATTACAAGCTTTCCTTCGTCAAATATTTTGTCAAGATATTGTTGAAATGACTGGGGAATTCCTTCTTTCACCTTTCTAACAGTGGCTCCCAAACTGGTAATTTCTTTTGATATACCGTGAATATGCCATAAATTTCCAACTGTATTGTTGCTCTGTGACGTGTATAAATAAATTCCGTTTTCTAATTCTGGGGTTAGTTGATCCTTTGCATTTGTCAGGTCAAAGTATGCTTTTTGAATACATAAATCGAAGTTAGTTGTTACTATGGTTGCGCCTCTATGTAACAAGTTCGCCAAATGAAAATGATTTTGATTGTATGGAGCCTCAGGAAATGCTGAAAACCCATTTAGAAAATTGAATTTATGTCCAATAAGTTTTTTTTGAACGTCATCAATTTCGCCCAAAATGGACTCTAGCCTAGGGATCGTTCCCAAGGGCGTTGGGTTATCCATGCTTGTTTGCGCTAATTGATTTGCATTTCCCCAAATTTCAAAAACTTTATTTTGTACGGATTCTCCGCAAGTTTCTTTCAATGCGAATTTTGTTAAATCCCACCCAAGTGGTAAAGCAGTTGGATTGGGACGCGAAATTCCGGCCCCAACCCAAAATACACAGTTCTCAATTTTATAATTGGATAATATTTCCATTGAATTCATAGGTACGAACCCGGGTTTTGTGATAAGCAAACTGATCGATTAATAGGCAATGACGCTTGCCTAACTCATTAGATTTTCCGCGCGAACCATTGTCACCTCTTGACGGGGTGGTTTTGCTGGTGGCTTTAGCATTTTTCTGTTTCGATAGTTTGATTCTACTCTGCAAACCCGCCGTGGGATAAAATCCCCACGGCTATTCTCAAGCCACCTAGTCCGCTTTAGCGGACTTTGTAGGTATAGCACGCTGGTTTATCACCGTGCGTTCATCGCCACGCAGATTATCTTTCATCCATCCATTCCATTACTTCGATCAACGTCCCATCCGCGTGATGTTGTTTCTGGTTATGAATATATCGTACCACTGATGAAAGATTTTTCTCGCCAAAAGATAGCACGCCATATTCATCCTGCCAATAAAATTCGAAATCAGGTTTGATAATGTGATTAACATAATGCGAGCTATTCCCTTTCACATCCCCAATGAATTTCGCAGGCGCAATTTTTGGCGGGATGGTCACGGCAAGATGAACATGGTCTTTAATCCCGCCAATAGCGTGGACAAATCCCTCCATATTCTGAGCCTTTGCGACAATGGCGCGATAAAGTTCAGTCTCAAGGACAGAATCTATTATTGGCAATCGATTCTTTGTGCCCCAAACAAAATGATAGTAGAGTTTCCAATATGACATAGGCTATTTTGTTTTATGTTTGTTAAAGATTTTCCGCGTGAAGCATTGTCACCTCTGGCAGGTTTGCCGTTACCTGAAACTTCACCACTTGGATTTCATGGTACAGGTGTGATTGTAGCGCAGGTCGTCCCGCATCCACCCGCGCATCCGCCGCCTGAACAATAATAGATTTCGTTCGTGCCGATGGCACACACAGGCGGCGTGCAGATTGCGGCGGGTGTGACGCAGACAAAACCACAGCCATTGGCACAGTCACCTTGTGAACAGACGAGGGCATCGTACGGTCCGCAGGATGGTTTGGTGCAAGTAATTATGGGAGTATCCACTGGCGTGATTATGGTGGATGACTGAATGAGCGCAAAGTCAGATATTAATTCGGGGAATGTAAAAAAGGATTGCTCGAATTCCCTTGGCTCATATCCCAGCGCCTCCACCCGCAAATGGATCGTATCTGTATCGTGGAAGAAGATATTGGTAAAAAAGTAGTCGCCGTCTATATCGGTGAACGTATCTCCTTGGCAGCGGGCAATCGAGGTGTAGGAGAAATGATTGCATGTAATTTTTGCTTTGACAATGGGCACGCCTGTAATCGCATCTGTGACCTTGCCGTGGATTGTTCCCCAGCCCAGGTCACCGGCAATGGCGGGGGCTGTGACTGTAAACGCCGGCGTTTCGCTATTGATCACCTGTGTCGTAAATGTGTCTTTTATACCCGTCGTAAAGGTTGGCGAGGGTGTTGTTGCGGTGGGGTAAAAATTTGTCAACTGACAGGATGCCGCTAAAGATAAAGAAAGAAGCGTCACAAATAAAAAGGTGGTTTTTGTTATTGCCTTCATAATTTACCTTCTTTATAAGTCTGTTTCTGAAATTTTATTCAACCTTCCCGTAAAGATAAAAATTGTTTCCGCAAAATGTATATCACTGCGCAGGTGTTGATCAGCGCCGCGAGCATTATGGCCTGAATCGGTGTACCCAGAAGAAAGCCCGAATAGGCCAGACCAGAGATGAGTTGATACAGCAATGGCACGAACCACATCTCAGGCGCGAAGATGGCCGTTGCGTATGAAAACACATCCGCGGGATAAAAATAGCGATCATGCATTTTTGGCAATACGAACGGGACAAGCGTTAATGTTGCAAGCGCCATAAGCATTATCTGACGATGGGTCAATGAAATCTTTGCGCGCCAGTTGATCCAGCCCCAAATGGCCAGAGCAATTAAAAATATTCCTAGCCCGATCCATAAGCCAGTATCGTAAAATGATTTTGGCGTGAAAATATATAAATTGGGGGCGTTCATCGAAAGCGCGCGGAATTGTCCCACCTGCCCAAAATAAATGGTTAAGATACTTGCCCAGCTTCTGCCGATCATAGCGGCGGGAATTCCAAGAGTCACATAGACTGCGGGGATCAGTAAAAAGTGATACAAGCGGATTTTCCCTTTTAAAAACAGGATTCCAAGAAAAGGTAAAAGAAAAATGGATTGGGATTTGAAGGAGAATGCCATTCCGTATGCCGCCAGTGCCCAAAAAGGTTTTTCCTTTAATAACAGATAAACACAGACCAAAAGGAAGGATGTGTATAAGCTGTCTATTTGTCCCCAGCCTGTGCTGTTATACAGGATCGTTGGCAGGATGAAGAATCCAGCCGCGGCGAAATAAGGAGTGTCGTCATCGTAGCGCATGCGCGCCATTCGAAAAATGATGAAGGCTGATAATAAGTCAAAAAGCGTTGGAATGAGTTTGAGTGCGGTAACGCGTCCCACCCAGTTTGACAATAAAGTTGAGAGCCAAAGTAAATATAAATATGCGGGCGGGTAATTTGAAAAACTGCCGTCTGCCAACCCCGCCCAGCCATTCAAATATAAATGGTCATGCCATGTTTCCATAAGCACCATATCGATATTCAAGTATTCGCGGATTTGAAATCGAATGGCAAGTGAAAGCCCGAATAATAGAATGCTTAATAGTAAAAGCGGTCGTTTCTTGTAAATAGTCATTGGTTCTCTTGTTGTATAACTTTTTGAAATGCCTTCAACAATGTGCCGCGCTGTTCAAAGCCTGTTTCGCTGAGATCTGCCAGCGCCAAAAATAATTTTTCGCGGCAGCGACTCAGCAGTCCGCCCGCCAGACGCGCCAGCGCTTCGGTTTCCGCATTCACTTCATCTGCGTCCATCCACAGGCGGCCTGATTCCCAATGGCGGGATAAAACGTAGGGATGCGTCAGAGGCTGCGAAAGGCGCTGAACCCATCCGCTGGAGCCTGGGTCAAGCCAGAATTGCACAGTGACGGGATGGTTCATCAACAGGAAGGTGTGAGCGGGCGCGACTAGGATCGAGTCTTTATTTTCACTCCGCCATGATTCCAAATATTGCGCGGCGATCACGCCGTCGGCCAACATGGCTAGATATTCCCTGCCCAGATCAAGACCTGACAGATTTTCAAAACCCGTCGGGTCCAGGGCGTTGCGGAACTTCTTAATCGATTCGATTAAACTCGCGGCCACGCGGATCGCATCTTCGTTGCGGTGGAATCCATAATCGGGCTGTGAGAGTACTTCACCGAATAGCTTTCGCAAAAAGAAATCAAGCGGCAGGGGAGCTTGTTCGCGATAGTCATTCAACCAATTGTGCAGGTTTGTATATTTTTCGCCAAGCAGGTAGGTGATACGTTCCTGCATTTCTGGTTTGATCTCATCGAAAGTTGAAAGCCGCAGATCTTTTTGGCGATAAACAATTTCAGTCAGCAATTGTGCGCGGATCAAATCTGTGTTCAACGCAAACATGAGAGCATGGGTCACATCAAATTTTGTGGGGTGAACCTTCCAGTGCGGGTGCGCCAGTGCAGATAAAGTTAACAGGGTCTGACTCCCAGCTTCGTCACGCAATGAACGCGATGGACGATGTGTGCGAGATGGAATCCCCGCCTGATCCAAACGATGTGTGATCGAGAATCGCAGCGCATCCGAAAGATATGGCGCAAGCACCACGATCTCAGCTGGCGGAATGCCATCCTGCTCGATCAATATTTTTATTCTAGCAACAATATCATCCAACATTTCAGGGTAATAATGCGCGAGGATAAATTCAAGTGTATTGTTTGGATTCCCATTTTCAGTTTCCTGATGCGTGATCGCTGAAACAAGCGTGTTGGAAAGTTGGATCATATCTTCGGATGCAACAAAACTTTCCACGAATTCGATTCTTTCATCACAGCCCTCGCTCAGGGCGTGACCTGTAACTGCATCGCCTCCGAGGAAGTAGCGATACCCCGCTTCATTGTCATAGATCAACAGCGCCGAGTCGAAATCGGCCAGCCATTCTCCAATGATGTCGTGCGCGCGCGGCGCGTCTTCTTCCACATTGTCATAGATAAGGTGATGATAAGTTTGCTTTAGATAACTCTGTACTTGTTCATGCGGCCAAAGAATATTTGCGAAGATCTCAAGTTGTAATGAAAAATCAAGCAGGTTGTGTTCAAGACAAAATTCGCGGAATTGCGTTGCGCATTCCTGTGCGTCCTGATAAATGCGGCGCTGACCAGGATCACCGAACCAGGCCGCGTCCATGCGCGAGCCGATCTCAGTGTATGGAAAGCCAACGACTGCGGCTTTGTTCAAGTTGTCGAGGATCTGTGAATATAAACGATTGCGGTCAATGGTCAACGATTGAAAATATCCCTGCTCCAGTAATGGCCGCACGAGATATGCCATGTAATATTGCGCGGTTTCGAGTGTTAGAAAAACTGGCGGTTGGTCTGGGTTTTTGAATCCCGCTGCTTCAGCGGCCATCGGCCAGAACAGGTCACACATGCGCCTGGCAAGGCCGCCAATGGTCGCGGAGGTGACTTCTCCGCCTGCGCGCCGTTCCGGGCTGAACAGTAGGTCAAGGTACGGCTCCTGCATTGTCCGCTGCGGAGTGAGCATGAGAATCGAGTCTGCGGGAATGCCCTGGTCGAGTAAATATCGCAGGCGTTCGATGCCTGTGGTCGTTTTACCTGTCCCTGCGGAACCAGAGACGAAGAGGCGAATGTCGAGGGGAGATTCGATTACTTGACGCTGAATCAGGCTTAGGTTTGTCATGAGGCGAGGGTAAAGGATGGAAGGAATTTTGTCAACCAATTTTATATATCAGGTTACGAAACATCGATCTTTTTTGTATAATCACCTGATTGTTTAAATTGAAGGAGATGAAAATGCTGTTCACAAATCCTAAGAAACGCTGGGTGTTGATTGCCATCGTTTTCGTTTTAGCGCTTGGCATTGTTCCCTTGTATTTGAGTTCTCCAACCACCCGTTTTTCAACTGATGGGAATCTTGGTTCTAAAGCGATTGTTGTAAATTTTCAACCACGCCCCTCGGCTGAGACTTTAAAGGATAGGGAAGTGGTGGGGATCGGGGTGTATTTTTTGTCTCTTGGAAATCTCGATACGACAACGGGCGAATACACTGTTGATTTCTTTTTGAATTTTATTTGTGAAACTCAGCCCTGTGACCCAACTCATTTTGATATTATGAATGCTGTATCGAAGGCTGAGTTGGACGACCAGACTTCTGAAGCTGTGCGGGGCAGGGAATATTATTATCGTGTTCGCGCCAACCTGCAAACCAATTTGGATTTGCGGAATTTCCCTTTTGACGATCACGTGCTTGTTATTGAATTTGAAGATCAAAATAAGACGGACAATAAATTCATTTATGTGGTTGATGAGAAGTTGAGCGGGATCGATCAGGAAGTTTATGTGTCTGGTTGGACGCTTGAGCCTTATATCGAAGCAAGCGCCCAATCACATGAGTATGTTGTTTACAAGGAAGCATATTCCCGCGCGCGATTTGCGGTTCGCATTACGCATCCGTGGTTCAGTTCGTTCATGAAGGGATTGTTCGCGGCAATTGTGATCGTAGGGGTGGGTATGCTTTCTTTTTTGATGAATCCCGCCGAGGCGCAGGATCGAATCTCTTTAACTTCAGGGACGCTGGCTAGCGCCATTTTCTATCATATGACCCTGACCTCTTCCATTCCGCCCGTTGGTTATCTCACCTATGCCGACCGTTTTATGATCCTGCAATATATTTTTATTACGGTGTCGCTTGCGATCTCCGTGACCTTGTTTATGTTGTTGAGCGCTGAGAAGCGCGGCTCCAATTATCATAAAATGGCGGCGCAGATCCACATTGCTACGCGCTGGATAGTTCCGTTGCTGTGGGTGATTGCAATGATCGGACTGCATTATTCCACGATCGGGTTTGGATAATCTTTATAAATCAAAAGGAGCGCCTCTCGCGCTCCTTTTGATTTATAAAATTCCCTAATTCAAATTTTTCGCAAAGAATTTTTTCACTCGTTCCCAGGCATCCTTGGATGCTTCTGGAATATAGACACTTGGATCGCTGTCACGGAAGAAGGCGTGACCTGAATTCGGGTACTTGATGACTTCATGCTCAACGCCTACATCGTCAAGTAGTTTGTCAAATTCTTCAACAGTCCCCGCTGGGATGGAGACATCAGCGTCGCCGAAGAATCCAAGCACAGGCGCTTTGAGGTTCGCGCGGAGTTGGTCGAAGACCGTTTGCATTCCGCCGCCATAAAAAGTGCAGACCGCATCCACAGGCCGACTCGCGCTGAGAGTAAGTGACATGCGTCCGCCAAAGCAAAAGCCAACGCTGCCTATCTTCCCATTGCAATCAGGATGAGACTTAATCGCGTCAAACATGGATTGCAGGTCAAGATATGCGTTGGGACCATATTTTTGCACGAGTTTCATTGCGGTATCGCCATCGCCAAGTTTAGCAAGCTCACCATGATAAAGATCGGGCGCAAAGGCGAGATATCCTTCCTTCGCAAAACGATCCGCGATGGATTTGGTCTGCGCGTCGAGCCCCCACCATTCCTGGATCACGACCATGGCAGGCCACGGACCTTGTCCCTCTGGTTTTGAAAGATATCCTTTTACCGAACCGAGCTGTATCAGTTCACTCATGGCGTGTTCTCCTTATCATTAAATATTTTATTCAGGATATACGAGATGGATATGTTTGTCAATAAGGTTGTTTTTGGAAATGAAGTATTGTATAGTTGGGAACGATTTCAAAATTATCTCAGGAGACATCTTATGCCCACACCCCTTAAAGCCACAGTAAAAGGTGGAGTTACGCCAGTCAAAACAGGTTCAATTGTCAGGTTTTCAGATCAATTAACAAACTCAATTACCGACGTTGCCAAAATCATTGAACAGCACAAAGGGATGATCGATTCGATCCAGGAAATTGCGCTTGAGTTAACCACATCCATCGGTACACTTCACACGCTCACCGTAAGATACGCCCGCACCGCAAATCAAATATTGGATGTCCTTCTGCCCATCCTCAAGAACCTGCCTCTTATCCCAAAGAATATCATGCAGATGCTTGTCAACCTCGAAGTTACCACACAGAAAATCATTGACAATGAAGCATCCACCACCAAAACGATTACAGATGTTTCAGCAGGATTACGCACAGGCGATGTCAACAGGATAAAAGGACATGCGGGACAGCTTCAAGCGGTGACGAAGACGCTGACAGATATGCTTCCTAAATAAGATTTCAACGCTTCCGCCCGACCTTTTGCCTGCTCGGCCATCTTTGGCATTTTCAACCCTTTTATTTAATACCCACGGTCACAAATTGCGCTTTCCACCTTCAGAAAAAGCGCAATTTGTGACCGAGTGCGGTATATGTTCCAATCACCCTGTCCTCAGATATGGTGATTGGGCAGTTTTTGTTCGCCGAAATCGTTGACAGTGTGTCACCCCGCATGTATAATACCGTCCGCTAAATAACCCAGCTTCCCCACGGTTCGGCGCAGAGTGAAATGTCTCCGCGGAATGGTTGGCGAAGTGAATGACTGGAGATCATAAATAATGAGAACTGCTATTGTCGAAAGTGGCGGCAAACAATATCGTGCCGTCGAAGGTTCCACAATTGACGTGGATCGCCTTGCCTATGAAATAGGTAAAAAGTTTAACTTTGAACGCGTCCTGCTCATGGCAGATGAAGACATCGTTCTGGTCGGTACGCCCACAGTAGGTGAGATCGTTGTATCCGCTACAGTGGTGGACCATGTAAAAGGCCCCAAGGTCATATCTTTCAAATATCGCCCCAAGAAGCGCATCCGTGTGAAGGGTGGGCATCGCCATCAATACACCCGCTTGATGATCGATTTCATCGGCAAAGACGGCGAAGAGCGCAAAGTTGCGAAGAAGGAACCCGTCGCCAAGGTTGACGTAGAGCCTGCCGAAGTGCAGGATGGGCCGAAAGCAGAGAAGAAAGCCAAGGCTCCTGCCAAGAAGGCTGAAAAGTCGCCCGCGACAAAGTCCACAACAACCAAAACCAAGTCAGCTTCCAAGAAGACTGACAAGAAGTAAAACGAGAGGTAGAAATGGCTCATAAAACAGGTGGCGGTTCAACCCGCAATGGTCGTGACAGCAATGCCCAGCGATTGGGCGTAAAGCGTTATGCCGGTCAATTTGTTCTTTCTGGAAATATTCTTGTGCGCCAACGCGGCACCAAGATCAAACCAGGTCTTAATGTATTAGTTGGCAAGGATGATACTTTGTTTGCAATCGCGGACGGGATCGTAATGTTCGATATCGTGCGTGGACGCAAACGCGTAAATATCATTCCTGCAGAAGCTGCGGCGGAATAAAATGAAAACAGAAATCCATCCCCAGGTTTTTGATGCAAAAGTAACTTGTGCCTCATGCGGCACAACATGGGTGACCACATCCACTAAAAAAGAATTACGTATTGATGTGTGTTCCAACTGCCATCCATTCTTTACTGGTGAAGCTGCCCGCATTATGGATATTGAAGGTCAGGTGGACCGCTTCTACAAGAAGCTCTCTGCCCGCCAGACTTATGTGGAACAGCAAAAATCCAAGGAAGAAGCCTCGAACTCACCAGATCGCTCCATTGACGATCTTGCTCTTTCCCCCCGCGCAACAGACGCGCTCAAGAAGGCTGGCATCTTGACCATTGGTCAGATCCTTGCCAAACTTGGCGAAGGCAATGCTGCCATGCTCGAAGTTGCTGGTTTCGGCCAGTCTTCCCTGACTGCGGCCAAAAAGAAACTGCGCTCCCTTGGCTTCGAAGTTCCCGAAGTTCCAGATCCTCCCAAACCGCCCAAGGCTCCCAAAGTTTCAGAAGCCGTTGAAACTTCTGAGACCACCGAAGCCGAAGCAGGCGAGTAGGATTACTTTTCGATACTTTGTCAGGTAAGAGTTTCTCAGGTAAACTAGACAGGCAGATGCACAAGCGTCTGCCTGTTTTCATAATCTATTTATGTTATGTCATTGCGAGACAATGCTTTTTGTCGAAGCAATCTCACTCAATGTTGGGAATTGTTTCGTCGGGTCAAAGTCTTCATCGTAGTGACGAGAGGTTTTATGCGTCATACACACGGTTCCATTGAGGTTGTTTGCGGTTCAATGTTCAGCGGCAAAACAGACGAACTGATTCGCCGACTTGTTCGCGCAACGATCGCAAAACAAAAAGTGCAGGTATTCAAACCCGCAATTGACATTCGTTACGCAGCTGAGAAGGTCGCATCTCATACAGGCTCAACCTTCGACGCGATCCCAGTTGAAAAGGCCGCAGATATTCGCTCCAGGCTTGATAAGGATACAACTGTCGTTGGAATTGATGAAGCGCAATTTTTCGATCCTGAAGTTGTGATCATTGCGCAGGAGTTGGCATCACGAGGCGTACGTGTACTCGTTGCAGGGTTGGACACGGATTTTCGCGGCGAGCCGTTTGGCTCCATGCCGATACTCATGGCCGAAGCGGAGAATGTCGCAAAGCTTCACGCGATCTGTATGGTATGCGGTGACGATGCTTCGCGCACCCAGCGGCTTGTGAATGGCAAGCCTGCCCGTTATGACGATCCTGTTGTGATTGTCGGCGCTTCTGAATTATACGAAGCGCGCTGCCGCCAGCATCACGAAGTCCCGCGGTGAATTATGCAAAATTATGAAGATGTGCTCTCCGAAATATTGATCGATTCAGATACCTTGCAGGCGCGTATAAAGGAATTGGGCGCGCAGATCAGTTTGGATTATCCCAATGGCGATCTTTTGTTGATTTGCATTTTGCGCGGCGGCGTGCCTTTCATGGTTGACCTTAGCCGCAGTATCACCGCGCCGCATATGATGGACTTTATGGCTGTTTCATCCTATGGCGCTGGGAAACGTGAATCGACTGGTTCAGCTCGAGTCACGCTTGATCTGCAAACAGATATTCACTCCAAAAACGTCCTTCTGGTTGAGGATATTGTCGATAGCGGACATACCATTTCAGCGGTTCTCCAAATGCTCGAAACCCGTCAGCCAAACAGTCTTAAAGTTTGCGCGTTGTTGGATAAGCCCGAACGACGCGAGGCGCATGTCCATATTGATTATCTTGGCTTCACCATCCCCAATAAATTCGTCTTCGGCTATGGTCTTGACCTTGATGAATATTATCGTAACTTAACATTTGTCGGTGTTGTTGATCTCGAAAAATACAAACCATCTGTTTGATCCCTGACCCGAATGAACGATGAATTATCCCAACCTCATTCGCCATATGCAGGTCGCTGGGTGGCTCGTGTACGCGGCAGGGTCATTGCGCAAGGCGGTACTCCTGAACAGGCCCTGCGCGCTTCTCAACACAGCCGATATAAGGAAAGACCAGAGATCATTTTTATGCCTGTATCTTTTACACTCCCGCCTTTGCTAAAAAAAATAATGGATGTTCTGCCTGCCGACCAGGAGATTTACCTCGTCGGCGGCGCTGTGCGTGACCTATTAATTTCCCGCGTCTCACCCGACCTCGATTTTGCTCTGCCTTCGAATGGCATTTCTTTCGCTCGAAAAGTTGCCAACGCTCTCAACGCAGCTTTCCTTCCGCTGGATGACGAACGTGACACAGGCCGCGTAGTCGTTACGGCTGAAGACGGAACGCACACCTTTCTTGATTTCGCAACCTATCGCGGCGCAAGCTTGGAGGAAGACCTGCGTGCCCGCGATTTCACCATCAATGCCATCGCATACAATTTGCGCGATGGAACGATCATTGATCCGCTTGAAGGCGGCAACGATCTGCGTACAAAGTTGATCCGCGCCTGCTCAAAAACATCATTATCTGACGATCCCGTCCGCATTTTGCGCGCCATACGTCAGGCCGCCGCGTTTGGATTCCGAATTGAGAAAAATACACGCGAGCTGATGAAACAGTCTGTGAATCAGCTTGACCGCATCTCACCGGAACGTTTACGTGACGAAGTTTTCAAGATCCTCAAAGGCCCCAAACCAGATGCGGCTATGCGCGCGCTTGAAATGCTGGGCGTACTTCCATATTTAATGCCCGAACTAATTGCAATGAAAGGTATGGAACAATCCGAGCCTTATATGTATGAAGTCTGGACACATACACTCGCGGTTTTGGATTACCTTGACCAGATCGTTTCCGCATTGCGTGTCGGATATGAAGCAGAAAAGACAAATGATATGTTCACCGGCCTGCTCACTTTGCGATTGGGACGTTATCGCGAACAAATTGCAAAACATTTCGCCGAACCGCTTAACGTGGATCGTTCCATGCGTTCCCTGCTTTTCTTCGCGGCTTTATATCATGATGTAAGCAAGCCTGAAACGAAGACGGTTGAAGAATCAGGCCGCATACGTTTCTTTAACCATGATGTACAAGGCGCGGAAATTGCGGCACAAAGAGCGCGCGCATTCAATCTCAGCAACGATGAGATCGAGAGACTGCGTATGATTATCAAGAATCACATGCGGATTCATTCCTTCGCCGACCGGATTGAAAGCGATAAACAAACTCCTTCACGCAAAGCCATTTATCGCTTCTTTCGCGATAGCGGGGGAGCGGGTGTTGACCTTGTTTTATTGGGTCTGGCCGATGTGCGTGCCACACGTGTCCACGCGCTGACAATCGAAACCTGGAACATTTATCTCGATGTTGCTCGAATCCTGCTTGAGAATTATTGGGAACGGCCGCAAGAAATCATCGCGCCGCCGCGTCTAATTGATGGATATGAATTGATGAATGAATTGGGCATCAAGCCCGGCCCCGTGGTTGGTCAGCTTTTAGAATCAATCCGCGAGAATCAGGCCGCGGGAAAAATCGAGAACCGTGAGCAGGCTTTATCGTTTGCGCGTGATGAATTGACGAAAGGATTTAATGGTGTGCCATGAACCTGGTCTTCTTTGATTTGGAATCACAGAACTTGTTTGACGATGTGGGTGGCCGCGAAAATATCGACAAACTTCGCGTTGCATGCGGCGTTACATGGTCTACCCAGAAAAATGATTTTTCCGTTTACTGGGAGAAGGATGTTCCTGCTTTGATCGATGAATTAAGATCCGCGACCAGAGTCGTTGGATTTAACCTGCGTGGATTTGATTACCTGGTTCTTCAGCCATATGCGCCTGAACTACGCGTCGCCTCCATCCCGACCCTTGACATGCTTCTCGAACTGCAAAAGATTCTTGGCTTTCGCGTCAGCCTCGACAGTATTGCCAGCGCCAGCCTGGGTGCAGCAAAAACAGCCGATGGGATTAAATCTGTGGAATGGTTCCGCGCTGGCGAGTTGGATAAGGTCGCAGAATACTGCAAAGCCGATGTTGACATTACACGCCGCGTCTATGAATTCGGGCGCGATAATGGTCACATTTTTTATAAATCAAGATTGGGTAGTAAATTAAAAGTGGATGTAAAGTGGAAATGAGAAAGTGGAAAGGCAGATAAAAAATGGATACAGTTGCTGTAAATGGAATAAATCTTGCTTATACGCGTCGTGGCAAGGGGAACCCGCTGGTGCTTGTGCATGGCTTCCCGTTGGATTCGTCGTCATGGAGTGAAATCATTCCTTTCCTGGAAGATCGCTTTGACCTCATCCTGCCAGATTTGCGCGGATTTGGCCGATCTACAACCGTAGAATCGCCATATACTGTTTCAGATATGGCGGATGATCTTGCTGGCTTGTTGGATCATTTGGGAATTGAGAAAGCTGCGCTTGCGGGTCACTCAATGGGAGGATATGTAGCGCTGGCTTTTGCAAAGAAACATCCTCATCGAATCAATGGATTGGGACTGGTTTCCTCGCAGGCAGCAGCCGATGCGACTGAGGGCAAGGAGCGTCGCTATAAAACTGCGGCGGATGTGGCTGAAAAAGGAGTCAGCGTTGTTGTTGAGGCGATGACACAAAAATTATCGGCAGATGTACGCGTACAGGAATTTGTTCGCGGTGTGATCGAGAGACAAAGCAAGCAGGCTGTAATTGGTGCTCTTAAAGCGATGGCCGAGCGGGAAGATTCAACGCCGATTCTTTCATCGTTCAACTTCCCACTTTTACTCATTCATGGTGACACGGATCAGTTGATCCCGATGGATCGCGCAAAAGAAATTAAGTCAATTAATCCATCTGCGCGGCTTCTTGAATTGAATGGCGCTGGTCATATGCCGATGATGGAGTTTGCCCGTCAAACAGCCGATGGATTAATGTTTTTTGCAGAATAAAAATTTCCGCCGCTCTTACTGTAAGAGCGGCGGAAATTTTTATTGAAGCAGGATCAAATTTGAGGTTAAGGGCGAAGCGGTTCTGTGTGTGAAATAAGCGATCCAGTTTGTTTTAATTTCAAGTTGTTGACTGAATCTGTTTGCCTGACCATCTTTCTGATATGTGCCACCAGTACGCCGCTTGGCACTGGCTTAACAAGAAAATCATCCGCACCCGCATCCAGGACACTTGCCACGATGCTGGGATCGTTGATCGCTGAAAGAATCAGGATGGGGATATTGCTGAAGGCACGTATCGCCTTACATACCTGCCATCCGTCTTTGTCAGGCATCATTAGGTCGAGGAGTATAACATCTGGCGTTTTTTCCTCGGCCAAATGGATGCCCTCTGCACCGAAATTGGTGGTAAGTACTTCAAAGCCATGAGTTCTGAGCAGCATGCTCATTAATTCAGTAATGGCCGCGTCATCATCGATTACAAGTATTTTTGTTGACATTTTTTTCCTTTGCCTATTATCATTGATTTGGATGTGATTCAACTTTGCAAAGTGTTTACAGATTAATCATTACTTTTGTGATGTTTGTCAGTTGCCATTTTTGTTATTTTTGGTAGAATACTTTAGCGTTTTCGTGAAAATCATTACATATAGGAGTTACTATGAATAAGTGGGTATATCTCTTTAACGAAGTTAAAGAAGTCGAAAAAGTAGCCGATGGTTCATGGGACAATGTGAAAAGTCTCGTAGGCGGCAAAGGCGCAGGCTTGTTGGATATGACGCGCGCGGGTGTTCCTGTCCCGCCGTTTTTTACCGTGACAACTGAAGCATGCAACGCGTATCAGAAGGCAAACAAGTTTCCCGCTGGTATGTGGGATCAGGAATTGAAGGCGCTCAAAGCTATTGAAAAAGCAACGGGCAAAAAGTTTGGCGATGCGAAGAATCCGCTTTTAGTTTCCTGCCGCTCTGGTGCGAAATTCTCCATGCCAGGCATGATGGATACGATCCTCAACATTGGTCTCACCGATAAAGTTGCGGAAGGCATGGTGGCGGCGACAGGCAATACGCGCTTTGTATATGACTCGTACCGCCGCTTGATCGAGATGTTTGGTTCGGTCGTGATGGAAACAGGCGATGAAATCTTTGAACATGCGCTCGAATCTTATAAAGCGGAAAAAGGCTATAAGAACGATACTGATATGCAAGCCGAAGATTGGGTGGCGATCGTCGAAAAATTCAAGGTCGCTTACAAGTCCAAGACTGGCGAAGACTTCCCGCAGGATCCGTTCAAGCAGTTGGAACTATCCACAGAAGCTGTGTTCAAATCATGGAACGGCAAACGCGCAGTGGATTATCGCAACAAGGAAAAAATTTCACATACGCTCGGTACTGCGGTCAATATCTGCACAATGGCGTTTGGCAACATGGGTGATGACTCTGCGACAGGCGTAGCCTTCACACGTAATCCATCCACGGGCGATAGTTTAATGATGGGCGAGTATCTCATCAACGCACAGGGCGAGGATGTGGTAGCTGGTATCCGCAATGCGGATCCGATCCAAAACCTTGTCAACCAGATGCCCAAGGCATACAAGCAATTCATGGATATTACTGCGAAGCTTGAAAAGCATTATCACGATATGCAGGATGTTGAGTTCACCATCGAGCGCGGCAAGTTGTGGATGCTCCAGACCCGCATCGGCAAGCGCACTGCTAAGGCCGCTGTTAAGATGGCTGTCGATATGGCGAATGAAAAACTCATTACCAAGGAAGAAGCGGTCAAGCGTGTGACTCCCGAAAACGTGGATTCGCTGCTTCACCCGCAGTTTGATGACTCTGCGATGAACCAGGCCGAGAAGGATGGTCATTTTGTCGCGAAGGGCGTCAATGCTTCGCCAGGTGCGGCTGTTGGTCAGATTTACTTTGATGCCGACATGGCTGAAAAGATGGCAAAGGAAGGCAAACAGGACACCATCATGGTACGTCCGTTCACCAAGCCTGATGATGTTCATGGCATGATCGCCTCAAAGGGCGTATTAACCAGCGAGGGCGGAGCAACTTCCCATGCGGCAGTTGTTGCGCGTCAGTTTGGCATCCCCTGCGTAGTAGGCGCATCTGCGATCAAGATCGATCTCGAAAAGCGGGTCATGAACGTTGGAGAGATCACCCTCAAAGAAGGCGATTGGATCTCTGTTGATGGCACGACTGGTAAAGTTTTCGCAGGAAAGATCCCGACTTCAGAGCCGAGCCTCGAAGAACAAACCGACTTGCTGACCTTGCTCAATTGGGCGGATGAAATTTCTGCGCGCAAGAATATTCGCTCTGCGCCAAACGGCGGACCGACACGCGGTCTGCAAGTTTGGGCGAACGCAGATTACCCGAAGGATGCGCGCCGCGCCCGTTCTTATGGCGCTGTTGGTATCGGTCTCTGCCGTACCGAGCACATGTTCTTTGAACCCGAGCGTTTACCCATCGTTCAGGAAATGATCCTCTCGGATACTAGCGATGGACGCACTGCGGCGCTCAACAAACTTCTGCCGACCCAGCGCAAGGATTTTGACGGTCTCTTTGAAGCGATGGATGGCTACCCGGTGATCATCCGCTTGATCGACCCGCCGTTGCATGAGTTTATGCCCGATGAAGAAGCCTTGCTCGAAGAAGTCATCACGATGCGTGTCAAAGGCCAGACCGATGGTTTGAAAGCAAAGGAAGATTTGCTTGAATCCATCAAAGGAATGCACGAATCGAATCCCATGATGGGTTTGCGCGGTGTGCGCTTAAGCATTGTCATGCCTGAGATCGTGGAGATGCAGGTTCGCGCCATCTTTGAAGCCGCCGCAGACTGCACCTTGCGTGGAATTATCGTGAAGCCCGAAGTGATGATCCCGCTCACAGGCACGGTCAAGGAATTGGAATGGATCCAGCCCCGCCTACTGCGCATCGCTTCTGCTGTCATGGCGGAAAAGAAGATCAAGTTTGAATATAAATTCGGAACGATGATCGAAATTCCCCGCGCCGCAGTGACCGCGCAGGAAGTCGCGAAACAGGCCGAGTTCTTCTCCTTCGGCACCAACGACCTCACACAAATGACCTATGGTTATTCACGTGACGATGCTGAACGCAACTTCCTCATCACCTATCAGGAGCAGGGCATTCTCGGAACGAATCCTTTCCAAACGATTGACCGCGAAGGCGTTGGCAAGCTGATGCAATGGGCGATTGACGAAGGCCGCAAGACCCGCCCGAACCTTGAGGTTGGTATCTGCGGTGAACACGGCGGCGATCCTAATTCAATTGAATGGTGTCACATGATCGGTAATAACTACGTTTCATGTTCCCCGTTCCGAGTGCCGATTGCGCGTTTGGCCGCGGCTCATGCAGCGTTGAAGCATCAACCAGTCGTTGCGAAGAAGCCTATTGCTAAAAAGGCTGTCACCAAAAAGGCTGTCAAGAAAGTTGCAAAGAAGAAATAAATTAGACGAACCGCATGAAGACTTGATTTCCCAATAGTCTTCCACGTTTGGTAAGCCTGTAAACCTCCGAGGTCTCCAAGACCTCGGAGGTTTTGACTTCAAGCAACCCATTTTTGACAAGCTCTTCAATTTCCTTTGGATAGACATCCAAAAGCCCGCTTCCGAATCTTAATCTGAAATCTGATTCTGCGACCCCGGCATTTGTTAGCCTGAGATTGTTCAGCATATACTCGGACATATCGTCTTTCAATGTTTGTTTGTGCTGGTTGACAGTGGCAGGGGAGAGGGGGAAGGGCAGAAGGCTGGAGGCAGAAGGCAGAGTTAATCGCTCAATATATGTTTTTATTCTCAATGCGTTTGAGTAACGATAGCCATTGGCGTATCCGTGTGCGCCTGCGCCGAAAGCGAGATAGGGGAGGGATTGCCAGTATTGGAGGTTGTGTTTACATGCGTGAGACGGTAGACCATGGACGGCGGACGATGAAGAACGGTCAACGGTCTGCGGTCTACCGTCCACTGCCCAATTTGATATTTCATAATGCACATACCCATTGCGTTCCAAAAATTCTTCAGCGTATTCGTACATTTCAGCCGCGAGGTCCGGGTCGGGAAGGGAAAGCAGTCCTTTCGATGACCAGCGTCCAAAGGGCGTGCCGTGTTCGAGAGTCAGCGCGTAGGCAGAGATGTGTTCGGGATGCAGGTCAACGATGCGTTGGAGGGTGGTCTGCCATGTGGATGAAGTTTGTTCAGGCAGGCCGTAAATGAGGTCGAGGTTGAGATTGTCGAAGCCTGCTTTTCGGGCAGTAGATACGGCTTCGATGACGGTGAAAAAATCGTGGATGCGTTCGAGCATGCGCAGTTCTTCGGTGTTGGCAGATTGCACGCCGAAGCTGATGCGGTTGATTCCTGCTTCGCGAATGCCGTTTAATTTTTCTGGTGAGATCGTGCCGGGGTTGGCTTCGATGCTGATCTCCGCGTCAGCGATAAATGTGAAGGCGGAACGTAATGCCCGTAGTATGGAATCAAATTGCGGCGCGGAAAGAAGCGAAGGAGTCCCGCCTCCGAAGAAGACAGTGTGGATGTTCATCTGCTCGGCGCGATGTCCAACAAATTCGATCTCATTGATTAAAGCTTTTACGTATGCGGGTATCGAATCTTCCTGACCTGCGTAGGTGTTGAAGTCGCAGTAGGCGCAGCGGTGTTTGCAAAAGGGGATGTGGATGTAGATGGAGATGTTAGGAGTTGTCATGGCGGGGGAGGCCAATGATAAGGGCAAGCGGGCCAAGTAACAAGAGCCAGATGGCGATGCCCAAACCGAATTGATCTGCAAGCAGGCCAACGAAAAGCGGCAGAAGTTTTGCGATTGGGGAGTGTCTAAAAGAATGGGCTTTTATTTACCACAAAGACTCAAAGCCGCAGAGACTCAAAGGATTCTTAGTGGCTTGGAGGCTTCGTGCCTTCGTGGTTAGCCCACGCAATTAGTCACTCCCTGCGATTGGCGTCGTGACTGATTCAATGGCCATGATGCTGGCGCTTTGCCCGGGCAGCGCGGAATACAAATTGCCTTTCAAAATGGGATACCAGCCTGTGTTGAAAATGTTGACGAAGACAATTGCAATCAATTTAGGAATGAAACCTGGAACGAGCAGGAAAATTGAAAAGGCGAACAATTCAAGCGCCGCAGTTCTGCGAAGGAATTTCATGCTGTCTGGCTGACGGTCAATAAATGGGATAAAGATAAAGTCGGTCAACATGCCGAGTGTGAGCCAAACGGTAACTGCGATGCCTGCCTGCGTTGGAGTGGAGTGCGCAACGTCTACAAAGTAGAGCGCAAGGAATCCAAGGAAAACATCGAGCATAAGATCAGACGCTTCAAGCAGAAGCAGCCAACGCCACGCGTCCGCGTCGCGGCGTTTGAGCGCGGAGAGGGCAGAACGAAATCCGTCGAAAACACTTTTGAAACTTGGCAGGTGGGAGATGGATTTATCGTCGGGCGGGACGAGGCGAAACGCGGCAATAGGCAAAGTGCTGAAACCGCCGCTACGAGGGGATACGCTCCACGCCAGCCGAGACCAAAATAGACGAACAAGCCAAGCAGGATTGGGCCGAATACATTTCCTAGTGAGCCAGCAAAAGTCCAGCGCGCCATGTTTTGCGCGTGGCGTTCGGGAGCAGAGTCCATTAATGTGGCTTGCGAGAGGCTGACGAATGCGCCTGAGGCTGGGAAGAAAATTATGAATGAAATTAATAAAGGAAGAAAACTTTTACTGATCACTGTGAGAACAAGCGAGAATGTGAAAAAGATTCCGCCCCAAGGATGAGCAGGCGACGCTTCCATACATCACCAAGAATGCCGAGGAAGGGTTTGATGAAGGCTGCAACAATACCTGGCACGCTTAATAGCAGACCGATCTGGGTATAGGTGAGATGAAGGTCAGTGCGGATGAGCGGCCAGGCGGTTTCGCCGAGGCCGAAAACCAACTCGTCAAGGAATTCGATGAGGAGATAAACGAAATTCACGAAACCAATCTCATCCTTGCGACGATGGCAGCGGGCAGTTCGCTGAATTTTCCTCCCCAGCCAAGCGGGGTCATTTGCTGAATTTCAGGTGGGAATGCACGTTCTTCAAATCTATCGAGGATGAATCCATTTTGGAAACCCATGTTGAGATAGTACTGGAGCGGGCGTTCAAAATAAATCTGAGGCTTGGGTTGGTTTCGAAGGGCAAGTCCACGCTGATGATGGGGAGTCATGTAACGTGAGACTTTGATGGAGTACACGGTCTTGATCTCGCCATCATCATCCATTTCTTCCATCACATGCATGGAGGAAGCGTTGTTAAAGGCGGGGTGGGTGATGCTGAAAACAAAAGTTCCGTTTGGTTTTAGTAATTTGGGCAGGGCGCGAAATAGCGGTTGAATATCCGCCATGTCAAATAGCGCCATGTTGGAAAGCGCAGAATCAAATTTGCCTTCGCCAAGGGAGAGGAGCTGGGATTCATTCGTAGCGTCTATAACGTGATATGTAATTTTTGATGCATATTTGGCAGTGCGAGCTTTGGCATACTCGATAAGTTTGGATGAGAAATCAAAGGCTGTGACTTGAGCACCGAGTTCTACGAGTCTGCGTGTAGTCAATCCGTTACCACAGGCAATGTCCAGGAGGTGCGAATCAGGTTTCAGGTCAAGAAAAGATGCGAGAACAGGCCAGCATAATATGTTGAAAAAATCATTTCCATTATCGCCCATTCTTTCATCCCAGTTTTCGGCGTTGGCGTTCCATGCGTCACGGCTAAAATCATTTGGATTGTTCATCGATTACCTTATTATTTTGTGCAGAAGGAAGAATTCACGATACATGTGGCTGGCGGTGAGGGTGACTTCGGGATGTGTCAATGCAAATTGGCGCAGGCGCGGCCAGTGGGGGCCGAGCATGAGGCGGATGAGCCAGTCTGGCGCGATGTTGTTTTGGATGTCTACGCCCGCATCGGCAACGTGGAAAAGCCAGCCTGCCCCGGTTTTAACCGCCAATCCGCATAGCCCGGGCGAATGACCAGAGAGAGGGATGAGGTACATCTCCGGCGAAAAAGGGAGTCGAATGGATTCAAAGTCATACCACCTGGAGTCTATCATTTCATAAAGTGCAACTTCGGGGCGGTGGGCAATGTTGCGCGGAATGTAGGCGGCTCTGCTCCAGTGGCGGGAGTTGACGTTGGTAAATGATTCGTATTCGCGCTTATGGACATGAATCTTTGCGTGCGGAAAATCGGGCAGGCCGCTGCAATGGTCGAAGTGCATGTGGGTGAGGATGATGTGTTGTATATCTTCGGGTTTGTACTTAAGTTTTTGGATTTGGTGAACTGCCGCTTCTCTGACATCAAATGGCATGACTGTGATGACGCGAAAGAAGTTGGTGAACCAGGTCGGGTCAGAATAGTCGCGCGTACCGAGTCCTGTATCCACGAGGACTGGACCCTGATCCGTTTCAATGAAAAGGCAGAGCGTGCCTGTTTTCATTTTGAATGGAATATGGGCGTTGCAGGTGAAGCAGTTGAGTAGGTGGATGGTCATGGGCATGTCTCCTTTTTGGATTCTATCATTTGACACCGCGGGGAATTGACGAATTCCGAACTGCCAGAGCGACAAAATTTCAAAGGTGTTTGTAAGGACAAGGGGCTGAATCGTCATGCTATACTGATTCAAATTAATAAACAGCAAAATATTATTTCATGGAAATCATTAACGGAGTACATTATGTTTGAATGGAATAGCGCCATGACAACCGGTGTTTCAGATATAGATGACCAGCATCGCGAACTGATTGGTAAATTCAATGAGCTTGTCGAGGCTGAGGCAGGCGGAGCTGACAGGGAAAAGATCGGTGGCATTCTGGATTTCCTTCAATATTATGCGGAATGGCATTTCAATCATGAAGAACAGATCATGGATAAATATCACTGCCACGTTTTGGAAGAGAATAAAAAAGCTCATGATGAATATCGGATCAGGTTCGGGGAGCTTTATGAGCATTGGAAGAACATGACGGATTCGGATACAACGGTCTTACACGACACTATTGTCGAACTCGCGCGCTGGATCGTGCATCACACCCTCACAGTGGATAATCAACTTCATGAGTATGTAAAGTAGTGAGTTGTTGGGAGATCTAAGAGTTTGGGTTGACATTGCTTTTGCAGGAAATAATGGGTTTGATGAGAAGATGAGTATGGAATTAATGTCTGTGCACATCTTTTTGTTGTTCAATTAGCCTTTTGGGATGGGGTGGATTGCAGTGTGGAATGAGATTGCGATAATAATGGTGCATCCTTGCGTTTTAGTAAGGACGCAAATATGCAAATTTCTGTATAATATGTCATGATAATTATATAATTAACTATAAATCAATAAGGAGAAAACCATATGTCTCAAGATAATATTGTTGATACTAGCAAGCCCTCCGCCGGTCGAATGTATGACTATTTTCTAGGTGGTCATCACAATTTTGAGGTGGATCGCCAGGCGGCGGCGAGAATACTCAGTCTTCTGCCTTTCACAGCAAAATATATGCGCTTGCAACGCTGGCCCTTACAGGATATCGCAGTAGAATTATCTGAGAAGCGCGGATTTGATGTGATTATTGATTTCGCGTCAGGCTTGCCAACAAATGACCATCTTCATCTAAAAGTCAAGCCTGAAACGACCGTCATATATTCTGATTACGATCCGGTGGTTGTCGAATATACTCACGAAATTTTGGAGAACACCCCAAACACGTACTTTTTTCAAAGCGATGCCCGTCGCCCCGAGGAGTTGATTAACAAGCCCGAGGTACAGACACTATTAGGAGGACGGCGTAAGGTGGCTTTAGTCTACTGGGGCGTCAGCCTGTTTTTGACGGATGACGATATTGCCCATGCCGCAAAATTCCTGTACGATTGGGCCGCCCCTGGCAGTTGTCTTGCATTCAACGTACAGGCAGCCGATATCAACCTCCAGGATCCTGCTATGATCAAAGTGTTAAATATTTACGAGCAAATGGGCAATCATCTATCTATACGGTCTCTAAAACAATGTGAGGAACTGCTCAAACCTTGGAAGTTGGAAAAGGAAGGTTTTATTCCATTGTTGGAATGGAATGGTTTTGATAAATCTGAATTAGGTAAAGAAGATGTGACGGCTTTCGGCCCCATGGGCGGCGGTTATGGTGGTTATCTGACCAAATAACGAAAATTGCATCCTGCGGGTAAACCTAATGGAAAACTCAATCTCATCACAAACTGACGCCTTGTTGGCATTGCTTGTGCAGCAAGTGGATGCCAACAAGGCCGAATTAATTGGTTATTACCAGCAAGCGTTGCGTGAAACCCTGTTTACAAATCGCGCCGAAGTGCGGCCCAATATATTAAAGGATATTGCGGTAGACGAGGCTGGGGCGTTTTTCAACTTCCTAAGTCAACCAGAATTTTCTGGGGTAGAACGCGGTAGTCAGCTATATCAAATAGGTCTGGATCTACAAGCAGTCTTGCATTTGGGTCATGCTACACGTCGGTTCTTTTTGCTAAACCTGGAATGTGATCAAATCGCCCCGATGCTTGAAACAGTACATGCCTATCAAAATTCACTAATGCAAGGGTTCATGCAAAACCTGGAAAAAAATCATCTTATCGAATTGGAATATATACGCAACTCTCCTAAACGCGGATCCGATTAAAACAGGCCATTAATGGAAACTACCGACCAAAATCAACCTGACGAGCTGCTGAACCAACTTGCACAGCGAGTGGATGCCAATCGCGCTGATCTGGTTAGCCGCTATCGGCAGAGTCTGCTGGGCACTATGTTTACCAATCGTACCGAGGTACATCCTCGCGAGATAGGGCGTATTGCCGCACAGGAAGCAGATGCGTTGATTAACGGTTTCCTCCTTCCGATATCTTCAACAGCAATGAAGCATGGAATAGTACTCTGTCAAATAGGGTTGAGTGAACAAACAATTTTAGCCTTGGGTAGAACCACGCGGCGATTTGTTCTGACTATTTTCGAAGGCGGTCAAATTCCACAGGCCCTGGATGCCACCGATACCTATTTAAATTTGGTGATTCTTGGCTTCATCGATGCGCGGGATAAGCTCATCCTTGCCGAGCAGGAACGTATCCGTGGTGCGTTACAAATTGCCATTAGCCGCTATACAGTTGAGATTAAAGAAGTTGAAGCCATGGCCCGCAAAGCGACTGAGGCAAACGAGTTTAAATCTCAATTTATTGCCCGCATGAGCCATGAACTTAGGACCCCCTTGGGAGCATTGTTGGGCATGACGGAGATGTTACAACAAACTGTTTATGGCCCTCTTTCCAAACCGCAAGAGGATATTGTTCAGCGCATCTGCAATAATGCGCTGGCTTTAAGGAATGTTTTTTCAGAGCTTCTGGATCATTCTCATATAGAGTCCGGACAAATGCTTTTGAAGCAACAGCTTTTTTCGCCTGAGACTCTCGCAAAGAGAGTGCATTCGAATTATTTGTCTTTGGCCTTGCAAAAAGGATTATCCATGCATGTCAAGGTGGATCCAAAACTGCCGGAGATGATCGTTGGTGATGAGGGCAGGATCGAACAGATTCTGTCCAATCTGGTGGTCAATGCGATCAAGTTTACAAAAACAGGTGGTGTCACGATTATTTTGCATGGTGAAGAAAATTCACACTGGATGTTACAGGTAAAAGATACAGGAATGGGTATCTCGCCGGAAGATCAGAGCTATATCTTTGAGCCGTTTCGTCAGGCAGATGAAAGCACAAGCCGAAGTTATGGAGGGGTCGGGTTGGGGTTATCCATTGTTCGGCAACTAGTGGATGCCATGGATGGTTCCGTAAAGTTGGAAAGCAAATTTGGACAGGGTAGCGTTTTTACAGTGTTGCTTCCTCTTAAAAAGGCGAATAGTATATAAAAGGAGTATCCCCGGAAATGACAAAACCACTTGCCTTGATCATTGAAGATAATGAAGATCAAAATCTGGTCTTCACCACTGCATTGGATCAGGCCGGTTATGGGACTGAATCCATTTTTGACGGTGGAGTTGCAGTAGAGCGCCTAAAGCACATTGTTCCAGATATGGTTATTTTAGACCTGCATTTGCCCAATACAAATGGGAGCATTATCCTAAATCAGATTCGCACTGACCCAAGACTTTCCGCTACGCGCGTGATTCTAGCTACAGCGGATAATGCATTTGCAAGCGGCTTGCAGTTCCAAACCGAACTTGTATTATTAAAGCCCGTCAGCTTTGCGCAGTTAAAACAATTAGCGAGCCGCTTCCTTCAGTCTTCAAAGCAGACAGACGATTCTCAAGACATGTAACCTTCCTGTGTTAGGACTTACGCAAGATGAAAAAGTTGACGGTTGAACAAAAAGCCATTACTGTTATGAAATGATGCCGAAAAAGGAACGAGTAACCCGTTTGGATTATTGTCAATACTTGCTGGTGAGCCAGATCA
>JABFSL010000060.1 GCA_013140605.1 Anaerolineales bacterium
ACAGTCATTTTTCTTGTGCAGGGGATTTCGCCGTAAAAATAATCGCCATGTGTGGTGCCGAGTGCTGCAATACCGCGACCCGCCTGCGCAAAACTTGTCGCCCAACGGCTATGGGTGTGGACGATGCCGCCGATGTTCGGGAAGGCTTTGTACAGTTCCAGATGTGTGGGTGTATCGGAAGATGGCTTAAGTTCGCCATCCACGACCTTACCTGTTTCCAACTCCACTACCACCATATCTTTTGCTTTCATCGTCTCATAGGCGACACCAGAAGGTTTGATCACGACCAAACCTTTTTCTCGGTCAATGCCAGAGACGTTGCCCCAGGTGAAGGTGACGAGTCCGTGTTTTGGCAGCAGTAGATTTGCTTGAAATACTTGTTCTTTCAGTTTCTTCAACATATTATTCTCCACTCGTCATTGCGAGGAGCGAACGGTAGTGAGCGACGAAGCAATCTCCCATTTGATGAGGAGATTGCTTCGGGCGAAAAAGCGTCGCCCTCGCAATGACGGAACTTATTTACTTCATTCCTTCCACGGCAGCGCGCTCAATGCCAAGACCTGCTTTGTAGCGTTCCATGAAAGTCGCAAAACCATCCACATCCTTTTTGTCAGGTGCAATGGTGGAACTTTTTTCGTTGGCAAACACTTTGCCATTCAAATAATCTTCGAGTGTTTCATTTCCAGTTTTATTGAGCACGTACGCAGCAAGCAGAGCCATACCCCATGCACCGCCTTCGCCCGCGGTTTCCATCACCGAGACGGAGGTATTCATCGCTGCTGCCATGATTTTTTGCCCGACACCTTCTGTTTTGAAGAACCCGCCATGACCCAGCAATTGGTCAAGTTTTACGTTTTCCTGGGAGAGAATATCCATGCCGATCTTCAACGTGCCCACAGATGAGAATAAGTGCGTGCGCATAAAGTTCGGCAAAGTGAAGCGGCTTTCAGGGGTGCGGATGAATAATGGGCGTCCCTCGGTCAAATCCGTGATGGATTCGCCAGAGAGATAGTTGTAGGCAAGCAATCCGCCGCCGTCAGCATCGCCCGCAAGCGCTGATTTGTAAAGCATCTCAAACAGTTTGGACTGGCTGATTTCCAAGCCGAGCGCGTCTGTAAATTCGTGGAAGAGCCCCACCCAGGCGTTGAGGTCAGAGGTGCAGTTGTTGGCATGGACCATCGCCACGGGTTTGCCTGTGGGAGTTGTGACCATGTCAATTTCGGGATAAAGTTTTGACAGCGCCTTTTCCAACACGATCATGGCGAAGACGGATGTGCCAGCCGAGACATTGCCCGTTCGCTCTGCCACGCTGTTGGTTGCTACCATGCCCGTGCCTGCATCTCCCTCAGGCGGACAGAGCGGAATCCCAGCCTTGAGTCCTCCGCTGGGGTCGAGCAGTTTCGCGCCTTCTTCGGTCAGCGTGCCAGCGGATTCGCCAGCACCTAAAACTTTGGGCAGGATATCTTGCAATGTCCAAGATATTTTCTCTGCTTTGAGGAGGTCATTGAACTGCCCAAGCATTTTTTTGTCGTAGTCATTGATCTGGCTGTCGATGGGGAACATGCCTGAGGCTTCACCAACACCCAGCACTTTTTGCCCCGTCAACTTCCAATGTACATAGCCTGCCAGAGTGGTCTGGTGGCTGATGTCTTTGATATGCGCTTCCTTGTTCAATATCGCCTGATAAAGATGAGCAATGCTCCAGCGCTGCGGAATGTTGAATTGGAAAAGGTCGGTGAGTTTCTCAGCGGCTTGTCCTGTCATGGTGTTGCGCCAGGTGCGGAATGGGACAAGTAAATTATCGTTTTTGTCGAACGCCAGATAGCCATGCATCATGGCGCTGAATCCCATCGCACCGACGGTCTTAAGCGTGACGCCGTATTTTTCAGAGACCTCTTTGCTTAGGTTTTGATAACTTTCCTGCAAGCCTTTCCAAACGTCTTCGAGGCTGTATGTCCAGACGCCGTTTTCGTATTGGTTTTCCCATTCGTAGCTTCCCGATGCGATGGGAGAATGGTCTTCGCCGATCAGAACTGCCTTGATGCGCGTGGAACCGAGTTCGATGCCTAGAACAGTCTTGCCATTTTCGATTGATTTTTTGATTTCATTTTTATCCATATTCTTCTCCTTCATACATGTCACCCTGAGCGGCAGCGAAGGGTCTCTACGATTATCTAAGAGATGCTTCGCTATCGCTCAGCATGACAAAGTTATCCTGGGTACCAAATCTTGCGCGGGTCATTCTCCGCGCGCACGTAGTCAAATGAGGTGTCAATTAATTTTCTCAAATCATATTCGGGACGCCAGCCGAGTAAAAACTTGGCTTTGGTGTTATCGAGCCATGTGGAGTGGAATTCGGTTTTGATCTCCACGGTGGGGAAGCCGCGAGTTGAATTCAAATATTTGCCCATCTCGCCGTAGTCCACGGGTTCGTCCATGCAGATGTTGAAGAGTTGCTGGCGGGCTTTGGGGTTGTCCACTGCGAGCAGCAGGGCGCTGACCAAATCGTCAACGTGGACAAAGTTTCTTTTAACGGGAACAGCTTCCAGATTAAGCATGATCGGGATGGTCTGCGTCCGCATATATTCATCCGCAGTTTTCTCATCCACAAAATCACGCCAGCGCGGACCGCCGAAGACATCCTCACCAAAGGAGAGTTGATATTTGAAATCGTCCTTTTCCATGATCCACGGCGCGCGCAGGCAGCAGCCGTTGAGATCGTATTGGATGTAATACTGCTCAAGCATCACTTCTTCGATAACTTTGGAAAGCGCATAACAGCCAGGGTAGGCGGAATGTTTTTGCGTTTCAGTGACGGGGATGGGGTGCGGATAAACGAAATGCCCCATGCCCGCATCGCCGCCAACCATGATGAACTGCTTGAAGGTCTTGCTGGTGCGGCAGGCTTCGAGCAGCCAGAAGAGACCTTTGACCGCCACATCCATAATTTGCTCGGGCGTTTCTTTCACCGTTGCCAGATGCAGAACGTGGGTCACACCATCCATCGCTTTTTCGACGAGGTCGCGATGTTCGATGGAGCCATGAATGTTTTGAATGCGTGGGTGAGGGGGAAGTTCACGGTTATGGCACAACGCCCGAACCGTGAACGAGTTGAAATTGGAATCTGCCAGCAGGCGATTGATAAATGTCTGCCCCACTTTGCCTGTCGCGCCAGTGACGAGGATGATGTTGTTAGACATACTCACCTGCTTCTTTGGACGATGGACCGTAGACCACGGACAACTGTCCGTGGTCTACGGTCCATCGTCCACGGTCGGTATTCATCAGCATTTTGTCCATTGACCGTTGGCTTTGCTGGATGCAATTGCGCTAAAGACAAATCGCAAGGTCATCAAGCCATCGAACGAGTTCGGGAAATAAAGCGCCAATGGATCGGGTGTCTTTCCCGACCTTCTTGCAGCAATCGCTTCCGCTGCATCGGAATAGATGTTGGCAAAGCCCTCGTGAAATCCTTCGGGATGCCCAGCCACAATGCGTGATGAATGTTTTGATAATGGGAGTGTGCCAGGTCCGTTGGGTGTTCTGTTTTGCGAGGGCGCGCCCAATGGCTTGAAGGTCAGCGCCTGCGGAAATTCCTGCATCCATTCCAGTGAGCCTTTCGTGCCGCTCACGCGAATGCGCAGACAATTCTCCACGCCCGCTGCCGCTTGCGTCACCCAGTAATTGCCGCGCGCACCATTTTCAAAACGCAGCAACGCGCCGCCGTAATCATGTACCGCTCGGTTTGGCACGATATTGCCGATCTCCGCAGCGACCTCCACAATTTCGAGCCCAGTAATAAAGCGGACCAAATTATGCGCGTGCGAACCGATGTCGCCCATCACCAAAGATGGACCGCCGCGAACTGGATCGAATCTCCACGATGTGGACGGATCAGGCTTGCTTTCATCTGCTTTGCCGCCTTGAACATATTCCACCTGAACGAGTCTGATCGTGCCAAGCTGCCCATCCACGACCATTGCCTTCGCCTGACGCACCATCGGGTAGCCCGTGTAATTGTGAGTGAGGCAGAAGACCAGGCCCGTCTCTTGTACTTTCTTGTGTAGGGCTTCGGCTTCTTCAAGTGTATTGGTCATCGGCTTATCGCAAATGACATCGAACCCGCGTTCCAGCGCCCACATGGCGTAATCATAATGACTATCATTCGGGGTCATGATGGCGATCACGTCCGCGCCATCTTTGCGCGAGGATTCGGCATCAAGCAATTCTTTGACACTTGGATAGATGCGGTTGGTGTCCATCCCAAGTTCCATCGCATCTTTCTTCGACTTGGCAGGGTCGGACGAAAAGATGCCTGTCACAATCTGATAGCGATCATCCAGCCGCGCAGCCTGCCGATGCATTGCGCCGATGAACGATCCAGATCCGCCGCCGATGACTGCCAATCGCAGTCTGCGTCCCAACATGTCAATTACTGGATTCGATCCCATCTCATTTCTCCTTGGCTAAAAATGCTCGAATCGACTGCACGACCAGTTTGTGGTCTTCCTCCTGCGGAAGCCCGGAGACTGTGATGGTCCCAACCATACCTGTGTCTTTTACAATAATAGGAAAGCAGCCGCCGTGCGCGGCATATTCACTTTCAGGAATTAGATAGCTTTCTTCGATGCTCTTGCCTTTGCTCTTGAGCATTTGCCCCATGTAGAACGAACTATGACCAAATCGATTCACAAGACGTACTTTTCGTTTGATCCACTCGTCATTGTCCGCGGCTGTTCCTGGCATGCTGGCGTGAAAAAGTTGATGCTCTCCACGCTGAATGTCGATGGTGATGGGGAGGTCCTCGCGCATAGCGTGCTCTGCCATCTGGCTGCCGATCTGCCAGGCAGAAGTCTCATTGAAACTCGTGAATTGAAGTTCCTGCTCTTCTTGAAGTAATTGTTTTAGTATGTCTTCCATCCAATTGTCCTTTGGCAATATAGTACCTACGAAAACCTAATTCGCTTTAACCGATATATGGATATTTTGTTTTTGGAAAATTTACAGAAATATTGATATAGTCTTTTTGTTGAGAATGAGAGCAGTTGAAGCAACTGCTCTCGTCAGGGATGCTATTTATTACGCGTTCTTGTTCTTGTTGTAGACGTCAAATAGAACCGCGAGCAATAACACGATGCCTTTGACAACTTTTTGCCAATCAATGCCGACTCCCATAATGGACATGCCATTATTCAAAACGCCGATAAGAAAAGCCCCGACCAATGCGCCGATGACTTTACCGACACCGCCCATGGGTGATGCGCCTCCGATAAAACAGGCGGCGATAACATCCAATTCCATACCATCTCCGGCATTGGGCGTGGAGCTATTTAAACGGGCCGCAACGATCAAGCCTGCCAGGGAAGCGAGAACACCCATATTGATAAATGTATAGAATAACAAGCGCGGCGTGTTGACGCCCGAGAGTCTGGCGGCTTTTTCATTACCACCCATCGCATAAATACGACGACCAATCACCGATGAAGTGGTGATAAAAGCATAGAATGTGATCAGCACAAAAAGGAGAACAAGCACAGTCGGAATACCTTTATAGGAAGCCATCAAATAACAAAGGCCCATGACTGCCGTGGTAATCGCAATATTTTTGATAACAAAAAAATAGAACGGAGTTACCTCAAAACCATACTTTTGCTGATTTTTTCTTCCACGAAAATCCAGCCATATTAATAAAACTGAAAGTATCACCCCAATTAGTATGGTGGTAATATGCAGCCCTTCGTAATGAAAAAAGTCTGGAATAAACCCGGAACTTATATTTTGAAATCCTCTTGGGAAAGGTCCGACCGATTCTCCCCGCAGCAGAGCGATTGTCAAACCGCGAAAGATCAACATGCCTGCCAAAGTAACAATGAAGGCGGGGATTTTTAAGTACGCAACAAAATAGCCATGAAAAGCGCCAATGGCTGCGCCGAGCAACAGGGAGAGGGCAACGACTAAAACCCAATTGACATCGTACCTGACTATCAGTACACCCGCAAGCGCGCCGATCACCGCGACGACCGAGCCTACAGACAGGTCAATCCCACCGGTGATGATAATCAACAGCATACCCATCGCCATGGTGATGACGTAGCTGTTTTGCAGAACAAGGTTGGTTATATTCACGGGCTTCATCAGTACGCCGTCGGTCTGTACCTGGAAGAATACCATGACCGTGATGAGCGCGATCAACATGCCATATTCGCGAACATTGTTTTTGAAAAGCGTTGACAGAGTTTTCATTGCTCCACTACCTCTTGTTGTGTCATAATGTATTTCATTACTTTTTCCTGAGACGCTTCGCTGGCCGGCATTTCACCGACAATTTTCCCATCGCGCATCACGTAAATGCGATCACATACCCCCAAAATCTCCGGCAATTCTGATGATATTACAACGATCCCTTTTCCTTCGCTGACCAGGCGATTGATAATGGTATAGATCTCATATTTTGCTCCAACATCAATGCCGCGCGTGGGTTCATCCAGAATCAAAATTTCCGGACTTGCAAACAACCATTTGCTAAGCACAACTTTTTGTTGATTGCCACCGGAAAGATTTACAGCCAGTTGCTGAATGCTGGAGCACTTAATATTAAGATTATCCCTATATTCACTGGTAACCTTCATTTCTTGAGGTTCATTGATCACTTGACGAGTGGAAATTTCTTCCAGATTCGCCAGGGTAATATTATTTTTGACTTGCTGGATCAGGACCAGTCCATACGCTTTACGGTCTTCAGTTGCATAAGCAATTCCGGCATCAATGGCTTTATCAATGGTGCTGATATCCACTTCCGTCCCATTTCTATATGCCTTACCGCTAATACGAGTACCGTAGGCATGGCCAAAAATACTCATCGCCAGCTCGGTTCTTCCAGATCCCATCAATCCTGAAAGTCCAACAACTTCGCCCTTGCGGACGGTAATATTTACATTGGTACTTACTTTGCGATCCTCATGGAGAGGATGATATACATTCCAATCACGTACTTCAAAAATAACTTCTCCGATATTTTTTTCGCGTGGCGGGAAACGATGTGTCATATCGCGACCCACCATGCCGCGAATGATGCGGTCTTCTGTAATATGGTCGTTTCGACAATCCAAAGTTTCGATGGTAGCTCCATCGCGAAGGATCGTGATCGAATCGGCCACCTTGTTGACTTCGCTTAATTTGTGAGATATCAAAATCGAGGAAATGCCGTGTTCTTTAAATTGGAGCAATAACTCAAGCAGTTTCTCGCTGTCGGTTTCGTTGAGGGAGGCTGTGGGCTCATCCAAAATAAGAAGCTTAACTTCTTTTGCCAATGCCTTGGCAATTTCAACCAACTGCTGTTTGCCCACACCCATATTTGTAATCAGCGTATTAGGCGATTCGTGTAATCCCACTCTCTCAAGCAATTCCGCAGTTTCGGAAATGGATTCATTCCAATCGATCACGCCGTTTTTTGCGCGCTCATTACCGAGAAACAGGTTTTCGGCCACGGAAAGAAAAGGGATCAATGCAAGTTCCTGGTGGATGATAACAAGCCCAACTTTTTCAGATTCAGTAATGTCTCTAAACCGGCATTCCTTGCCTTGATAATAGATTTCCCCGTCATATGTGCCGTATGGATAAACTCCACTTAATACTTTCATCAGAGTTGATTTTCCCGCTCCATTTTCCCCCACCAAGGCATGAATCTCTCCCTGCCTAACGCTAAAACTCACATTATCAAGCGCCTTTACGCCGGGAAACAACTTTGTAATATTACGCATTTCCAAAATGACATCAGACATGGTGTTTTGGTCCTTGACTTACATAATGTGAAATTATCTTAATTTGAGGGCGATTCTAATACAATATGGTAATTTTTCAAGGAAATATGATTCAATTCATTAAAATCGGGTAATTAACCTGTCAGGACCTTCGGTCAAAAAGCAGGAGAAAGTACTGACCATATAAAAAAAATATTTTTTAGTCCAACGAATGCTTTCCAACATTTAGCTTTTGAACAAAGCGAAAAATACTCTTGCAATGAAAGGGGAGGGTGTGAGGACATTCCTGCCCTCACACCCTGTAAAACACTTATTTCAGATCTTCAGCCTTGATGTAGCCGCTGTCTACCAATTCTTTCTGGTAATTGTTAATATCAATGCTGATCGGAATCAGCAAGTAGGAAGGTACAACTTTGACCTCGTTATCGTAGGTCGTGGTGTCGTTGATCTCAACGGTCTGACCCTTCAGAGCCTGATCAGCCATCTTGGCAGCTTGCTTGGCAAGAACGCGGGTGTCTTTGAACACGGTATAGCGTTGTTCGCCGGCGATCATCGACTTGACGGAAGCAGTTTCTGCATCCTGACCGGTCACGACCGGGCAGGGGAGATCAGTAGTGCAATAACCAACGCCCTTCAAGGAGGAGAGGATACCGATGCTGAGACCATCATACGGTGAAAGCACGCCGTCAACCTTCTTGTCGGTGTAGAATGCGCTCAGAAGGTTGTCCATGCGGGACTGGGCGGTAGCGGCAAGCCAGCGCAGGGTGCCGACTTTGTCCATGCCCATTTGTCCACTTTGGATGACGACCGTGCCGTCGTCGATGAAGGGTTGGATGACGGACATGGCGCCATCATAGAAGTAGAAGGCGTTCGTGTCGTCGGGGGAGCCGCCGAAAAGTTCGACGTTGAAGGGGCCAACGCCAGCGGGAGCCTTTTCGCCGGGTTTCAGGCCAAGGCCTTCGAGGAGCTGGGTTCCCTGAATAACGCCTACGCCAAAGTTATCGAATGTGGCGTAATAATCAACATTCGCTGTCTTGGTGATCAGGCGATCATAGGAAATTACGATGGCACCGCTGTCATGTGCCTTCTGGAGAACATCGGAGAGGGTTGTGCCATCGATGGCCGCGATTACGAGAACCTTTGCGCCCTTGGTGACCATGTTTTCGATCTGGGCCAACTGGTTGGGGATGTCATTGTCAGCAAACTGTAGGTCGGTAGCGTAACCCATGGCCTCGAATTCTTTGACCATGCTTTCGCCATCAGAGATCCAGCGGGTTGAGCTCTTGGTGGGCATTGAAATGCCGACCAGCAATTTGTCCGCGGCAGGGGCCTCGGTAGCGGCTGCGGCGCCACAAGCGGAGAGCACAAGGCTAGCAAGCATCAAAACAGCTAGAAGATTGTAAAGCAATTTTTTAGACATTTCTTCTCCTTAGTAGTAGATAAAAGATGTTATGTTGGCGTACTAATTAGGCAAGATAGAATAACCATTATTTTGGTGGAACTGTCTTGCCTGGAACGTGCGCCTCAGACGCCAATCTGCCGGGGTGCACTTCCTTCCTGCTTACTATGAATTTTTTATAACCCTGTTGCCTCACCTCCTTTTAATTCCGTTCTCATTTTGTCAGGGTGAACAAGTAAAGGAACGGGAAAAATAAACTTAAATTCGCATTGAACTTTCGCGAATAACAAGCGTTGGTTGTATAAAAATCGATTGCGCGGGAATGGGTCGGTTTTCCTGACGAGCCTGTATCATCTCCACAATATTTTGGACAGCCTGTTCGCCAAGCAGTTGAAGATCTTGGGAAATTGTGGTTAATGAGGGATGGAAATAAGCCGATTCAGGGATATTGTCAAAACCGATGACAGCCAATTCTTCAGGAACGTTTATGCCCCGACGGTGTGATTCCCGTAAAACACTTAAAGCCATCTGATCGTTGGCAACAAAAACCGCGTCCATTTCTGGAAACGAATCAAGCAGTTGAATAAAGGCCTGCTCCCCGCTGGAAGATGACCAATTCCCTTCAGCACATCGTTTCTCGCAAACATCGAACCCGGCAGCGCTCAACGTCTCCTTCCAGCCGCGTTTGCGTTCATCTGCTTCCCACCAACTCAGCGGACCTGAAATATGCCCAATGTTTTTTCTGCCGCAATCTAACAGATGCTGTATGGCCAGCACCGCGCCCTGATAGTTGTCGGTCGCAACACTGGAAATGCCATTGCGTGGCTGCATGGCTAGGAATAACACAGGCACAGGGATTTTATTCATACGTTCTTCAACCCAGGTATGGTTATCTCCGATCTCTGGCGCCACCCAAACTATCCCATCCACTTGTCGGGCAAGCAAAGAATCGATTACATCATCAATTCGATTTGTATTGAAGTTGTCGAGTTCCTTCATCAAAAGCATGTAGCCAAGTTCATCTGCTTTGTCGGCTACGCCATTGAGGGTACGGGCTGGTCCAATGTATTTCAACCCAAAAGTGACAACCCCCAGGGTATAACTGCGTTGTTGACTTAGACTGCGTGCAAGAGTACTGGGGCGATAGCCCAATTGCTCTACTACATCTTCAACACGCTGGCGAGTTTCCCCCGAAACATAAGAAAACTTATTCATTACACGCGAAACAGTCTGTGTAGAAACGCCGGCTGCCTGCGCTACATCTTTAATGGTGACTCGTTTTCTTCGGTCAGATAATATCAAGGTAAAACCTTATTTAATATATTATGTTATCGATAACATGTTATCGATAACATAATAGCAAAAATTTCGATTAGAGTCAAGAGGGATTTTCTGATAGGGTGCGGTTGAAAGTTTCGGAAAAATCACGTTCTTCGCTGGTAAAGAGCTTTGCCATGCTTGAAATTTTTCCAGGAGTTGGTTCTTCTTTTCTGTGGTGATGGCCCCAATGGGAGAGGATCATTC
>JABFSL010000070.1 GCA_013140605.1 Anaerolineales bacterium
TCCAAGTACGATAGGTCTCGTTGATCGGCATCCGAACCTCCAGGCAAAGTGGTTTGTGGTAAAACAACTTTACCCGGTTTCCTTGCCGATCAACTTCTTATTTGTTAAAGTGTCAGGTGACTAGAAAGATCCAACTGTTTTTATTTGGAGACAGTCCCATTTTCACTTTGAAATGCCAGGCTTAAAATAGTATTAGTGTTTTTGGATTGCGTAACTTTTCCTGCGTGAAGTCGACTTGTAGATATACCAAAAACCAAAGGAGATAATATGACCCACATAATTACCAGCCTGTGCCTGAGAGATAATGGATGTTTGGCAGTCTGCCCTGTCGAATGTATTCAACCCGGTGAGACGGCATCGCAATGGCCCACATTTTACATTGACGCAGGTACTTGTATCGATTGCGGCGCATGCGTGCCTGAATGTCCATTCCACGCGATTTTCCCATTGGACGAAGTACCTGGCGCTTATAAAGCCAAAGGCGGGGAGTTCATCAACCAGATCGGATTGACAGGTCATTATGAAGCAACCAATCATCATGGAGAAAGCATAGTATTGGAAACCACCCGCGCGTTAACTGCTGGAGAACTTGTAGATTTGCGTCCCAGCATCAAAGACAACGAAAACTTCTACAAATAGTTCATCCCTTCCAAAGTTGAAAATAAAAAGGCATCCCATTTTACGAGATGCCTTTTTATTTAGCGACTCGTCTGCGTAAGGCGAGTTGGTGAATTCTGAATTTATGGAATATAAATTTCGCAGACGCTGTCACTGATTTTACAGTGGGCTACTTCTTCATCCAGCCACAGCACGCGGAATTCATCGGAACCTTCTTTTGAAGTCCAGAAGATCCTTTCCTGTTCCCTCTCAAAGTGGGCCAAGGCGATGATCGTGTAACCGTTTATGCAATCCAATGAACGGATGTATGGGTGCTCTTCATCTCCATACAGTTCTATCGTCAGGCAGGCCCTTGACGGCAGGTATTTTATATTTGCATCAAACCAGTAATAACCATAATAGTGGTCTGTCGGCAGTCCGCTGTTATTATTCAGCCGCTCGAATGTAAAACCTGAATAACTGCGGCGGGCGCGTGAACGATTTAATATCATAAAACTTGTTTCGTTCCAGAATAGCGTGAAGTTATTTCCATTTGGATATTTAATGGTGGGAATGGCGATCACATCCACGGTTGGAGATGACTCGGTCACTGTAGCAACGACTGTCGCTGTTGGTTGATCAGTTGCGGTGTGGGTGGGTTGAACCAATGTCTGTGACGGTTGTGGTGTCGCTGTGGCGATCTTTTGAGTTGAAGTCGCTGAAGGCTTGGGCAATGTCTGGGTCGGCAGAGCAGGCACATCGGTCAGGGTGGGAGGCGGGGATGTAAATGTTGGAGTGGCTGTCGCTGCGATCAAGAAGGGAGTGCTATTCGCAAAGTACCAGCCTCCGATCCCCAAAAGCAGGATCAAAAATATATACGCCCATTTATTTTTCTTCCTTGGCTGGGCTGCTGGCGGCGCTTCAAGCGCGGGCTTGCGCGCGCTACCGCCTTTTCCTTTTGGCGCTTCACGTTTTGCGATCTGTTCGATGGAAATATCGCTTCGCCTTATGGTGGGCACGCCGACAGGCAGTGGAGGCAGTGAAAGTTTTGGCGGTATGTTTGCCGAATTAAAAGCTTCGCTTAGCGCGGCCATAAGTTTTGCGCCAGATTGAAATCGGTTTTGCGGATTTTTTTCAAGCGCCTTTAGCAGAACAGATTCAACTGCAGGGCTGATCTCTGGATTAATGCTGCGCGGTGAGGGGGGTGTTTCGGTAATATGTTGAAGCGCAATGCTTGCGGGCGATGGGTCATTGAATGGCACTGAGCCCGTCAGGATCTCATAGAGTACGATGCCGAGTGAATACAGGTCTGATTGTGGAACCGCATCGGCCGACCTTCGGGCCTGCTCTGGCGATATGTAGTGGGGCGTCCCGAAAATGCTTCCCAACGATCCGTCGCGCACTTCGAGCGCCATGCCAAAATCGCCAATCAACACACGGCCGTCTTTTGCGATCAGCACATTCGACGGCTTGATGTCGCGGTGTACCACTCCCTGCCGATGGGCATAATCCAATCCACTGGCAATGGCGTTGCCGATGCGCAGAACATCCGCGATGGGCATTAGTTCCCCGTCATCTGTATAAGCAGACATTACCGTCGATAGGTCTTGTCCGTCCACATATTCCATCACGTAATAGGAATAGCCTTGCGCATCGTCGGCGTAATAGATCTGAATGATATTTTCATTGCGCCACTTTGCCATCATGCGCGCTTCATTCACAAAGCGGCTGGCATAGGCGGGTTCGTTCTTGTAGCGTTTATCGATGACCTTGATGGCAACAGGGCGTTGGAGCTTAACATCAAGCCCAAAATAAACAGTGGCCATACCGCCCTGCCCAAGCAGGCGTTCCACTCGAAAGTTTGCAAGTTGCTGGCCGATCAATGGATCTTTCATGTTTCGTTTGGATTCTGCTTTCTGGTTTTGGATGTGGGCATGGCTTCCTGGCTTGCGAGTGTGATGCGGGAAAGATCATGGATATAGGCGTTCAGTCCTTCGGCATAAGCATCGAGGTAATCCTGGGTGATCGTGTTCGCAAGGTCCTTTCGGCCAATTGCCAATAACGTTGCCACATGCGGGCGGAAATCACGCAGATGAATGCGCATGACTGAATTGGAGTCCGTCATCACACCCCAGGCAAGCTGCTTTTGGGTATTGTCATCCTTGGCGGTCATAAAGCGCGTCAACGTGCTGGTCGGCACAACTGCGCCGACATTTGAAAATACTTCACGCCCTTTCAGGATGTTGTTCAGCAATTCAAACTGTTCGGGAATTTTATCCAACAGGCGCTGGAGCGGAAGCGGCAGGTGCGCCAGTAATTTTATCGCACCGACACTTGCGCTTTGTCCCTGTGTCGCGATCTCTTTTACACGGAACAAAAACGCGCCGAAGCCCGCCAGCGACGCAAGATACAGCCTTTGCAAATGGTCAAAGCCTGAATACATGGCGGGGCGATCTTCCGTGGAAGCTTCATACGCATCTAACATTTGGATGGTCTGCCCATGCAGCCCAAGCAGATTAAGTTCCATGAGCGGTACTTCCATGTTAAGCGGATAGATCCGTTCACGCGGGACCTTGAGGCTGGCATCCATCGGAATCAGGATCGCAGGGTTGGTGCGGCTCGCCTCATCCACCAGTTGATGGAGATTCGCCGCGATCTCAGGTTTGGTTGCGGCGAGTTTATTGATCTCATCCAGAAGTCTTTGTGACGGTTTATAGGTTGCGGCATGAATGGCGCGATACAAGACAAGCAGATCGTTAATGGTTAGCTGGATCGTGTCATTTCTCTGTTTGAAATGTTTACGCAAGGAGAGGCACGCCCTCAGGTTTACCTTGTCGGTTTCCGCGCCTGCCTCAGTGGATATATGAGCAGCTTGTCGTATAAGATCCGCGTCTGCGGGTTTTATCTGCAGTGTAAGGGATGTAAATACACGGGTCTGCGCAGGGGCAGGGGAGGGCAGTAGACTCAAATATCTTGCCCACGATAATGCTTCATTCGTCATGATCTCAGATAGGGCCGTGCCCCAAGCGCCATCAAAAAAGATGTGCGATTGATCGAATACAAAAGTTTCGCCCGTATCGAATATTGTCAGCGCGTGGGAGCCAATTCCACGCTCAGCCTGGCGCAGTTCAGAAAGCGGTAGTGAACGTGAGCGCGCATCCGCAGAGAGAATGATCGGCGCAAAGCGCAGGTTATCAAGATCATTGACCAGCATCGGGTTCAGCTTGTTTCTCAGCCCCGGCAGCGCAGAACGTTTTATCTGTGCAAGTGATGATAGTTTCGACGGCGCTAAAATTGAGGATTCCAGCATGGCAGCGATTTGCGCCCGCGCATTCATCACGTCGATCGGCTTGCTGGAGCCCTGCTCGCAGATGGGTAAGAGGTAATAACTGCCGCGATGGATGATTCCTATCTGCGCATTTTCCAAGCTGAATGGAATGCGGGTCTCGCCGTAAGGGCCTGGGTCTAGGTAGGCCAGAATGGACATTTGATGCTGATACGCGCCCATATCCTGTTTCGTGGATGCCTTTAGTTTTGATTCCCAATTGTTGTAGGCCAAAGCCGGCAGGGAATTCAAATTGCTCTTTAGGAATTGCTCGAATTTAAATCTGCGATAGGCGGGGTAATCGTAATGGGCGGCATCTTCCTCGCGGCGGAAGGGACGTTGTATTTCCCACTCACGAAACAGGTGCTTGGCTCGTGTAATATCTGAATCTTCCAGCAGTGAAATGGAAACGCGCTCCATCCATTCGTTTTCCAGCAGGGGATTATATTGATGCAGGCACATAACAGAAGCCATGAACCACGCCGTCAAGCGGTCTACTGCGCTTAGGTGGATATTGTGCTGATTGAGCAGAGTATCAAATCCGTGGGTTTCGTTTGTGTGGCGGGCTGTATCTTCCCGCAATGCGTACCCCGCATAGAATTGCCAGGCGCCTTCAGGGAATGCGGAGTCAGGATCTTTCCCCGCAAGTTTCAGTAAGTTTTGATATCCCCAAATAATGGCGGCGGGACCCGCAAAGAATGCGCCATACATGGCTGAATCTAAAATTTGTTCCACGCCACTGAACAGGGCGTTCACATCCTGCTGCATCTTTTGAATGGGGATGCGGCGCCCGGGCAGGCGGGCTAGTCCGCTTAGGATCATGCCTGGAACATTGCCAGCCGGCACAACCTTTGAGATCAGGTCGACAACCGCGTCCACCTCGGGCAATGAAAGGCGCGACAACTGATGAACCGAGACGGTCTTGGCAACTGTCCGCAGGTCTTTAGCGGTGAGTTGGGTGGCTTGCTGGTAACTTGGTTTTTTGTCGATCATCTTTTTTGAATTACCTGCTCTTTTCGAATTATACGGTAAATGCCATATAACCGTGTAGAATCAAAGGATGGATATATTCTTATTTCAGATCACATTGGCAGGAAACATTCCATGCCAAATACAGGCCAGCACGCTTGATGAAATGACGCGAGGATTGCCGCAAGGTTTTTACACCACATTCAGCACAAGTTCAAACGGGACAAAGGTGATGGGTCTGCGTGCTCATCTGCAAAGATTATTTGTTCCTGCGGCAGAACAGGGAATTTCCCCGTCTGTTACTGTGGGAGTTTTACGTGCCAGAGTTGCCGAGCTTGTAAAACTAAACCTGCCAATGGAATCGCGAGTGCGGGTGATACTCACCAAAAATGACGGCATGATCTATGTCGGCATCCAGCCGTTTTTACCGCTTTCAAAACAGGTTTATGAAAGCGGAATAAAAGTGATCACTGCGGAATTGGCGCGAAATTCTCCACGCATAAAAGATACGGGATTTATTTCAGCGAGTGTTGAAGAGCGCAAGCGGGTGGGCAGGAATATTTTTGAGATACTGCTAACGAAAGACGGAAATATTCTGGAAGGAATGACATCCAATTTCTACGCGATAATAGGCAATACGCTGATAACCGCCCGCCGCGGAATATTGCTTGGGGTGACAAGGCGCGCGATCCTGAGGCTTGCGAGAGGGCAGGGGATGTCCATTATTTATCGTTCACCACGTGTGGATGAAAAATTTCACGAAGCTTTTCTCACATCCAGTTCGCGCGGTGTGGTACCGATCGTATCCATTGACAATAAGCCTGTGGGGCAGGGGAGGGTTGGGAAATGGTCAGGAATGCTTTCGAAGGCGTATCAGGCCTACGTCGAGGAACGAAGCGAGCGGATCGTTCATTAATCTGCTCACGCAACTTTAATCAGATGGGGGCGTAACCTTTCCCTTTTGAAAGCGACTAATAATATAAGGATTTTTCATTCAAAAGGAGCTTTTAATGGTGTACAGTTCTGACAAAATATGTGTGCAGGAAAATGAAAGAACCAACGTGATATGTGCTGAATGTGAGACAGATCAGCTTGGCGAAGAGACAGCTTTATTGGCAGTCAACTTGGATGACCAGTTAGTGGTAACGGAAATGCAGGATATCATTAAGTCGTTTGTGATGTTTATAAAATAAGCTATCCCGTTTCTTTCCCTTCAAAGATTTCATAATAGCCTTTGTCCAATTCGTCGTCACTTAGGTGTGCGTATCGCTGTGTAATTTGAATGTTGCTGTGGCGCGCTAGTTCCTGTGCCAGTTTCAAATTCCCAGATGCGCGTAGAATTGTTGTAACAAAATAATGTCGGAAGGAATGGGGGGTAATTTTGCCGACCGCTTCTTTTCCCAGAATTTGCTCCACACGCTCTGCAACGATATTACGGCCGGTTGTCGGTGTGATTGACTTTATTTTTTTGCCTGCGCCTTTATCGTGGCGGGCAAAAAGGGGAAGGGCTGCGAGTTGTTTTCCAGATCCGCCATCCAGTTGGGCGCGAAGCGAAAGATAGTCCTTGATCGCTCGCATGGAACGATTCGAAGACCGGATTACAGCTTGTTTTTCATTTCCACTAATAATGATTGTAGAGCTTTCCCAATTAATATCGGCACAACGTAGATTACAGGCTTCATGTACATGCAATCCTGTATCTGCCAAGATTAGCAAAAAAGCACGATCTCTAGCAGCACGAAGTGTTTCGTTTTCTTCGCCTGAAGCTTGGAGGTTCTGTTCGTTAGCAACAAATTCCAATAAGCGTTCAATGTCATTAACCGCAAGTTTTGGAATACGCTTAGGAGAATGCCTTGCTCGTTGACGAATAACATTACGAAGACGTAACACATTGATCTCAGCAAACCCTTCCGCGTTCACGTATTCGTAAAACCCTTTTAAAGCCTGTAAATATAGTTTCTCTGTTGCTGGCGCTAATTCGTTTAAATATATAACAAATGGCAATATGTCACTCTCGGTTAATTTCTCAATGGGTGTATTTTGAGGGACTTTCAATTCCTTGATCAACAGATTGCGAAAAACATTGAGCGCATTCTTGTAAGCACGGACAGTATGCTCACTTCTATCTAGTTTTATCGAATCTAAATATTTGGTTATGACAAAGTCGATGCTTGAGATCAATTTAAATTCCTTTTTTTGAATTCATTTTGTCAAGAATGAATTTTCATACCTTACTCAAATATCTTTTTATATGCATCGTCTAGCCGTTTCGTAGTCAAAGGGTCTTCGTGACCTCCGCCACCATGCATAACATTATATATAGGCATAAACTCTTTTATCATAAAAGGCTCTATAATTCCAATATTAATTCTTTTTGTGTTTCTCCCTTCTAATATTTTGCCTAACTCAGTCAGACAATCTTCTTTTGTCCACAATTCAATCATCCAGTCCCATGAATCTGGAAAACGTCTTTCGATTACCTGACCAATAACGCTTGTTCCGAACAGATTACCGCTTGCATTGGTATCCATATGGCTAGCGCCTTCCCCAAACCATCGATGCCAAATCGAATTTAGAGAGATGCCGATGTACATTGGTTTATTGTCTGTATCTTTTACAAAATATAATTCGTAACCTATATCCTCGAAATTGCCTTCATAGAATTCGGAAAACTTTAATGCGTTCATTTTATCTCCATTATTTTTTACAATTCCACGCGGGTAAAAAAGGGGAGGGGAGTTTGTGCTTGTAAATTAAGCCTATGATAATTCCCTCTTATTTTTTCTTGTTGAATATTTCATCATAAGCAATATCGGCTTCTCCACCAAAGTGGGCATAACGATTAGTGGTGGAGATGCTTTCATGTCGGGCAAGTTCCTGAGAGAGTTTCAAGTTTCCTTTGGCAAGATAGGTCATTGTTACAAAATAATGTCGAAAATCATGAATTCTAACGAGTTGACGATCAACACCTGCCTCTGTCATCCTGTCCTTGATTGCCTTCCACATTCCGCCTGCGCTGATTGATTTGACGCTTTTGCTTGCAGTTATATCGTGCCGAGCAAAAAGGGGCTGAGAAGCCAGGGGTTTGCGTGAATTCGGATCTACGTTTGCTCTTGCGTGTAGATAATCTTTCAGCGCCTGAATGGAACGATCAGAGAAACGAATCACGGCCTGTTTATCGCCTTTTCCAATAATAATTGCGCGACATTCCTGCCAATCAATATCTCCGCGTTTTAGCGCACAGGCTTCCGAGATGCGCAAACCTGTATCTACTAGTGTTAGGACAAAGGCGCGATCGCGCAAAGCGAACAAATCTCCACGCAACATGTCACAATGAGCAATGACTTGCTCAAGTGCCTCACGATTGAAGTTGACGATCCGTTTTCCAGACTTGCGCGTGTAATGTTCTGTAGCTTCTTTCAACTCGGCCCAATTGCCAGCTTTGCAAAATGCGTAGAATTTCAAGACAGCGGTTCTGTAAACCCTTTGTGTGGAAGGGGACTTATGCTTGAGTGAAATTAAAAACTTGATATATGTTTCTGTGTTCAATTCCGCATCTTCACCTACAACCTTGGTAAATTGAACGAGGCTATTTCGATATGCGAAAATAGTCTTTGGAGAGCGGTCAAACGTGTCCAGGAAGTGGTTTATCTCTGTTTTCATGTCATTCTATCTACTAGAAATTATATCGAATGATGTAGATAAAGTCAAGAGTGTAGGAGTTTGATTTGGAAAAACCGCTCTCCCCCATTGGGTGATTTGCATAATGAAGCCAGAATAAATGATGGGTAAAAAAGGAAGTAAGGTATCTATTAAAGCTGGCTTTTATTAAATGTACTTTCATGCGGCCAAAAAACTACCTCCCCTACCCCGACAGCTGATCCAGAAGAAATATACAATCACGATGGGCTTGTGTAGATAAATTGATTTTTTCGTGAGATGTTTTTATAATACATCCCCCAGTCTATACTGATCTGGGGGATGTATAAAAATCAACTTAAACGATTGGGTTACTTCTTGGGAGGCGCCGGCTTTTCCTTCTTCTTCTTTTTCTTTTCCTTGTTCTTGCCTTGCTCTTTATTTGCCATGGTTATCTCCTTTCCAAAAACCAACAGGGTTGATTCTTGAATAAAATGTTGTGGGCAAAGCAAATTATATCACCAGCATTTCATCATATCACTTTAAATACTTTTGCAATGGCTCTGCCTGCCTTGATCCCTTCAAGCGCACAATGATCGGCCGTCTCCACACCGCGCAATAAATTTCCCGCTACAAACACACCTGTGACAGAGGAATGAAACTCAGTATCAATTTTCGGGCCGCGTGTGATCGGGTCAATTGTCAACCCGCCGAGCCGCGCCATCTCATTTTCGGGAATCCAATTACCAGTAAAGATGACCGTGTCACATTCCACATTTTCGATTTGACCATTCCCGTGGGTCAGTTCAATTCCTTCAACACGTTTATGTCCAAAAATGTTTGTGATGCGGGTGTTTGTTATGATCGGCGTGTGCGTGAAAATATCCGCTACCGCCCATTTCATAACCACATAAGGGAATTCAATTTGATGCTTTGACTCTTCTGTTGTCATCATCACGCACTTGATATTCGCATGGTTGAGTGTCATCAAAGCGGACAAACTCACCAACTCTGCGCCGACAATGACCGCATGTTTCCCAACCGGCAAATGTTCCTGATACACAAAGCGCTGCAACGAACCCGTTGTATAAACCCCTTGTGGACGTGTTCCCGGAACCATCCTCGCCGCGCGCGGACGTTCACGCACACCTGTTGCCAGCAAAACAGTCTGAGCTTCGATTTCGCCTAGTCCGTTTGGAGAAGTGAACGCAAGTTTAAAAGAATTATTCTCTCTCTTCTCTGTGCTCTCTGTGGCTAAATCCTTCCATCCCAAAATCGTCGTGGATGTTTGAATCTCCACATTATGTTTCTCTGCCAGGTCGCGGTAATACTGCGTATAACGCGGACCAGAATACATGCGCCACAAATCCGCACGCCCAAAGCCAGTGTGATGACACATGCGCGGCATCCCGCCAGCCTCGGGTTCGCGGTCAACAACAAGGATATTTTTAATTCCCTGCTTCTTCAATTCGATGGCAGTCGAAAGCCCGGCAGGCCCCGCGCCGACAATTAACACATCACATGTCGTAGTAGCGACTTTATCATCCCCGAAGGGGGCAGTCGCTAAACGACTAAAGCCGTTACTCTGACGAGTCTCCAAAGTCTTTACCAGCGCCGCATGACAATTAAATCCCTGGCATCTTCCCTGTGATGCGCGCGTCCGTCTTCGCAAGCCATCCAAATTCGTGGCAGGGATCGTAGCGTTCATTGCATCCATCAACTCACCGCGCGAGACTCTTTCGCAATGACAGACAATTTCCGCATACAAGGCATTGCGCGCGATCATCTCCGCATCCTGATGCGGCCTCACATCCGCCTGTCCGATGGTCGGCATCTTCACGGATTTAAAATCAGCTTTCAGTTTAAATTCCAGACCCGCACCCTTCAGCAGTTCAAACGCATACTCGGCAATTCCCATCGCCGCCGAAACTCCCGTTGATCGAATCCCGCCCACACACAAATAATTTTGTTCCGCGTGCATCTCGATCTGATAATCGCTGTGTTCCGTTGCCGCGCGTAAACCTGAATAGGTCGCTGTCACTTCTTCATCCAGCAGTTGCGGCAGGATCTCGCGTCCCTTGCCGATCAACATTTCAAGCCCATCCGCGGTTGTTTGTGTGGCGGTCTTATCGGGCAAATCTTCCGCAGTCGGCCCAAGCAAAATATTTCCATAGACAGTCGGGCTGATCAACACACCTTTTGTTTTGGATGTTGGCACTGGCAGCAGGACGTGATTTACGAGAGGTCTCGCCAATTTGTCATAAACAATTAACTGTCCGCGTCGCGGCGTGACTGTGAAGTTGGTGTGGCCAAATTGGGCATTGATCTCGTCTGAAAACAATCCCGCTGCGTTGATAACCCAGTAAGCTTGGATCTCGGCTTGTTCAGACGGTAGACCGTTGACGATGGACCATAACGGCCGACCGTCTACCGTCAATGGTCGGATTTGCTTCACCCGAAAATTCAAGAACAACTCCATGCCATTCAATACGGCCTGATACGCAAACGCGAGCGGGACCCCGAATGTGCAAAGGATCCCCTCCCCTGGCACAAACAAACCACCCAGAGCACCCTTGTTGATATGCGGCTCGCGCTCATAAATTTCATCCGCTGAAATTATTTTCACGTCAAACTCACCATTATCATGAGCCTGTTTTAGTAACTTTGGCAAAGTGTCAAACTGTTCCTGATTCCAGGCGATCAAAAGCCCGCCGAGTCTTTCATGAGCAATATTGGCTTCAGGTAAAAATTTATCCATCAAGGCATAACTTCGCTTTAAAAGTTTAGCCTCGAGCGAGCCTGGTTTGGCATCGTAGCCTGTGTGCCAAATGGCTGTACTGGCCTTCGATGTCCCCATCCCCACATCGGGATTCGACTCTACCAATGCAACCTTGAGTTGGTAGCGGGAAAGTTCGCGCGCAATAGCCGACCCCACCACCCCTGCGCCAATCACTGCAATGTCAAATGTTTGTGTCATAGAGTCCTATTTCGTCATTGCGAGGAGGGCGCTTTTCCCGATACCATCCCGAATGCTCTTATTGGGACGAAGCAATCTCTGTAAGCATCAAGATTGCTTCGGGCTAAAAACAAGAGCGCCCTCTCAATGACATCAACCATGAAATCCCTTCACAGCATTCACTGCCTTATTCCACTGCGACAGTTTCTTTCCTCTTTCTTCTCCACCCATCTTCGGCGAGTAACTGGTTTCAGATTTCCAATTAGCAGACAGCTCATCAAAAGATGTTCCCAACGCAGAAACGCCCGCGAGATTTGCAATTCCAATAGCCGTGGCTTCCAATGCCGCAGAGACACGCACTTCGAGATTAAGTAAATCTGCGATCATTTGCATCAGGTATGGATTCCCCGAAGGGCCGCCATCCACTTTCAGGTGCGGAGGCGTTTTCCCCAAATCTTGTGACATGGCCGTGACCACTTCATAGACTCGGCACGCAATCCCATCCAACGTAGCGCGGACAATATCATCGGAGCTGGTGCTGCGGTTCAGGCCGAACATCGCGCCGCGCACATCTGTCCGCCAGTGCGGAGCGGCAAGTCCCTGCAAGGCTGGGACAATGACCACGCCCGAATCTGTAGAGCGATTTGCGGCATCATTGCTTGAGGCAGAATCGGTAATCAATTTCAAGTTATCTCTCAGCCATTGCACCGCCGAGCCTGTGACGAAGATTCCGCCATCGAATGCGTAAGCTGTATATCCATTGAAATTCCATCCGACCGTGGTGAGCAATCCGTTATTGGATAGCTTTGGTTTATCGCCAATATTCATCAATAAAAAACTGCCTGTGCCAAAGGAACACTTCATTTCACCCGCATTAAAACAGGCCTGACCGAATAACGCGGCCTGCTGATCAACTAATAATGCATGTAATGGCAGCGGCTTTCCATTTCCAAAATCCACATCGCCTATATATCCTGCGGACGGTTTCACTTCCGGCAGCATACTGAGCGGCACATCGAATAGTTTCAGCAGGTCTTCATCCCATTCAAACTTGTTCATATCAAATAATAAAGTGCGCGAAGCAGTGGATGGATCGGTGATATGTAATCTGCCTTTTGTCAAAGACCAGATGACCCAGGTTTCAGTGGTGCCGAATTTTAGTTTGCCTTCATGCGCTTGTTTGCGAATCTCGGGATAATTTTCAAATACCCACTTGAGTTTCGGTGCGGAGAAATAACTGTCGAGCAGAAGCCCTGTCTTGTGGCGAAGCAGCTCCGGGTCCACGCGCGAAGCGAGTGCTTTACAGATTGATTCTCCTCTCGTGTCCTGCCAAACTATGGCGGGAGTCACAGGTTCGCCCGTGTCCTTATCCCAAACCACAAAGGTCTCACCCTGATTGTCAAACCCCACTGCGGAAATATCATACTTATCGAGCAAGGGTGCGCAGGCCTCTTTCACGGTGCGGATAATGTCGGCAGGTTCCTGCTCCACCCAGCCCGCTTGCGGAAACCGCGCCGGCAGTTGCGCCGAATTCTTTTCGATCATCTCGCCGTTTTCGTTAACGATGACTGCTGTAGTTTGCGTTGTGCCTTGATCAATGCCGAGCAGATATTTCATATGAGGCTCCTCGATATTTGAATAAGAGCGGTATCCCTTGCGAGATACCGCTCTTAATTTTACTTTACAAAGGCTGTTAACTTTCGCCGTATTTCTTTTCGATGTCGGCGATCAACTTTTGGCGTTGGGCGATCTTATCGCCTTCGGGAACGCCCTCAAAGCGATTGCGCTCAAAGCCGTACCAGACGATCGGCATCACAACGATCATGCCGATGGTGAAGTAGAACACCTTCTCATTGGGCGGGAAGAAACCGCTGATCGCCAACACGAGACCAAATATGATGGCAAGAACTGCGTTGATCTTTGAAAATCCGCCAAGATGGAACGGTCCTTTTTCTTTCCACTTCGGTCCGCCTTCGGCAAGGAGACCTGCCGCAATAGGCATAACCATGGAAATATAAAGGAATACCGCGCAAGCCACAGCAAGCACAAGGTAGTATGGCGCATATACGGTGCTCAACAATGCAAGTATTGCAGATACCCAAACCGCAGTACCGGGTGTGCGGTAGGTGGTGCTGACATTGGAAAGAGCCTTGGAGCCGGGCAGACCACCGTCACGAGCAAAAGCATACATCATGCGGGATGTAGAGGTAAGACCTGCCAAAGCACAAACATAATTCACGAGCACCATGCCAACAGCAAGGAACAGGCTTAGTGCAAACGGCATTCGGGATGCGCCCCACATATAGAAGAACGAACCCCAGCCGGCCGCGCCAGCCTCGTCAATATTTGGCATTGTCAAAACGTAAGCCGCAACTGCCACGAGACCAAAAGTCCAGGACCAGAACACTGCAGTCCACATACCCTTGGGTACGTTTACCTGTGCATCCTGTGTCTCTTCGGATGTGTGGGCGGAAGCATCAAAGCCTGTAATGGTGTAACAAACATAAGAGAGGCCGAGCAGGAAGGCAAAGGCCACGTTCTCTGTGCGGAACGGAACCACAGCGCCGCCTACATCGCCTGTAAAGTTCTTGAAGGTCCAAAGACGGGTGATATCGATCGCAACAGGGCTGAAGGCAAATAATGTAATGATCAGAATGACTGTTAGCCCAAGGATCACATAACCGCTCAGGTCAGTGAGCTTTGTGGTGATATCAATATAGTAATGATTGAGTGCGGCTTGAGAGATCAACACAACAGCCACAAAGATGAACTGGTGCCAGTAACCGAATGTGGAAACATCCACGCCAAGTACTGTGCCAAGCAGGAGGTCTTTGAAGAATACTGTGTACAAAAGCACATCCACGGAAGATACGACGCAGATCAAACCGACGAGGTTAAACCAGGCAGTCGCCCAACCCCAGAATTTCCCGCCGAGGTGTGAACTCCAGTGATACAGCCCACCCGCTGTTGGGAAAGACGAAGCGATCTGGCCCATGCCGACCGCAACACTCATTGCGAGTGCTCCGCCGACCAGCCAGATCATAAATGCGCCGCCAGACCCGAGGGCATTAAATGCCGCAGGGAAGGCAGAGATGCCACCCGCGAGAATACAAATGATCGAGAAAGAAATTGCAAAATTCGAGAAACCGCTCATGCGACGTGAAAGTTCCTGGGCATACCCCAATTTATGCAGAACTTGTTTGTCGTGGGCTTGACTTTTATCAGCCATTTTCGTAATTCTCCTTGAACTTGAATTTATTATTTTTGAACTCAAGAAACCGAACTTACGAAGAGCGAATAATGATTATCAGCTATACACATCCTCCTCACTCCCTCGCGGAAGTACTTATATCCTCTGATTGGTATGCATTATAAACACTGACAATAGCCCAAAGGTACGGGGTAATTCCTGCCATTATTCCACAGAATTCCCCTTGCCGTAATAGACCAAATGTTCTAAAATAGATTTATGGACTCAATGGATACGCTCAAGCTGTTGTCTGATCAAATGGCCCTTGAACCTGATGGAGAACCGCGCATCAGTTCCTCCGCCCCGGCCTGCTTCAGTCCGAAGGAGAAGGATCAAGCTTTTGTGCATCCCGCCCAACTCCCCAACGGACAGAAGATCATGCTCCTCAAAACTTTGCTCTCATCGGCGTGTGAGCGTGATTGCTTCTACTGTCCATTCCGCGCAGGGCGTGACTTTCGCCGCGCCACCTTCAACCCCGATGAATTTGCGGGCTTGTTCAGCAAACTCAATCAGAGTGGAGCGGCTGAAGGTGTATTCCTCAGCTCCGGGCTGGCAGGAGGCGGAGTCCGCACGATGGATAAACTCCTCGACACCGCAGACATCCTGCGCAAGAAACATCAATATAAAGGCTATCTTCATCTAAAGATCATGCCCGGCTCGGAAAAAGATCAGGTTTATCGCGCCATGCAGCTGGCCGACCGTGTCTCCATAAATCTCGAGGCCCCAAATACAGAACGTCTCGCAAAACTTGCGCCTCATAAAGTTTTTATGGAAGAATTATTGCGTCCGCTGAAATGGGTGGAAGAAATTCGGCGGACAGTGCCAGCCTATAAATTTTGGAACGGGCGCTGGCCTTCCTCGGTCACGCAATTTGTAGCGGGCGGCTCCGATGAAAGCGACCTCGAATTGCTGACCACTACCAATTGGTTAAATAAAAACGTGCGCTTGAAACGCGCTTATTTTTCCGCATTCCATCCCATAAGAAACACTCCGCTTGAAAACAAACCCGCCGTTGACCCTATGCGCGAACATCGTTTATATCAGGCGTCCTTCCTGCTGCGTGATTACGGCTTTGACCTCGAAGATTTGCCATTTACAGATTCCAGTAATCTCCCGCTCAACGCTGACCCCAAACAAGCCTGGGCGCAGCTATATCTGGTGAACCGACCAATTGAAATTAACAAGGCTGAGAAGCGGGAATTGATCCGCATCCCAGGCATTGGCCTAAAAGGTGCAGATGCAATTCTCAATGCAAGAAGGCTAAATAAACTGCGCGATCTGTCCTCGTTGAAAAAGCTCGGCATCATCGCCGAACGCGCCGCCCCGTATGTTTTGTTGGATGGAAGAAAATCTGATCAGCAATTGGTGTTGTTTTAGATATGTCGTTGCGAGGACGTTCCTGTACTTTGTCCGACACTTGCGCCGCACTGCGTTCCCTGGCACCGCCCGCCAGGGCAGGTGTGTTGCAGTGCAGGCGAGCAATCTCTGATAACAGGGGATTGCTTCGCGAAGTGCGCTCGCAACGACATTGCTCATTTCTTTTCACGCACCCATGGTTACAGCCAACACATCGTAGTAAGTGCCTGCTCCAAAGCCGTCAAAGAGAACGTTATCGCCCGCCTTGATCTTTGGCAGCTGGCGCAGGAAGACGATCATATTGCTTGCCGCGCTTACATTTCCAAAATCACTCATCAGCCACGGCATGGGGAATTCAATACCAGTGCCTTGCAGTTGTTTTGCTTTAAGTTGATTGATCTTGTAATTGGCATGATGCACAATTCCCACCGAGATCTTCTTCTCTGGCGTTCCCAATTTATTCATCAATTCGGCGTACTCGTTAAACACATCAGTGACTACTTTTACGCCTGTGCGAACAAACAACTTGACCATACCCATCGGTCCCGCCATCGCGATCGGTCCGCCATCCTCAGGCTCGTGCATTAATCCTGCCACACGGATATGTGTGGCGTCCGATTGTGTGATCTCCAAATTGGATCCGTTCCCGATTTGCCGCGAGTGTGGATAATACATATGCACTGCCAGTACACCTTCATCGTCAAAAGCTTCGTAATCCTTGCCTACCAGAAATTTGAAAGTTTCACCGGGCACCACACCAATGATGCCTGCCGCATTCCCAAATAATTGCAGGGCGTACTTGTCGCGTGAAGTGCTTGTGAAGCGGCTCAATCCTTCGATACCGCCGACCAATACCTTTTTACCCAGTAATTCTTCGGCAATATTCATTTGACCTTTGCGCGCCAGACCAGGATTTAACGCGAGGTTCAAACCACCGACCGAGCCATCACATGCCTTATGAACACTGACTTTCAATGTTTTGCTCGAAATTCCCGCGCGCTCGCAGATCAGTGAAACATAATCATGCGAGACTGGGCCGCTCATGCCAATCAGCACAGCGTCAACATCAGCTGCATCCCAGCCATTTGCGCGCGCCGCTTCGAACAGCATACGCGCGCCAACCTGCACTTCAAGCTCAAGATGATCAGCATTGCTCATGTCCAGGATGTGATGACGGCTGAGAAATCCCAATTCTGAGAGATTCATCACATCTTCATCTTTCAGGAATTCACCGCGGCGAAGCGATACCAGGTCGCGCAGTCTGGTGTTATCGTAACTTTCACCCCATGTGCCGTACGCGCCGCCAATTCCAAGCGCTGAATTTGTAACACTCTCAAATCCAAACGGAATGCCTGTCCCAACTTGAATGGTTTCCTTCTTCACATTGGGACGCTCAAAGAACGAATGGTTTTCAGTCAATTTGATCTCCTTTTTTGTATGCCTTTGCCAATAAATCAACACTACTTCAAGGAAGTGTAACACCGCTATCCCATTCACGTTTCTGTCCAATTCTGACTATTAACCAACTTTTCGGCGCGCTACTCTTCGAACAAACCAGATCACCGCAAACAACAGAAGGCCCAGAACGAAAATAACCAGCGCGATAACCAAAATCAAGTTCCCTGTAATCTGCAATTTACTTGGATTCGGTTGCACATCCACTGAAAGGAAGGCGGTTCTTTCGATACTCGCACCGTCCGGACCAGCCCCAGTCACCACGATATCTACCCCATATACCCCCGGAATCCGGGGTGTCCATTGTGCGGAAACTTGTGTCCCTGCGGGGATATCCAATATCTCAACTCCTCCATCCGGCGCGCGGAGTATGGCATGCGCCTGCTTAATTTCAAGCAACTGACCATCCAGCGAAACTTCTGCGGTCAATTGAACCTGCTCGCCCAGCCTTGGGATCAACGTGCTCGATTGAGCGCTGAGCATTGCCCCACCTATGAAATAAACTGAAACAGAAAAATCCGCGCCGGCTGCGGGAGTTGTTTCGGAAGTCAATACAGTTACCTTCCATAAACCCGGCTTGGGATTCGCAAATCCATAGCCAAGATAGATCATCGATTCAGGATCTTCCACCTGAATGAATCCGTTTTTCTCCGCATCCAGTGGAATCGTGTTGCCGCTTGCGCCAGTCACGCTGACCTTCACTGAGCGGGTCGGATCGAAAAGCGCAAAAGAAGCAACCGTCACATTTGGGTCAATATTGATCGTTAATTCCGTTGAACCGCCGGCATTGACATGCCCCGTATACACCCTTGTAAATTGCAGCGATTTTGACGTGACTGCGGCAGGCTCCGGGTCAGCGCTGATCGTGAAAGTCCCAGCACTTTTTTGTAACAACGGCACAACGAACTCTTCAAACACCACAGGTGAAAAAGTCAATTCGCTATGAATGATATCTATTTTCTCAGACTGGAGCTTAATGGCGTTGATACTATCAAACGAAACAACTGTATCATTCGGCACATTGGTGCATGGCGACTTGAACTCATCAAGGATCGGCGTACCGCCCAGGTCATAAAACTCCACACCTTGCCGCTTCACAATTTGGTTATTGAAAACGCCCAGCATATAACTCTGGCGGATCTCAATTGAGGCAGGTAGGTAAAATCCCAGCGCCGCTGGAAGCACAGAACAATCCGAGCCGCCCATCGGAGAGCCAAGCATGATCAACTGAGCCACATCGCGCTCTTTCATCACACGGTCAATATAGTAACGCGAGATCATTCCGCCCATGCTATGCACAACGAGATCAACCATCTCTGCCCCAGTCACTTTTTTTACACCCGCGATATACAGTCCCTCGATCTCGGCATTTTGCGCCATCGTATTCGTCCGCCCAGTCGGATTGGTTAGTGATCCAGTGTTCATCACACCTTCAACCTGACCATCGCCCAAAGCAAAACCCTGCAAGCCAATGGATGCCAAAAATCCATTCGGGCCGAGATAAGTTTTCCACGCGTCCCATGAAGATATAAATCCGTGTACCATCACCACTGGTCTCGGGAGGACTTCAAGCGGCTCAGACTGACCGAGCAAGCTGTTTCCATTACTATAAGCATTCACCACCCGACTGTTTTGCGCCACACCGCCCGCATCCCAATGCCATCCCAGCGAAAGAATTGACTCAGTCTGACAGGTATCGCTCCCAACCGGAATAATACAACCACCGATAACGACGCTTTGATTACCAAGCGTGAATGTTATTTGTTCCTGCTCTGTCAATGTTTGTGAAAGTTTTACTTGCAATCGGATCGTATCCCCATCTGTGATCCGCGAGGTTGTCTGGCCGGAGCGATTGATTATCGAAACAGTTGCATTGGTTATTTGCAGATTCGCGCCAAATGCATATTGGGATAATAGAATCAACAATGTCGTCAGTATCAATAAAAATCGGCGCATAGCATATTTTCCTCACTTCAAAGATATGACCATGATTATTAAATTGAACAAATTTATTATAACGTAAATCCAATGACTGATTTAATTGCTTCACGGCTTGTTATTAAATAAAACTCAACCTTAAAATATTTCAATATCACCCATTCAACCCTTGTAATATATTTTATTATCGCTATACTACAAAGTGTCGTGTATGTTAAAGCGGTAAACAAATATAAAATATATTTAATAATATTTTTTGCTAAAGGAGAACTATAAAATGACAACAACAATGGAAACACTTGCGATAAAAACAGAAAATAAATTTCGAACACTCATCACAAAACAGGCGTACAAAAAAGGTGAAGTGATTTGCAGCATGCCAAGCGAAAACATCATGGACAAACCCAATCGCTTCACAGTGCAAATTGGAAGAACAGTTCACACGCATGTCGGCAAACTTGCCGCACTGAATCATTCCTGCGACCCGAACGTTGTGCTCGATACCGAGCGTATGCTCATGATCGCCCGCCGCGATATTGAAAAGGGTGAGGAGCTTTCCTTCTTCTATCCATCCACTGAATGGGAAATGCAGGCGCCGTTCATTTGTTTATGCGGTTCCGCGAATTGCATCCACGTGGTGGCTGGCGCGCGTTTCCTTCCGCTCTCCACACTGGAGACCCAATATCTCAGCAAGCACATCCGTGAGATGATGATCGAGCTGCTCAACAACACCAAGCAGCATTTAAAGAATTTGCAAAAAGCATAGAATACCAATTACGAAATAAAAAATCTCCGAGTCCAATTTTTAGGACTCGGAGATTTTTTGCGAAAATTATTACGATCACAATTTTCGGTGCAATGCCAAAAGCGTATAAGCCCCAACCCACGGTTTCCCCAAGCGATGATTATCTGAAACAATCACCTTTCCAAAACGGGATGCGATCTGAGGTATCAGCATTGCAATCGCCGCCCAATCGTCCGAAAGGACCGCACTCTTCATCTTTTGGGCAAGCTGCCCCGCCCACATCCACTCCATGCGAAATTTATCGGCCTTCACCCAATAGTCGCGCTTTTCCCACGCAACAACTGAAACATCAATTCCTTCCGAAATGGATTGCAAGGCCAGCGCAATATAAGCGGTCATATCTTTTGCATCCGGCGTAACCGCAGTTTGTTTTGCCAATTCACGGATGCACAAGACAATACCTTTTGTTAATCGGGTTCTTTCTTTTCCAACAGAATCAGGGTTGATCACACGGCTCAAGGGAACTTCTCCAAAATTGAATGTCAGGTATCAAATACCAGGTGCGGGATTATACCGCTTCTATCCTAATCGGATAAAATAAAGTCTGGAGACCAAATTTTTTGATGAACCATCCGATCACAGCCATTATCTTTGACTTTGGAAATGTTTTTGTTAATTGGGATCCGCACGGAGTTTACAAGCGCTTCTTCCCCACCCCGGAAGCTGTTGACTCTTTTCTGGAAGAGATTCATTTCGCTGAGTGGAATGCCCACCAGGATGCAGGCCGTTCCTTTAAAGAAGGTGTTGCTGAACTCACAAAACAGTTCCCACAATATGCAGAACTTATACAAGCGTATCATGTCTATTGGGAGGAAAGCATCACAGAAATACTTTATGACACAATAGATGTCGCGCGCAAATTAAAATCAGCGGGCTGGGATATTTTTTTATTAAGCAACTTCTCTGCTGAAACATTCCCGCTTATGCAAAAACATTATGATTTCGCACATCTATTTAACGATATGATCATTTCAGGTGAACATAAACTTATCAAGCCAGACCCCGCAATTTATGAGCTGACACTAAAAAGGATCAACCGTGAAGCGCATGAATGTCTGTTCATTGACGACTCGCTTCCCAACATTGAGACCGCACAAAAATTAGGCTTTCACACCATCCAATTCCATTCCCCCGAGCAACTGGATAAGGATTTGGAGAGTTTGTTGGGACAATACCAAATATAAGGGAAATAAAGATGAATATTCAGAAAAGAATGCTTGAAGCGATTGAAGAAGAACTTCAAAGGCAGGTTGCGCGGCTCGATCAGCCGCGTACCAAACGATTTCACGAGATGCTCACCTATCACATGGGGTGGACAGGCGAGGGTGCTGGAGCGGAAGCAACAGGCAAGCGGATTCGCCCATTACTTGTTTTGCTTTCTGCTGCTTCTTTTGGTTTAGTAGATGAAGGAGAAGTGGGAAAAGAAATTGGTTATTATTGGCTACACGCAAAATCAGCGGCTGCGGCAATTGAGTTGATCCACAACTTCTCGCTTGTGCATGATGATATTCAGGATAATTCGGACAAGCGCCGAGGCCGTAATACAGTTTGGGTCAACTGGGGTGCGCCAATGGCAATCAATGTTGGTGATGCATTGTTTGTTATTGCCAATCAAGCCATTCTGGATTTGGCGGAATATTATCCATCTGAAGTTGTTGTTAAAGTTGCCGGCATATTAAATAACAGTTGCCTTGACCTGACTCGCGGACAATTTCTAGATATGTCTTATGAAGAAAGAAACAATCTCGGCATTGATGATTACTGGCCGATGGTCGGAGGGAAAACCTCCGCCCTGCTTGCGGCGTGTACACAAATTGGCGCATTGCTTGGGAACGCAGGAGAGGCTGAACGGGAAGCCTGCCGTTTGTTTGGCTGGCATCTTGGGCTGGCATTTCAAGTACAGGATGATATCCTGGGGATTTGGGGCGACGAAGCCATCACAGGAAAATCTGCCGCAAGCGATCTGGTGGAGGGGAAAAATTCCCTGCCAGTGCTTTACGGGCTGGGAAAGCAGGGAAAATTTGCAGAGAGATGGGCTCAAGGACCGATCAAATCCGATGAGGTTAAAACAGTTGCGAAATTATTAGAGGATGAAGGTGGAAAAAAATACGCGGAGGAAATATCCATAAAAGAGACACAAAAAGCGCTTGAGTATCTTGATAGGGCAAATCTTCGCGGAGAAGCTGGCGAGTCCATTCGTCAGCTGGCGAACATGCTCCTTAAACGGAAGCAGTAAACGGGTCAGAAATGACGCGTGACTTTCATCAGGCTTGACACGCCTTTCCGGCGTGGCGTATAATCCTTTTATCCATATACGCGGGTGTAGTTCAGTGGTAGAACGCTTGCTTCCCAAGCAAGATATCGTGGGTTCGAGTCCCATCACCCGCTCAAATCTAAATCGAGGCGAGACGGCCTCGATTTTTTGTAAGACTATCTGTAAGGTTGCTGTTATGTGGGTATTTTGGCCTTGCGAGTAAAATTCAACTTGGAGAAAACCCGTATGATGCCAGAGCCTGAAAAAGGTAATATCTTGTATGTGGAAGATAATCCGGATAATAGAAGCTTGATACGCAGAGTGTTGAACGCGGAAGGGTATTCGGTTATTGAGGCTATTAATGCAGGGCAGGCGATGGAAAAACTCGAGACTGGCCTCGTTGATTTAATATTAATGGATATCAATATGCCAGATATGGACGGCTATACATTGACATCCAAGATCAAGGCGATTCAAAAGTTTTCGAAAATACCCATTATTGCGGTAACCGCAAACGTTATGCGCGGTGATCGTGAAAAATCACTTGAGGCAGGCTGCGATGGGTATATTCAAAAGCCGATCGATATTGATACGCTCGCCCAGCAGATCGAAAGATTTATTCCAAGGAGTAATTAATGTCCAACGAAACACCCGCTGTTTCTGATACGCAACCCATTCGCAAACCTAATATCCCAAACGATGCAGCAGTATTGGTTGTTGAAGATAATGTGTCCAATTTTGTATTGATCGCGCGCATGCTTGGGTATTTGGGAATCCATTGCGAGTGGAAAACTTCGGGCTACGAGGTTGTCGAATATGCGGACACCCTTCCACGCCTTGATCTGATCCTTATGGATATTCGCCTTCCATATGAGGATGGCTATGGCGCGCTGAAGAAAATCCGCGCTTCAGAGCGATTTAAAGCGGTGCCGATTATTGCCGTAACAGCCGAAGCCAGCCTTGAGCAAATGAAGAAAGCGAAAGATTCGGGGTTTGACGGTTTTTTGGGCAAGCCGCTTGACCCAGACCGCTTCCCCGACCAGATACGCCGCATTTTGGGTGGAGAACCAGTCTGGGAATATAGTTAACCTTTCGATGACACCGATTCCAGTGACGCCCAGCCTTGAACCCAAACAAAAAAGATTTAAGGGCAGTCTGACAGGTACGCTTGTAAGCTGGCTCCTTATCTTTACTTTCATTCCCCTTGCCATAATGGCGGGGGCTGCTTACCTTCGCGCGCGCTCTCTTTTACGGGAACAGGTGGCCACACAATCACAGAATCTATTAACCAATCAACTCAAAATAATTGAGCGGGAAATTAAACAAAAAGAAAGCCTGCTGGCGCACCAGGTTGAAAACGATGATTTTAGGGTTCTGGTTGAGCTTGGGTTACACGCGAATCCAATCAGTGATCAGTTTCGCAACATCCAAAATAATTTCATCAAGGAATTCCAAAAAATAAACCAACAGGAAGGCACGCCTGTATTTGATCAATTCTTTTTACTGGACACAAAGGGAAACATCAAACTCGCCAGTAACGCAGACTGGCAGGGAAAATCATTGGATTTGGATATTCTAAATCCGACATCAGAAGAATATCATTCGATCGCTCTCTACGGAATCGCGCCAATTTACGAGAATCAATTTATTCTTGTTACCAGGCTGGATTACAAAACTGCGAGCGGTGATTCCGTGCTTGGGTCGCTTGTAGGGGTTACAGAAAAAAACAATCTGCAAGAGCTTATTCAACCGCTTAACGGCATATCTCCACTCGCAAGCACTTATTTCCTTCTTTCAACCGATCAGTTCGTATACAGCGACCCAAATACGCAGGAATTCTCACTTGTCAATTCCTCTTCTCAAAATGAACTGGCATCCAAACTGACCGAGTTAATGAATGCGCAGGACCCAAAGCCTGAATCGCTGGATATTACAGCGCCAAACGGCGAAGCTGTGCTGGCCCAACTTCAATGGTTCCCAACAATACAGGCTGGAATTGTTCTTGAAGTGAACGCGACTGATATTTACGGTCAAATAGCAAGCCTCGCACCATTTACCATCATCCTTGTTTTGGGAACATTAACCGCTACTGGTCTCGTGTTAAGTCTCGGCATTAACCGAATTATCAAACCGCTGCGATCGTTATCAGAGATCACCCGCAAGTTTGCCGAGGGTGATTGGAATCAACGAGCAGAGGTTTTGAGTGATGATGAAGTAGGCCTGCTTGCCAATTCATTCAACAACATGGCAGACGATCTAGGCGGTACCTATCGCTCACTGGAAGAAAAGGTGGATGAACGCACACGGCAGATCCGCACTGCGGCCGAGGTTGCCCAAAACATCACCACCATTTCTGACCTTGATGAGATGCTCGATAAAACAGTGGAATTGCTCGTCCAACAGTTTGATTTTTATCAGGCAAGTATTTTCCTGATGGATCGAGGCGGAAAATATATCGAGTTCAAGACAGGATTCGGCACAGCTACAAAAGGTTTGGCTGACAAGAAATACCGACTGGAAGTTGGTTCAGCATCCATTATTGGGTGGGTCAGCGCAAATAACCAACCGCGTATCGCAACTGATGTTTTAGTGGATCCGCTCCACCTAAAGAATGAACTGCTTTCGGAAACCCGCTCCGAAGCCTGTGTTCCAATTTCAATTGGGAATTTGGTACTGGGCGTATTGGATGTGCAAAGCGCAAAAGCAGGAACATTCACCGGGTCTGAAACTCTCGTCATGCTGAGAACTTTGGCAAGTCAGATTGCGGCATCAATTCAAACGATCGGATTGGTGGAAACAAGCCACGTCAATTTTGAAGAACTGGAACGCCTCTACCGCTCGAGTCGCTTGATCGCAAAAGCGAATAGCGAATCAGAAATATTAAAAATAAGCGGGGAAATTCTGGAGCAAGCCCCCTACCCTGTTGTTGTTTTTCGAATAGCAGACAATCAATTGAACATAGCCTCGTCGGCCGATTCGACAAGAGGGTTATCCACCATCCCCAGCCTGCCAAAAAGCATCAGTGTAAACATCGAAGACCTGAATAGTTTTCTGCTTCGCGGCCCCATAATCACAGTTGCCAACAATCCGGATACTCCCGCGGTGTTCAATGAACTTGTTCAAAAAGTTGAACTGGACAGCATAGCATTTCTTCCAATAAGAAAACTAGACGAGTTGACAGCAATTATCATGATCGGATCGAGGAAACAAACCATTACCAGCGCGTCGATCCAACCGTATGTTAATTTCGCAGATTTGATGTCAATTACAATGGAAAAAACAGATGCGATCCAGCAAACAGAGCGACACCTGCGCGAAGTGGAATCGCTGGCATCCATTAACGAATTGATCTCCGCGACATCAGACCTGCAAAGTTTTTTTCAAGCGCTGCTCATCAAAATCCATCAAATCATCGGCAAGTTCAACATGACCGTTGCGCTTTATGACGAAAAAAATAATACCATCAGCATTCCCTTTAGCTATGAAGATGAGCAGGTCAGATCAATTGAATCCTTTCCGCTTGGAGAAGGGCTGACATCTGTTTTACTGAACACAAAACAACCGTTGATGCTTGTGGAGGATGTGGAACGTAAAGCCATTGAACTTGGGGCAAAGGTATCTGGAAAAACTCCGCGCTCCTGGATGGGCGCGCCCATGTTCGTGCAAAACAAGCCCATTGGCGCATTGATCATTCAAGACACTGAAAACGAACACGCCTTTGATAAATCGGACTTAAAGTTTTTCACAACCATTGCCGGTCAAGTAGCGGGAGTAATCCACAATGTGCGCCTCCTGGATGAAAGTCAGCGAAAAGCGCTTCAATTGGAAACAGCGGCTGAAATTGCACGCGATATTAGCGGCTCGCTCAACCTTGACGAGTTATTGATCAAATCAGTTAATTTTATTCGCGAACGCTTTGAGTTTTATCATGCCGCAATTTTTTTGCGTGACCTGTCGGGAGAGTTCGCCATCATTCGAGAAGCCACCGGCGAAGCCGGTGCGCAGATGAAACGCTCCGGGTATAAAATAGGAATCGGCTCAAAATCAATTGTCGGTTTTGTGAGCGGCCGGGGCGAACAGCTTGTAGTCAATGATACAGCCAAAGACGCGACCTATTACGCCAATCCACTGCTCCCAGATACACGAGCCGAAGCGGCCATTCCACTAAAAGTTGGCGAACGCATTCTTGGCGCCCTGGATATTCAAAGCACCACGCCCTATGCTTTTTCTGATGACAACCTGCGAAGTTTGCAGATCCTGGCTGACCAACTGGCTGTCGCCGTGGTCAATACGGAACTCTTTGCCGAGACTCAGGAACATCTTTCCCAGCACAGACTTTTGCACCATATTACAACAACTGCCGCGTCTGGAACCACACTTGAAGAAGCCTTGGAAAGCGCGGTAAATGGATTGCAAGTTACACTTGGCGGTGACCGTGTTACCATCCTTTTGGCAGATCGCGATAAAAAGATGTTGGATGTAAAAGCATCCATGGGATATGCTGAAGATATTACAACAGTACAGGTTCCCATAGGAAGCGGAATTACAGGCTGGGTCGCCGCACACAGGCGGTCACTGCGCGTGCCAAACGTAAACGAAGATCCGCGCTATATTCAAATTAGCTCAAACACACGATCCGAGCTGGCAATCCCTCTTATTTACCGCAATGAATTACTTGGCGTCCTGAATGTTGAAAGCGAACAATTTGATGCCTATACTGAGAACGATGAAGAAATGCTGGGCACGCTAGGAGGAAGTTTAGCGGCCATTATTGCGAATGCGCGTTTGTTGGAACAGCTCCGCATGCAGGCTGAACGTGAGCGTGTAGTTTATGAAGTAACCAGCAATATCCGCCGATCAACCGACATACAATCCATTTTGATGACCACAGCCAGTGAGCTGGCAAGAGTCACCGGCGCGCGTTATGCAAAAATACAGGTTAAGCCTTTAAGCGACGCCGAACAGGAAGATGAACAATGACGGAAAGTGATCTTTCCAAAGAACAGCCAATAAATCCAGTTGAAACGACACGCCAATTTTACAAGAACTGGCGTGAACGGTTTGCTGTTCCCCTATTGGTCGGTGTGTTGATATTGGGAAGTGTCGCGTTGATTCCCGCGCTTAATGGTTCAGCCAGCCCGATCATTGATACGATCTTTATTACAGTTTACATAATCACCGGAATAGTTACTGTCATCCGCTTTCCATACACGGTTCGAATGAGCGTATTTCTGCTTAGCATTTATGTGCTTGGGATTAGCGAACTAATTACACATGGAATTCTGGGCGACAGTCTATTCTTCTTCCTCAGCCTGATCATTTTTTCCACCATACTAATATCCCCGCGAATAGGAATTGCAGCGTTAATTGTAGATATACTAACCTTTGCAATATTTGGATGGTTAATGTTAAGCGGCCAAATCATTCCACTTAATCCCAACGCACCTCCTGCGGACCTCAATGATTGGATAAGCGCAGGGGTGGCAATGGCCATGTTCGGGTCGGTAATTATTATTGGCTTTCAACGCCTGGAAAAAGAATTCTTTGACGCGCAAAAACAGATCGACTCAACTTTGAATGCTCTCAGAGACGAACGCAATAATCTGGAAAATAAAGTTCTTGAACGTACCGTCCAGCTTGGAAAAGTCAACAAAATTGGCCGCGTGGTTACCGCCATTCTTGACCCAGACGATCTCCTCAAACAGGCGGCGCAATTAATTGAATCTGAGTTCGATTGCTATTACACAGCCTTCTTCCTGCTCGACGTGACAGAGCAATGGGCAGATCTGAAAGAAGGAACCGGAGAAGCTGGCAGAATCCTGCGGGAGAACAGGCATCGCCTCGATATAAATGGAAAAGCAGCGATCAGTATCGCCATACGCACAAAACAGGCCTACATCGTACAGGAAGCTGGAACAAAATCCTTCCGCCCTGATAATCCTCTTTTACCGTATTCCCGTTCACAGATCGCGCTTCCCCTCATTGTCGGCAAGTCCATCCTCGGCGCTTTGGAAATGCACTCAACAAAAATAAACGCTTTCGTTCAGCAGGATGTGGAAACATACCAGAACATGGCCAATGAAATTGCCATTTCACTTGAAAACTCGCGCTTATTCCTGAACGCGCAGCAAAGCCTGTCTGAAATGCGCGCGACGCAGAGGCAATATCTACAGGGAGCATGGCAATCGCTGACCGCTCACCGCAATCTGGATTATGCACTTGGCGATAACGATCTGGCGAATAGCATGGGAATTGAAATTCCACTAGTACTAAGAGATCAGGTTATTGGTCAGATCCATCTTGAAAATTCCACAGAGTGGACACCTGAGCAAAAAGACCTGATTGAATCCATTACAGCACAAGCCACTTTGGCGTTGGAAAATGCCCGCCTCGTCGAGGAAAGTCAATCTGTTGCGGCGCGCGAAAAGCTGGCGAACGAACTCATCACCAAAATCTGGGCATCGACAAATATGGACAGCATCCTGCAAACCACCGTCCGTGAATTGGGACGCTCACTGGAAGCTTCAGAAGTAGTGATCGAAGTTTCAATGAATGAAGAAGAAAATGAATAACAACTTCCCCTTCTCGAACTCAAGCAGGCAGAAAGATATTGAGCCGACAGTTTTTGATTATAAGAGCTGGCGCAGCGGATTTATTTTAATCATTCTGCGCCTCGCCTGCGTGTTGGGTATTGGCTTGCTGGTCTTCTCGTTACCAAATGCAACATCAAGTGACCGCATTTTATTTTTTAGTCTTTATTCAGTTTTGTTGTTGGTCACTCTCCTGCCAGTACCCTATTTTGCACGCGCATCCATTTTACTGGTTATGATCTACGCCATCGGCACAAACTCAATCTTGGCCTGGGGGCCCTGGCTGGATGGAAGTGTCTTCTTTATAGCGTTTATCTTGTTAGCCGCCCTGTTGTTTGATCAGCGTGTTGATGTTTTTGCCCTGCTGTTAAGCATTCTTACATTTTCAGTCGTGGGAATTTTACAGCAACAGGGAATATATAAATTCAGCGCACCAAATGTACCTGCCACAGCGCCTTTGGATTGGGTGGCCTACACGGTGGATTTCTCCATTCTCTCTGCAATTTTGATTATTGCAATTGCCCGATTTAAAGAGGAGTTCGCCCGAGTTGTCAACCAAATGCAAAACGCATTCCAGGCACTCATTGTTGAACGTACCCAGCTGGAAGACAAGGTTCGCGAACGCACCGAAGAGTTGGAAGCAAAAACAAATCAGCTGCGAGCGTCGACTAATATCGCCAGAAATGTCGCTGAGATCCAGGATATTTCCATATTGCTGGAAACTGTGACAAAACTGATTTCTGAAAAATTCGAATACTATCATGTTGGGCTATACATTTTAGATGACCAGAAAAAGACTGCATTCCTACAGTCCGCCTCGTCAGAAACAGGCAAACAGCTTATCGGTCAGGGGTTCCGCGTGGAATCAGACCGACGAAACGCCATCAACAAAGTCATCGAAAAGAATGGCGCATATATTACATCCGACACCGAAGATCCAAATTTTATTCGCGATATAAATTTTCCGATCACTCGTTCAAGAATGCTGCTGCCTCTCACAGTTCGCGGTAATGTGCTCGGAGTGCTGGATATGCACTCGGATCAAACAAAGGCATTCGATGGGCAGGATGCAGAGATCCTGCAAACACTCTCCGACCTGGTTGCTATTTCTTTTGATAACGTCCGTTTGATCAATGAAACAAAGAGTCTTGTCAGTCAGTTGGAAATTAATACATCCTTCCAGGCGCGCAGAACGTGGTCAAAACTCACGACCCGCCAAAAACCAGCTTATCAATACACTCCCGCCGGTGTACGCCCTCTCTTTTCTGTTGACAGTGATGATGTAACAGAAGGACTGCGCGTGCCGCTCATCTTATATGGTCAGACCATCGGTACGATAAAACTAAAAAGAAAAGGCGGGATCGCAGAATGGTCGGACCGTGAGCGGGTTTTGGTTGAGAAAATTGCCGATCAGGTGGCGCTCGCCCTTGAAAACAGCCGACTTGTAGATGAAGCTCAAAAAAGCGCACTGCGCGACCAAATGATCGCAAATATTTCCTCCCGTGTTCGCGAAACTCTGGACGTGGAATCAGTCATCCGCACCGCCACCACCGAATTGCGAAGAGTGTTTGATCTGAAAGAAGCAGAGATCAATATTGGCTCCCCTCAAACCGAAGCCGCACCAGCAAGAAAAAATACGAGTTCACTTCGGTTGAAGTGAAAATTAATTATTATCATAAGGAAAAAACCTTGCAAAGAAAATGGACGATAATGGAAGTTGAAGCAATCTTGATTCGATCTGTGCCAGAGCGAATCATTTCGCACTAAGAGGTAATTGAAATGCGCACTGCTACTTCTACTCCACCTGCTATCTCTGAGTCAACAATTCAACCTCCAACAAGAGGGCTTTTTAGCCGTCGCTTAAGTTTGAAGATCAAACTGCCCTTAATAGTGTTGCTCTTATTATTGCTTGCTTTTCTGGTCTCAACCATCTTGAGTATCAGGGCAACTCAAGCTGCTTTAATCGACACATTAAAAGGTGAATTAACTGCTCAAACAAATTCAAAAGCAGAACTTATTCGCTCCAACCTGATCTGGACAAGAACGACTGCAATAGATTTGGCTGCCTCCGCCGAGGCTATTAATTACGACGAGCAGACCATCCTTAAAACCATCCATAATACTTTGACTCATAATGAACAGATATTTGGTTCCACCATTGCTTACGAGCCTTATCTGTTTCAGCCTGATATTTTATACTGGTCGCCTTATTACAGCCGTACGCCCAGTGGCGGATTGCGATTTACCCAACTCGGAAACCCAGACTATAACTATTTCCGTTGGGAATGGTACACACTGCCAAAAGCAAAGGGACTGCCAGTTTTATCCCCTCCTTATTTTGACGAAGGAGGCGGCGAAATTTGGATGGTCACCTGGAGCGCGCCATTTTTCGATAGTGCTGGAAATTTCAAAGGCGTGGCAACAGCCGATATCGCCTTCTCGCAAACACAGGATATTGTAAATAAAATTTCAGTTGGCACAAATGGCTATGCCTTTTTATTGGATCCCCAGGGAGTAATACTGGGGATTGGCAACAACGGGGGCGAGCACAATGCCATGGTGGATTCCATGGTGAACACCGCGCAGGCTTCACACTCAAAAGAGTGGACAGACATGGTTTTCAACATGATAGCCGGAGAAACAGGATTCGCCGAAGCAGTGGATGCGCAGGGGCAATCCATGTATGTCGCCTATACACCCATTGGACTGGATACTGGCTGGTCACTGGGTTTGGCATTTCCTCAAGCGGAACTTTTTAAGAAGGCTTCACAACTGCAAAACACACTTATTATTTATGCGTTCATAGTAGTATTGGTCTTTGGCACCGTTTTATTCCTTTATACCCGAACCTTTACCGAACCACTCCGCCGCTTAACCGCGCATGTCAGCCGTTTCTCGTCAGAACAATTACGCGCCACAAAGGGTCAACTGATAGAACCAATTCAGATACAGACCCGCGATGAATTGGAAGATCTCGCCATAGTCTTTCACCAAATAACCACGGATTTGGCACACACCTTTGATGTTTTTGAAGAACGCATTGCCGAACGTACATACGAACTTGAGCATCGCAATAATCTACTGAAAGCCGTGGCGGATGTTGGAAGATCCATTACCTCGTTCCGCAATCTCTCTGAACTATTACAACAAACCACCCAGCTCATTCGCGAGAATTTTGGATATTACCATATCGGCATCTTTTTGCTTGACGACCGCAAGGAATACGCCGTATTGGTGGCTTCGAACAGTGAAGGCGGTCAACGCATGTTGGAAAGGAAACATCAGCTCAAAGTGGGCGAGACTGGCATTGTGGGATACGTAACCGAATATCTAAAAGCACGCATCGCGCTGGACGTTGGGCAGGATGCTGTTTACTTCAACAATCCCGACCTTCCATTGACTCGCTCTGAAATGGCGCTCCCATTGATCGCGGGCGGCCAAATCCTCGGAGCCTTGGATGTGCAAAGTACAGAATCGCAGGCTTTCACAGAAGAGGATATTTCCACCCTGCAAATTCTGGCCGAACAGCTTGCGGTAGCCATTCAGAACGCAAATTTATTCAACGAGTCTGAAAAGGCACTTGAATCTTCCAAGGTCTTATACGGCGAATTAAGCCGTGAAGCATGGAGCAAAATCCTGCACAATCAGCCGCGCATTGGGTACATCGCAACACCGCCAACTACGATTCAAATAAACGCCGAAACCCTTGAAACAAATATCGCCAAGGCTTTTGAAACGGGCGACATAATCATTGGAAGCGATAATCTAACCATTACAGTACCAGTCAAAGTGCGCGGACTTTCGATTGGGGCAATTCGCTTAAAGAAAAATGAAATTGCAGAGGCCTGGACACAGGAAGAAACCAACCTCGCCATCGCATTATCAGAACAACTAAGCGGAGCCCTGGAAAGCGCTCGTTTATACAGGGAATCTCAGCAGCGCGCTGCACGCGAATCGCTGGTCTCGGATATTTCCGCGCGGATCAGCGCCCACTCCAACATGGAAAACATTATGCGCGAAACAGTGCAGGAACTTGGTCAATCCATTGGAAACGCCTCAGTCACATTTCAATTATTGGAAAGTTTTGAAGGGCAGCAACAGACAGCCAGTAAAAATAATGGCGATACAAAACCTGATGTAAACAGAAAGGCGAGGGCATAAAAATGTCAATATCGCAAACGCCTTTAAACGATAAAAAAAATTCCTTTGCGGAAACTGTAAAACAGACCGCGCAAAGATTGATCGCCCCTCACCCATCCGTACAGGGTTTGGATTATGTAAGGCGTGTTCAATTACTCAATGTGATCACCCTCACTTTGATAACAGCATTCTCACTCGGCTTGCTTGCCCGCCCTCAATCTGTTTTTATCTTTGAGTATATGCTGGCTGTATCAATCCTTTCATATACGCTGGGAAAAACCAGGTATCCAAGAATTGGCACATTCATCTTTTCTTTTGGCTTTCTCTCCACATCTTTCCTGTCATTATTCCTTGGCATTGCGCCAAACTTTTCAACAATCATATATACGATCGTTCCCATCGCCCTGATCGTTGCCAGTGCGCTTTCCGGCCTAAGGACTTTTGCCCTGCTTGTGATCTATGCAACAATTGCGGCCTCTCTCGCTCCAATATATTCAAAAACACCGGCTTCAACAAGTGACATTACCCAGACTGGCGGAATCATCTTCTTTACCGGCGCGATCTTATATGGCATCCTTGTATTTCGGACAAACCTTGAAAATTCCCGTTTGGCTGAGATCCGCACAACAAATCAGGAATTACAAGAAATCAAAACAAGTCTGGAAAAACGAGTGGAAGAACGCACCCACGAACTCATAGCGGCGAGCCAGCAAATCCAATCTCGAGCGATGCGTCTTCAGATCATTTCAGAAGTATCGCAGGAAGTCTCGGCCAATCTCGATCAAAAGCCAAAGGAATTGCTTACACTCATCACTAATTCCATCAGTGAAAAACTCGGATACTACCATGTTGGTATTTTCCTGCTTGATGAAAACCGTGAATACGCGGTACTGCGCGCCGCAAACAGTCAGGGCGGCCAAAAAATGTTAGAGCGCCGTCATCAACTCAAAGTTGGCGGAGCAGGCATCGTGGGGTATGTTTCGCAGAGCGGCCGTCCGCGCATTGTCCTCGACACCGGTTCTGACGCGGTTTTCTTCAACAATCCCAACCTTCCAAAAACACGCTCTGAAATAGCTTTGCCGCTTAAATATGGCAAAACTGTAATCGGCGTACTGGATGTGCAAAGCACCTTATCATCAGCTTTTAAAGACGAAGACGCAAATCTCTTAAGCACACTTGCCAACCAGATCGCAATCGTCATCAATAATGTATTGTCCAACCAGCGTTCTGAATTTGCGCTGCCCACTCAGAAATCGAACAAGGTTTATGATCGCTTAAACCAAAAGCAAAATCAAAGTGGATACTCCTATCTTCCAGATGGAACGATTTCAATTGCGCAAACCCAAAATAACGCAACTTTGGAAAAAGCCCTCGCATCAGGCGAGACCTCGATCCTGTCTCGGCCTTCGAAAGGCAATCCTGCCACCCTGGCAGTTCCCGTTAAATTCCGAGACCAAACCATCGGCGTAATTCACATTCAAGCCGCGGACGATAAACGAAGATGGACGGAAGATGAAGTCATGATGGTTCAATCCATATCAGACCGTGCGGCGCTGGCGCTGGAAAATGCGCGCCTGTTTGAAGAAACTGTCCGCCGCGCTGACCAGGAAGAGTCCATCGCGCGAGTCACTTCACAGATCAGCGCATCCACCGATTTCAAACGCATCCTGCAAACAACCGTTCAGGAACTTGGCCAGGCCCTGGGTACGTCACGCTCGTTTATTCAACTCGGTACTCCGCTTGAAAATGAAAACAACGATGAAATTAATTAAAGGTTGACATGAGTCAGACAAGATCAGAACCAAGACTAACCATTATAGACAGAATAAATAACGCCATCTCGCTCCAAACGCGACTGGTGTTATCCTTGTTGTTCATTGCTCTGGTTCCTCTCATTGCGGTCTCCACACGTAATATTAATCAAACCCAGCAGGCGTTAACCAATGGCGCTGAAATCTCGCTAAGAGCAAGCGCACTACAGACCGCCAACAGCCTGGATACCTTTATTGAAGAAACTCTAATTTCACTCCAGATCGAAGCGCAATTTTCCGACTTTTCTGCTTATTTAACGCTGCCTTCCTCTGAGCGGCCCGGAAGTGTGGAACAGTCCAAAGCTCGCGATCTTCTCAAACAACTAAGCGGAAAAGATACAGTCAACATTATCTCCTATGCGCTCGTAGACGCTGACGGAAGAGTACTGCTGGATACGGTCAAGGAAAATATTCAAAAAAACGAATCGGGAGAATCGTATTTCTCGCAGGTGCGATTCTCTGAAAAGCCGATCGTCACAGATGTAACATATTCCGACAAAACAACAACCGTTATTCATTTTGCCGGCAAAGTATTAAGCGCTGACGGCGAATATGCCGGGGTCCTGCGGGTGAAATACAAATCAGCCATCCTGCAATCGGTGATCACTGAAAGCGTAGGTACATCCTCCAACACCTCTGTTGTACTTCTGGATCAGCTCAATATCCGCATGGCAGATACTCAAAACCCCGGCCTTATTCTGAAGTCAATCGTTCCTCTTGATTTTCCCAGTTACCTGCTTGCTGTGGATACCAAGCGCTTTCTGGATATTCCCCGCGAGGAGCAAACCACCAACTATATCGATTTTGATGTGGCTCTTGAAACTGCGGTGGAAAAACCATTTTTCCGAGCTGAAATTTCCCCGAACACCCCAGGCGATGATAGTATCGCGATAGCGTTTTTGAAAACGCAGCCCTGGATTATCGCCTACAGTCGTCCAACCTCAATTTTTCTGGCTGATGTTCAAAGGCAAATTAATACGAATATTCTCTTTGTGATTGGCACATCAATTATCGTGGCTATTATTGCCACATTGATCGCAAGGGCGCTAACAAATCCGATCATCGCTCTCGCTAAGGTCTCCAATTTAATTTCGCAAGGCGATTTTAACGCCCGCGCCCAGGTGAAAACTACAGACGAAATTGGGTCGCTGGCATCAGCATTCAACTCGATGACAGATCAACTCCAATCCACACTGCAGGGATTGGAACAACGCATTCAAGAACGCACCGCCGACCTGCAAAAGAATACTGTGCAACTGGAGACCATTGCTGATGTGGCCCGTGAGATCGCCATTATTCGAAACATGGACACACTTCTCAATGTTTCCGTAAACCTGATTCAGGAGAGATTGAAATATTATCATGTTGGTATTTTCCTCGTGGATGAGCGTAATGAATATGCGGTTTTGCAGGCCGCCAGCAGTATTGCCGCGGAAAAAATGCTGGAAAATAAATATAAATTAAAAGTAGGTCAAACAGGGCAGGTCGGCAATGTGACCAAAACAGGACAGGCATATATTGCACTGGACGTTGGAAAAGATGCCATCCATTTTGAAAATCCGTATCTGCCTGAAACACGGTCCGAGATCACACTGCCATTGCGGAGTCATAGCCTCATAATCGGAGCATTGGATATTCAGGCAAACATTCCCAACGCATTTGGCGAGCGCGATATTCAAACCCTGCAAATTCTTGCCGACCAGTTATCTGCCGCGATTGAAAACGCCCAGCTGGCCCAGCAAGTTGAAGGGACATTAGGTGAGTTGACCAGGTCAAACCGCCTGCAAACGCAAAGCGCGTGGCAGTCCGCCATCGGCCAAAGGGAATATCCAGCTTATGAATACAATGGCCTGCAAGTGGTATCCATACCCAACGATCTTCCGCCTGAATTGTTAAAGCTATTGGAAAGTGGAAAACCCATTGTCATTGACCAGGGTGAAGGCAAGGTTAAAAATTCATTGCTGATTCCATTGATGCTGCTCAATCAGGTAATTGGCGTGATTGGACTGGAACAGGAAGACCCAAATCATACATGGACGAATGAAGAGATCGCTGTGGCACAAGCCGCCGCAAACCGCGCCGCCCTCACATTGGAAAACGCCCGCCTGCTCGAAGAATCGCAAAGGCGCGCCGCGCGCGAACAGGCCATCGGTCAGATCTCCGCAAAGATCGGCGCGGGAACTGAAATTGAGATGATCTTAAAAACCGCCATCAGAGAGTTGGGCGCTCAAATTGGCGGAACCCAGATCACGGTCGAGATTGGTAACGAGAATGAATGATCTCACAGGTCAGGGAGCAGGAATGTCAAAAAGCAACAATAAAAGCGTCTCTCCTAATCGTGCGCTGATCATACTGATCCTTTCGATTTTCTTCGTCGAAGTATCCATTATGGTAGTCTTTCTTGTACTGCCTCCGCTCCCGCCAGTTATAGAGACCTTGGTCGATGCAACAGGATTGATCCTGCTCGTTTCTCCCATTGTTTATCGCTTTGCCATCCTTCCGCTTCACGAACAGATGGCAAAAACAACCAACGCCGTTGATCAATTGGAAACTTTAAACCTTGAACTTGAAAAGCGCGTATCTGATCGCACACAGGAACTTGAAAAAGCCAATGAAGGAAACATTCGTCGCACCGCACAATTCGAATCCATTGCCCGCATAGCTCGTATTATCAGCTCCACCCAAACGATGGAAGAGCTGCTTTTACAGATCACAGAGGCCATTTCAGAGAAATTTGGTTTTTACCATGTTGGCGTTTTTCTTTTGGATGGCAGCAGGGAATACGCTGTGCTCGTTGCCGCGAACAGTGCGGGCGGACAAAGAATGCTCGAGAGGAATCATCGCCTGCCCATTGGCGGAACAAGCATCGTGGGATTTGTGACCGATTACGGGCAGCCACGCGTCGCTCTGGACGTGGGGCTGGATGCGGTTTACTTCAACAATCCCGACCTCCCTGAAACCCATTCTGAGATCGCCCTTCCTCTTCGCGTTGGCGCCAATGTGTTTGGCGCATTGGATGTGCAAAGTGTGGAAACAAACGCCTTCGCGCAGGAAGATATAACCATCCTTTCCACACTTGCAGATCAAGTCGGTATTGCCATCCAAAACGCGCGGTCATATCAGCAATCCAGTGAAGCGCTCGCGCAAGCAGAAGCCGCCTCACGGCAAATGGGTGAACAACAGTGGCAGCAGTTCCTGGTCAGAAGGCCCGTGGAAGGATACTACTTTGACGGCATAGAGGCAAAGGCAATAGGCCCGCATGACAGGCAACGGAATCATGGCTTAACCATTCCGCTCACATTGCGAGGCACACACATTGGCACGATCAAGCTGAGTGCGCCAGACCCAAATCGCACATGGACAGAAGATGAGATCGCCATCGCGCAGGCAACAGCAGAGCGAACATCTCTGGCGCTTGAGAGCGCGCGCCTGCTTCAGGAAGCGCAAAAACGAGCCGCAAAGGAACGTACGATAGGTCAGATATCTGCAAAGATAGGCAGCTTGGTTAATCTTGAAAACATCGTTCAAACCGCCATCCAAGAATTGGGCAGCACACTGCCAGGCACGGAAGTTGCCATTCAATTCACACCCGACGACTCACCCAAGAAATAAGCACCAGGAGACACAATATGCTTTCCAGGTTCCTGAATTATTTTAGAGACGAAGAAGATAAAAACCCGTCATTCATTCAAATGACAAGGAATATTCTTATACTTGTTATTCTTATTAATATTTTCCTGCTGCCTTTGGTGATGGGCTTATTTGGCGAAGAATCACGCAACCCACCAGCCTTGATCGCATTGAGTATTACCCTGGGTCTCGAAATCATCTCACTCTATTACGCAATTCGCGGCAAAGTGAGCATGGCAAAGTTGATCGTACCGCTGGCGCTCATCACAGCGGTCGCGATCATTGCAGTCAATACAAATGGCCTGCGGGATATTTCCATTGTCGGCCTTCCACTTGTTCTTGTAATTGCGGCACTACTGCTGGGCAAACGCGCAATTTGGACTGTTGCGCCAATTGCCGTTATTACCGCTCTTGTAATCGCAATTATGGATCTAAGGACAGGCAGGACCGCCACAAAAGTTGGAGTTGACGATGCGATTATTATCATCGTTCTACTTGTTGGATGCTCCGCAATTATTCAAGCGTTGATCAACCGCCTGAATGAAAACATTAATAAATTACAGAAAAATGAAAAGATCCAGTTGGAGGAAAATCGCGAACTAAACGAATTGCGGCAGTCTCTTGAGGAGCGTGTAAACCAGCGCACAGCGGAGTTGGACACCGCAAACCAATTCAACCTGCGCCGCGCGCGACAATTTGAGGCCATCTCTCAAGTGGTAAAAACGATCTCATCCATTCAAGATCTGGATACGCTTATGCCGCGAATTACCCAAGTGATCAGTGAACAATTTAATACCTATCACACTGGAATATTCCTGCTGGATAATGAACGGGAGTTTGCCGTGCTTCGGGCCGCAAATAGCACGGGCGGGCAAAAAATGCTGGAACGAGGACACAAGCTGCAGGTCGGACAGACCGGTATCGTCGGCTTTGTCACAGCTACAGGGCGGGCACGCATCGCACTGGACGTTGGAGCTGATGCGGCTTACTTTGACAATCCCGACCTTCCAGATACCCGCTCAGAAATCGCACTGCCGCTTCGTTATTCCGGGCAGATCATCGGCGCACTCGACGTGCAAAGCATGGATGCGAATGCCTTTGGCCAGGATGATGTTGAAGCGTTGATCACACTCGCCGATCAGGTGGCCGTTACCATAAACAACACGCTTATCCTTGAAGAAGCGCGTAAATCGCTTACTGAATCACAAAGCGCATTCGGAAATTTTACGCGTGAGTCCTGGAAGATCATGCAGCCAAAATCTTTGGGGTTGGGTTTTCAATTAAAAGAGTCGGTCATCACCCCCCTTGACCAGCCTCTCACTGGAAAGCATATTCAAGAAGCTGTCACACGCGGCACTCCGGTTATATCAGACAAGGATAGCGGAGGCTCAAATCTTACGATTCCAATCCGCTTGCGCGGAAGAACCATTGGCATCATAAACCTGCGCACAACCAACCAGAAATTGACAAGTGACGATGCGGATATTGCTGAATCCGTAACGGAACGTCTCTCACTTGCCATCGAAACAGCTCTGCTGATCCAGACTACGCAACATCGCGCAGATGTGGAACGAATCACATCCGATATTTCATCCAGAATCAACTCATCCACACGGTTTGAAACCATTTTACAAACCGCCGCACAGGAACTCAGCCGCGCACTTGGCGGCTCCGATGTGCTTGTACAGATCGAGCCGGCATCCATTGAATTGGGCATGGCAGGATAAAACATAGGCATCCACGATGAACAGAAAACTTTTCTTAAAAGCCATTCTTTTGGCAGCGATTGCCAACTCTCTTGTGGCCTGTACGATACTACGAACAGAAGAACCCGTCAGGTCTCCCCTGCGTGTGGAATATGCACAATGGTGGGGCGACTACACACTTCTGGTCGCACAGGAGAAGGGCCTGTTTGAAAAATATGGCGTGGAAGTGGAGCCTGTTTATTACGAAATTTTTTCTAAAACATATCCGGATCTGGCTTCAGGGCAAATTGACGGCGCACTGATAGCCATTGGAGACACCATTAACATCAATCGTAACGCCCTCATGAAAGTAGTGGCAGTCTACGACAACGGTGGCAATGATGCTGTTCTTGTTGGCCCGGAAATTAATTCCATACAGGATTTAAGAGGAAAAACAATCGGCTTGCAGATGGGCTCACAATATGAGTTAACTGTTGTCAAAATGTTACAAAGCGCAAACATGGGTATTGGCGATGTTACTATTGTTGCCATAAACCCTGAAGAGGCATTGGCAGCCCTTGAAGGCGGTCAAGTTCAAGCGGCCTCCACCTGGGAGCCATATTCGTCTGAGGCGCTTTCAAATGGCTACAAAATCATTTATCCGCAAGAACAACTTTACCTGTTTCCAGACCTGATCGTATTTCGAAAATCGATCGTGGATGAAAGACCTGAGGATGTTCAAGCGTTCCTAAAAGCATGGTTTGAAGCGGTGGAATATCGCCTGCAAAACCCGGAAGAAACACGAGCCATTGCCGCCAAGTATCTTGGTCTAAGCGTTGAAGAAGTGCAGCCTGACGACAATCTGGCCATCCTTACCCTTGAAGATAATAAAACGTTATTCGATGTACAGCAGAAAAATTCCATTTACTCCACCACAAGAGTCACTTCGGATTATTTGATTTCAATTGGAGCGTTAGCGCAACAAATAGACCTGCTCGAATTGATCGATCCAGATTATCTTCCTTAGCAACTACAATATCTGACAAGAGAGTTTTTATGAACAACCCGTCCAATCAACCCATACAAGAAGAACGCCGTCGAAGGAATATCCTGACGATCAGTCTGATCACAGGGATTATATTCACAGTCGTTGCGGCGATCTCCGGGTATGTTGGGTATTCTGACAACGGCATCAAAGGATTATTTGGCCTTGGGATCACAGGCGCGGTGGCGATTGCTGCTTTTATCAGCACGTATCGAAGCCGTCAGGGTCGTCCATATCAGGGAATTGCAATTTTAATTGGGACTATATTCGTACTGGGGCTTACGATCCCATTTATAGTACATGGACAGGGTCTGGCGCTTGGGTTGATGGTTGGAATTGTTGTCGCCGGAATTTCGTCTGCCACACTGCCGCCCACATGGGCAACACGGGCAATCATCGGTGGTTTTATTATTACCACTATTATTACAGCCACCGATCTGTTCCTGCCAGATTTGGGGTTACCCACCAATCCCGCCACAACAAACTCGATCGCTGTTGTCACATCGCTCTTGTACGTTTTCTTCATCCTCAGACGGTTTAACTCCTACGCACTTCGAACAAAAATTATTATTGCCTTCATCCTTGTGACCATCATCCCCCTGATTGCGCTTGGTTTTTTTAACACCAGATCCTCTTCTCAATCTCTCCAAAACCAAAATAAGGCTCAACTAACAACACTCGCACATGTTGTCGCAGACACCGTTGACGGTTTTATTATTAATCAACTTGATTCCATACGGGCCGATTCAAAACAATTGGCGTTGAGTTCCTATTTGGATCTACCATCGCGATCACGCGCCAATAGCACAGAAGAAAACAATGCCCGCCTTGTACTGCTCGCCCTAACACGCAAAGACCCCGTTTTTATTCACTCCATTGGAATACTGGATAAAAACGGGGTAAATATCCTTGACACGCTCGATGAACACAACGGCCAAAACGAGGGGACCCAAACGTATTTCAAGCGACCATTCCAAAATGGTCTTCCATATGCGTCGAATGTTGTTTTTCATGATGATACAGATATCTACTTTAGCTCACCCATTTTTAGTCAAAACGGCACCATTGTCGGCGTTTTGCGGGTCGAGTACTACACAACAGTTATCCAATCCATTGTTCGATCCATAGATACTGGAAATTCCGGTACGATCATCTTGCTGGCAGATTCAAAAACGTATTTACGAGTAGGCTACACCGGCAATCGCGATGAATTATTAAAGTCATTCAAAAATTTCAATGATTTGGAATTAAGCGTTATGCAATTGGAGGAACGTCTGCCCCCAGGGTCAAGAGATATTGCCGTGGAAGGCGCAAATGACATAATGGTTGAAGGTATTGATAATTTACAACAACAATCGTTTTTTGAAGCCTTTTCAGATTCGCTCGGTTCCAACACCATCAATACCGGGGCGTTCCTTAAAACACAACCATGGGTTGCAATCATACGTCAATCCACAAATTTATATTTGAAGCCGGTTTCAGAACAAAACAGAACGAATATTTTGATCTCAATGGCGCTGATCGTTCTTAGCGTTGGGGCTGGTTTTTTCGCCTCACAAATTTTGACATCCCCGCTTGTTTCGCTTTCCAAAGTGGCCGAAAAAATCGCAACCGGCGATCTGACCGCCCGCGCAAACGCAACTTCAGAGGACGAGATCGGCACGCTCTCGACATCCTTCAACCGCATGACGGAAGAACTGTATCAAACCGTAAACAGTCTGGAACTACGCGTAGTGGAACGCACAACAGATCTTGAAGTGGCTCGCCAACAAAGCGAAAAGCGAGCCAATGAACTTCAATCAATCGGTGAAATCTCAAAAATCATTGCCAGCGAACAAAAGCTTATAACACTGCTCCCATTAATTACGCGGCTTGTCAGTGAAAACTTTGGCTTCTATCACACTGGAATTTTTCTGATCAATGAGACAAAGCAATTCGCCGTGCTGCAAGCCGCAAATAGTGAAGGCGGGAAGGTCATGCTGGCGCGCGAACATAAACTCGAAGTTGGCGCGACCGGTATTGTGGGCTACGTCGCTAAATTTGGAACCCCCCGCATCGCGCTGGACGTTGGGCTGGATGCTGTTTACTTCAACAATCCCGACCTGCCAAATACACGCTCCGAAATGGCCCTGCCTCTCAAAGTTCACGATGAAACCATTGGCATACTTGATGTACAAAGCGAAAGACCCGGCGCCTTCAACGACAATAATGTAAAAACGCTCAGCATTCTGGCAGACCAGATATCCATTGCAATCGAAAACGCGCGACTGTTTACGCAGACCCAGCAAGCGTTGATGGAAGCCCAGTCCCTTTATCGCCAAAATTTACAGGACAGCTGGCTGACTTTCAGCCGCGATGAAACTTCGATTGGATATCAGCAAAGCCTCAGCGGCGGCAGGAAATTAACCGCGCCAATAGAC
>JABFSL010000052.1 GCA_013140605.1 Anaerolineales bacterium
GATGCCATTGAGAAGGAAGGTTTCCAGCTCAAGGATCGTGAGACTGCGGTCAAAACCAGAAATCATTTGCTTTAGATATTCGAGCGTGCCAGCCATGAAGGCGACGCTGAAAAACGAAAGGCGCTGTTAACTTTTGTGATCGTCGGCGGCGGCCCGACTGGCGTTGAAACGGCGGGAGCGTTGGGTGAACTTATTTCGCATGTGATGGTAAAAGATTTTCCCCAGCTTGACGTAAAAGATACGCGTGTGATCCTGCTCGAAGCGGCAGCGGATTTGATCGCTTCCTATCCCGATGAATTGCGAAAAGCCACTTTCAAACTCTTGCGTCGCAAGAACGTTGATGTTCGGTTGAACACCAAAATGGAAAATTACAACGGACAGCATGTCACTATTGCAGATGGGAGTCAGATCGAAACTCACACTTTGATATGGACTGCGGGAATCAAAGCCACTGAAATTGTGGATGGACTTGGCGTGGATAAAGCCAGTGGGGGACGAGTGCGCGTCGAACCGACCTTGCAGCTGCCCGGGCGTCCTGAGGCATTCGTTATCGGTGACGCAGCCTTCCTCGCCGAAAATGGTCTGCCCCTGCCAATGTTATCCACGGTTGCCATCCAACAGGGAAAATCCGCCGCGCAGAATATTCGACGTATGATCAATGGCAAATTTCTGATCCCATTCCACTACAAAGACCCCGGCCTACTCGCCACCATTGGACGCAATGCCGCCGTTGCGCGAATCTTCGGCATCTCATTCAGCGGATTCATCGCGTGGGTGATCTGGGTCTTCCTGCACATCTATCGCATTATCGGATTCCGCAACCGCATTGTTGTGATGTTCAATTGGATGTGGGATTATTTCTTCTACGATAATCAGGTGAGGTTGATTACGAAGGAATAAATTAAATGGATCAATTTTAGAAGGAATTCAGAAAGAAAGAAGCGACCAAAAGTCATGGAGGCTTTGGATCGCTTTTTTTTGAAGGTTTGTATTTATTTCTTTAGTACTTTCCAAAGGGCGAGAATTAAAGCAAGAACTAAAGGAAAAGCAACAGCCATATCGTCCAATGCTGCTAAACTTTCAATTGGCGATCTTGGCAATCCGCTTAATTCCCATATTGGTTTGATTAACTGTGACGCAATACTAGGAATTGCTAATAGCCCAAAAACCAAAGTTAAAACTGTTTGCCAAATAAAATTGTGACGCTCTTCTAAAATGGTGGCTTGGGTTTGTCTTATAGCACTCATTTCAGTTATCACACTCTTTAACTGATTTACACCCATATTCTCCCACCCTTGCATCATCATATCTCGTATTTCACCATAGACTGGGGCCTCGTTTAGCTTTATTTCAAGTTGAACTAAATCTTGTCTTAAGGACAAAATTTCATTTGTTTTTTCGAGATAACCACTAACTTCTGCAAGACGGCGATAGTGCATATACCCGTAATCCAGAAATTCACATTTCACTTGATTTTCATAAACAAGATGACCCCGATTGGGATCGCTCCAAGACTTTTCCTGTCTTAAGCCTTGTTTCGCCCAAACCCACAATGTGCCTTGGGCGGCAATATATGCGCCATAATCTTCGAAAAACCGTGAGTTTTTGGGTAGATATCTTTCTCCAGTCTCAGGCTTCTTTCTAGTTACACGTCCCATAATCCAACCAAGTTCGCTCTTGAATGATTTCTCATTTTCTGATGCTTTATTTTTTTGCCCATCAAATTGGGTTATATGAATCTGTGGACGACCTGACCAAAAGTTCCCTATATTTAGTGGCTTTTTAGGACCATGAAGCAAAAAAGACAAACCCTGCCTTTTGCCACCAGCCACGAATCCGACAGAATGGAATATCATATCTGCTAAATTGGCCAAGAAGAAATCACGCTGTTCATATTCGAAATTACCATCTTTAGTTTTGTTGTTAGTATTTTCACTAGGGTTTAAAAGAGGCACAAATTCAAAACTGAAATCCCCACTTGTTTCTACAGTAGTTGTATTATCAATATAAGATTGAAGATTGTGGCTAAGTGAAAAAAACCTTAAACGATTATAGAATAACATCTTTGGAGTTTCATTGAGAAAACATGTGTGATGATATATTGAATGTAATGATGGCGGAATATATGCTTGATGAAATTTCCACTTAAATAAATTGACAAATTTGTCTACAAATTCTTCTAAGTTAATTTTGATATCTGGGCTCATTATACGAAATTCAACTAAAAGGGTGCCTGTTTCGTACAGCTTTATCATGGGATAAATGCGATAGTTATAGCCGTTTTGAGGAATAAGCTTGCATTCACCTAAATAACCTCTAAGATATCGAGGCGTAAAGTTTTCATCTTCACTAAAAATCCTCATCTCAGAAAATCGAAGTTTCGCACTTTGAAATAATGCCTCGCCTGCATAGTCTTTCGGAAAATTTTCTCCGAAAATAATTAAACCAGTTGAACGATCAGAATTCAACTTAACATCGGCTTTGCCAGTTATGAGCTCGCCTTTATCTAGCCAATAAGCTTCTCCATTATCAAGAAATGCGCTTTTAAGTAAATTACTCTGAACCAAATTTTTCGCTACAGTTTGCAAGCTGGGAATTGGATCAGTGAAGTACGTTGAATAAGTATGCCAGATTTCCCATTCTTTCAATAACATAAATTTATCCTTTTTGTTTTTGGACAGGTTGATTTTTAATTTTAACACTAATCCCCACCACCAGCGCTGTCCTGCCCCAATCACTCATGGACTTGCCTTCTTTCCAGCCCTGATATTTTCCTGCCAGTATGTGACGAGCCATTGTTTCTTCTTTTTCTTCACTCACGATTCTTGCAAGGCCGCTAAAGTTATGCTTCGCGATTCGTACAGCCACATTTGGGTTGGCGCGCAGATTTTTTACCCAATCTGATTCGTCTCCGCCGCCTGATAAAAGATAGAGCGAATTTCCGTTGATCCCAAACCAAATCTCGATCTCGCGTGGAAGTCCGCTTTTGCGGCCGCTTGTGGTCAGGTAGCAGTAATCTTCTTTTGAAAGTTTGGAGAGAAGATTTTCCAGATCATCGTTTTCATTTTTCATAAAACCTCTAAATTAAATATAGCATGGGCGGCTTGTTGATATGAAATCAGGTGACTGTCATCTTTAAGATGACAGTCACCTTTGTTAATAATCGTATTGGCTGATATCAAGAATTTCGTTCGAGAGGAAATACGTCTGTGCGGGCAGGAGCAGGTGTTTGCGTTTCCATGTGGCGTAGACAGTTGTGCAGGAGGAGCGCGGCAGGCGTTTGATCAGCGCTGAGTCATATAAAAGGATCGAGCGGTTGGTGATGCTCTCGATCACTGTCCAATGGTCGTGATAGCCTTTCAAGCCGAGGATGATGGCGCGTCCGGGCGTGCCATCCAAAAAGAATTGAATGGATTTCCAAAACGTGGTCAGGTCGGGGTTGGGTACTCCGCGCCAGGGGACGTATACATTTGCAATCCTTTGCTTGCCCACAACTTTTTCCAGGATCAACAGCATTTCCGTGTGAATAATTCCCCCGATCAACAATTTGCTTAATAATTTTCTTCGCGCAAGAAAATGGATCAGGTCATCGAATAATTGTTGTGTTTCATAGTCTGACGAGTGATTGATGAACCGCTCGGCATTGATAATGCTGTACAAACCGCACAATGAATCCAGGCCGCCTTGTTGAAAGGGCGGCAGGCTTGATATGTTTCTGGAATGCGCTGACATAAGAGTTCCGTTCTTAATCCTTTTTCCCAAAGTACCCGAACGCGATCAAGATCGCAGATACCACCGATATGGCAATCCCAGTTTGTAATAAGGCTTCTGTATCTTTTGTTTCCTGCAATTTCCCCAGAAATTTTACAGCCATCACCAGCACGATCATGCTGCTCAATTTGCCTTTGAGATCGTACAAATTGTGGGCAAGCATCCATTCTGGAAGATTAAGCTCGCCAATGAATAATTCATAAAGGCTGGCGGCGAAGATCAGTATTGCGGTGGCGATCAGGAAACTGTCCACGATCTCGATGAGTTCGAGTGTAATGCCCGCATCCCTGCCAGCGGATCGGATCACCAACAGAGTGGCTGTCACCGTTTTTAGTGTTCCCCAGGCAAAGGCGGCGAGCGCCGCGATCAAAAGGGAAACCACTCCTATGATGGCAAGGTAGCGTGATTTTTCAAGAATGGTTTTCAATTTAATCTCTCCGTTTCCAAATCGGCCCTATTATGCAAGATGTTGCAGACTCATTTATCAAGCCTGCAACATCCCTGGTTTATTCATTCTTCAAAATTATTATTCACCATTGACCTGACGATATAACGTCCGCAAATTTCGCCGGTGCAGGGTCTCGGCGAGGCCGCCAAGATACACGCGGCTCTTTCCGCATGATTCAATTGTGATGGTATCCAAATATTCATCCACGTTCTTGCGTTTGCCCGCAGATTTAACCGCCTTCTTGATGTTATTCAGATAATTTAAATTCTCTTTTACAGCCGCATCGATCTCACCGCGCAGGATGATATCACCATGACCCTGAATGATATTTTCCAATCCCATCTTTCCGATCTTTTTGATGGAAGCTGTCAACTCATCGACATCACCATCCACGATGTAGGGCAGGGGCATGAAGGCATCACTGGCGAACAACACGCGGTCTTCCTCCACCAGCACGGAAATACTGTCTTCGCTGTGGCCGAATGTTTGGGAGAAGACCAGATTCTTCTTCCCGACGCGCATGGTCAACTCACCGGAGGCAAACGTCAGGTGGGGAGGAACGATCTTTACCTGTCGCAAACTTTGATTTTGCTTTTTGGCCCCCTCCAATGACGGCACGCCATGTTCGATCAACAGTTCGCGGCATTTGGCATGGCCGATCACCGTCGCACCGGGGAAGAAACAATTTCCCCAGGTATGGTCGGCGTGATAATGGGTGTTGATCACATAACGCACCTGCACACCCAATTCGTGCTCGATGAACTCACGCATCCCGAGCGTTTCTTCGGGCAGTGCCAGCGTATCGATCACCACCGCCCACTGCGGACCAACGATCACACCAGCCGTCACTTGCGCATAGACTTCACTTTGAAACCAAAAAACATTTTCAGACACTCGTTCACGATGCATACGACAACCTTATTTTATGGATTTATTTTCATTATTAATAGCACACTCCCACCTTAATTACAAGTTGACTAGACAAATTTACGCCATTGATTTGATATTCTGTATCGGCGTTTGGATAACTAAATCACAGCCCGGCCAGATTGCATCCACTCCCGCCTCTTTCGCCCTGACAACTGCCTCAGCGACTTGGGCAGAATCTCCCCGATACAGAGTCGCCACAGGGTCAAGGTTGCCAAATAGTAACGTATCTTTCAAAGCCAACCACGCCGCCGCGAGATCAACAGTCTGGTCAATTGAAATTGCATCCGCGCCCGTCTGCGCCAGCAGATGAAGTGAACTCGTTACATTCCCGCACACAGACAAGACTGTCGGCTTGGGTAATTTCTCAATTAATAATTTCTCAGCGGGCAATGCGAACTGTTCATACTTTGCTGGCCCAATAAAAGCGGGTGAGCCGCCCATATCGTGGATGGTGATAAAGTCCGCGCCTGCGTCCCGATAAGCCGCGCCGACTTGCGCGAGCAAAGATGAAAGGAGAAAGAGCGCATCTGTCACAGCTTGCGGCTCCTTCTTCATTTCAATGAACATATTTTTCAAATCTGCAACTAGCAGCAATAAAGTGTACGGCCCGGGGATCATCCCGCCGATAACAACATCATTCCCCACATCTTCCTTGAGCAATTTAATTGCATCACATACTAAATTAATTCGCCCCTTTTTTAGAATCTCTGTGCGCTCCCCTGGCACCGTCCGCCAGGGCATCTCCGTGGCTAAATCTTTTGCAGATCCAAAAAGCCCTGCTCTCTTCACTTGTGGAAACTCAAACTCCCGATCCTCGCGGAAGTTGATCTCCGCGCCCAACGCTTCGGCCTCTACATATAAATCCAATGGAACTACGGCAGAGGGCAAACCAGTTAACTTAAACGTACTCGCCGCCGCCTTCGCCATTTTATGTGCATCTGAATGTGTTTCGTGGAAAACCAACCCTTCGCTGCTCAATCCCTCCGCAGTGACATGGATCAACCCGCTGAATGCAGGCTGTGAGTCAATTTTTTTGCCAGATAATAATTCTAAAATTTTTTCTCGTTGTGTCATGGGAAACTTTGTGATTATTAGAAAATAAATAATGTAGCGTCTCTTTAATCCTTTGAACGCGCGTGGTGATATTGGGCAAACATCACCCAACTACCGATTGCTCCGCCAAGCAGAATGGCAAGGATCGCAAAAAACGCTGAAAGTAATTTGGCGAATGATGAAGTAGCCAGAACAAACAGCGCAACGCCGATCATCCAACTTAACCACCAGCCAAACGCAATGATGATGATTTGTTTCCGTGTTAATGCTGGTTGTGTTTTCTTTAATACCAGCCCGCTAAACCATCCCACCAATCCTCCCATGATAAATAAGAGCGGGCTGAATATCCATGCGATTCCTGCGGAAAACATCCAGATACCTGCCATGGTTAGGATTTGTCTGCGCGAAACGGAAGATTCAATCCGCCGCCAGGCCAACCCAACGCTGAGGCCGCCAATGGCTCCGAAGGCCTCGATGCCAATGAACGGATGGATGGCTGCTCCCAATATCAAGCCCAGTAAGGCGCCAACGGCAAAGCCGACAGCCACAGATAGAACCGGCCGCCACAACAGATGCGAAAACTTCGTCACAGCGGAATGTTTCTTTACAGCATCCGAATCAGGAATAAGAGTGGCAGGATCGGATGTCGCAATCTCCGGGATCGCAGCTTGCAGCGCATTGACCATTTCGCCTGCGGTTCCAAAACGGTCATTGGGATTTTTTGCCAGTGACTTCAAAATCACCCGCTCAACAGATTCAGGCAAATTTACATTCAGTGCGCGCGGTAACGGCAGTGGATCGTGAATATGTTTAACAATGACCGCCATCGGGGTCTCAGCCTTATAGGGCACGCGCCCAACTGCCATCTCATACAGGATCACACCCAATGAGTAAACGTCGGTACGTGTATCGAGTCCCTCTCCAAGCCCTTGTTCAGGGGACATATAGGCAGGTGTGCCCATGATCATGCCCGAGGTTGTCAAATGGAGCGAACCTTCGACGATCTTCGCCAGACCAAAATCCATCAGCAAACAATTCCCGCGCTCGTCGATCAATATGTTGCTTGGCTTTACATCACGGTGGATCAAGCTGTGCAGGTGGGCGTATTCGAGAGCATCGCCCACTTGTGAAATCACCCTGCGGATTTGCGCCAATGGCAGCGGCTCTCCCCGCATCAGGTTGACAAGCGTGCCGCCTTCAATGAACGGCATCACAATATAGGTGTAATCGTCCGCTTCGCCAAAATCAAAAATCGGGAGAATGTGAGGATGTTGGAGTTTAGCGAGAACCTTCGCCTCCTGCTGGAAACGACCTATGAACTGCGGATCGCTGGCAAAGTGTCGCGGCAGGATCTTGAGCGCCACATATCGATCCGTGGCTGGTTGATAGGCTTTATAAACCGCCGCCATTCCCCCTTCGCCCAGGGGCGCAACAATTTGATAAGCGCCAATCTGTTTGCCAGTGAGATTTTCCATAAGCTGCCTGCGTCCTGCCTCAAAGCCCGCGCATCAATTCTGATGTTGGGAGTGTAGCACGAAACGAATGGGAAATACCATCCTGCAACCTGATTGCTACTCACTACTTGACCGCTTTTGCAATCGCCGCAATATGTTCTGGTGTATTTCCGCAACACCCGCCGACAACCTTCGCTCCTAATTCGACATACTTCTTTGCAAAATTTCCCATGTCTTCTGGCCCCATGTCATAAACACCCTGTTCGGTCTCAATATCCATGTGGGGGACACCCGCATTCGGCTTGACCCACAATGGGAAGTTTGGCACGGTCGCCGTATATTCCTTGACAACAGCTTCCATATTCTCAAGCGTTGTCCCGCAATTTGCGCCGATCATCACCGCGCCCATTTCGGTGTAGCGCTTCATGACATCTTTTGGTTTCACGCCCATCATGGTGCGTGTGCCTCGGTCATAGCTGAATGAGACAACAATCGGCAGATCGGTCACGGAACGCGCGCCTTCAAACGCCGCATTAGTTTCTTCGAATGAGAACATCGTCTCGATCAATAACAAGTCCACGCCGCCATCGGCTAGTGCTTTCGCTTGTTCTGCAAACGTGGCTTTGACATCCTCTGGTTCCAGCGGACCGTAAGGTTTCAAAATCGCGCCGACCGGCCCCATAGAACCAGCAACCAAGCCTCCGTTGAGTGAAGCGGCTTTTCGTGCAATCTCAGCCGCGCGCATGTTCACCTCTGGCATCCGATCCTGATATTTTGAATCCTTCATTCGCAGACGTGTGCCGCCGAAGGTGCAGGTCAAAATAATATCCGAGCCTGCATTGGCAAATGAACTTGCAAGATTCAAGATCGTATCGGGATCATCAATGATCAAATCTTCTGGAGGCTTGCCAGGCTTGAGCCCCATCTTCTGCAAATTCGAACCCGTTGCCCCATCCGCAACAAGGATTTCCCCGCCGTTCAATCTTTCAAGAAATTTATTCATCTATTCACCTCTGGTAGGGGCGGGGTTACCCCGCCCCTACAAAATTTATTTGACCATAAAATTTTTCGCCATCGGGTCCGCCACGCGGTTTGGAATCAAATGTGCAATGTGCGGAAACGGCTCGCTCATATGCGGGAAACTTGTCGCAAGCATGAATTGATTTTGAAATTCAGGGTCGGTTGGCAATTCAAATCTTTCAACCTTGCGCGCCACCGATTCAATTTCCCTGCGCTTTTCAACATTCAGCAAAGCAATACGTGCGCCATCGCCTGCGGCATTCCCAACTGCATACACATTATCCAAAACACAATCGGGAATCAACCCGATCAGCATGGCTTTTTCCTTGTCAATATAACTGCCAAAGCCGCCCGCCAAAATAATTTTATCAGGAGATTCCAAACCAGAGCGCTTCAATAATGTCCGCGCCGCGGTGAACAACGCCGCCTTCGCCAATTGGATTTGTCTCACATCCTGCTGGGTCATGGGGATGTCTCTCCCTATGGAAGTTTCCTCCGCCCAGGCAATGACATACTCCCAGCCGCTCTCTCCCTTTCGAATGCGCTTCGAACTTAACTTGGTATTGAACTTGCCCCGAGAATCCACGATCCCAGCCCGGAATAATTCTGCCACTCCGTCGATGATGGCCGAGCCGCAAATCCCTTTGACCTTGCCTACGAATTCAACATGATCCGTGTTCCAGCCATCAACGCCGATGACTTTGTATCTTGGCTCAAGTGTGTTCTCGTTAATTTCGATTCGTTCCATCGCACCTGGCGCGGCGCGCATTCCATATTCCACATGAGCGCCTTCGAGCGCAGGTCCGGTAGGCGTGGACGTACACACCAATCGCTTGCGATTTCCAAGAACGAGTTCAGCATTTGTGCCAACGTCGATCAACAACCAATTCTCATCCTGCTTATGCGGCTCTTCCGCGACGATCATTGCGCTGGTATCCGCACCGACAAAGGATGCAATGGTTGGCAGGACATGAATATTTCCAGCGGAGTTAATATGCAATCCCAACTCGCGCGCCTTCACATCCACTGACTTATGAATTGCAGGTACAAATGGCGCAAGTCCCAAATCTTTTGGATGCAGGTTTAGCAAAAGATGGTGCATGGTTGAGTTGCCAACCAATACCATTTCCAGAATGTCTTCTACTTTCATGTCGTTGCGAGGGGCGCTCTTTCCCGAAGCAACCTCACCCTCTTCATCAGGAGATTGCTTCGCAAAGTGCGCTCGCAATGACATATTTGCTGTCTTCACCGCTTGTTTCAATAATTTATTCAGTGTAGCGATAATGGCCTTGTGCAATTTCTCAAGTCCGTCTTTGTGCTCAATCGTATATTGAATACGTGACATCACATCTTCGCCATACACGATCTGCGGATTCATTTCAGATTCTGCTGCGAGCATTTCTCCAGTTCGCAAATTGCATAAATACAAAGCGACAGTTGTCGAGCCAATATCCACAGCCGTGCCGTAGCTGTCTTCGTGATAACCCGCCTGCACCTGAACGACTTCCTTATCCTGCCAGACAGAAACAGTCACATTCCATTTTGCTTCGCGCAGTGTGGATGACAACGTTCGCAGACATTGATAATCCACCGTGAAATCTGACCAGCGCGGAAGATTCTCCTCGCCTCGGCGGACGAGTCCCATGGAGGTTTCCAATCCCTTTGCGAGCCGTTCCCAATCTGCAATCGGTCTTTCCAAATTTGGCGGACTCATCGTGACAAGATATTTCCGAATGGACGGTTTGATCTCGATGGCACGGTTACTCGCACTCTTGCGGACGATCTGCTTGTTTCCACTGCTTTCTTCAGGAACATTAATTAATACATCACCCTGTATCTTGCATTGACAGGAAAGCCGCACCTGTCCCACTTCCCAGCCTTTGTCTTTTAACAACTTGGGTCTGCGGGCAAAGTAGGCCGCTTCTTCATTGGTCACAGGCGAAACATTCTCGCGTCTGGAATCCATATTGTATTTCTCGAAGCGGCCCTCTTCTATTAAAACCATGCACTTGCCGCAAGTGGCATTCTCGGCGCAAATGGACTCGATCTCCACGCCCAAATCACGCGCGGCAGAACGAATGGAAATGCCTTCTTCCACTTGTCCGCGCGAGCCAGAGGGTTGCAGGATGATGTTATGTTTTTTTGTCATATTGTTTTGAACCGCGAAGCGCACAAAGGTCGCGAAGAAAATCTCTTGTTTTTCTTTGTGTCCCTTCGTGTCCTTTGTGGTTAAGCGGTCTTCATCTCTCGGCGTGGAATCTCTATTTTCGCAAACTCAGTTTCCAGTTCAGAAAGAAGCGCGTCGGCAACTTCCTCGGGCGCGCCGTCACGTTCGATCCACTGTCCGCGTTTATATTGCGAGGCATAATCTGTTGTTCCCGTTAATCCCTCTGCCATTGCGTATGTGTCAATCGCATTTTGGATTTTTTGCGAAAGTTGTTTCTTGACCGTTCTTCCATCGCCTTCAACAACAATCGAGGAGGGGATATGTTTCCAGTAAAAAATTCGGTATTTTGCCATGCTCAATCCTCTTTGAAATTATATATAATTTTCGTAAGGGAGGATTTTACGGGAGGAATGGCTGTGGGTCAATGAAAAAATCGCAACGAATCCGTTTTATCCGTTGAGTACATTCGTTGATGCCAATGCACTTCCCGCCAGCCAGCCTGTCGTCCACGAAGATTGAAAATTGAACCCGCCTGTGATGCCGTCGATATCCAAAACTTCGCCCGCTAAAAATAAATTTTCAGTCACACGGCTTTGCATGGTTTTGAAATTCACTTCATCCAAACGCACGCCGCCGCAAGTGACAAACTCTTCCTTGAATTGTCCCTTGCCCGTTATCTCAAATTGACAGGCGGTTAATTCTTCGGCAAGTTTTCGCAATTCCGCTTTTGTAATATCGCCCCAATTTTTCTCGCCAATAAAACTGGTGAGCTGTATCCATAAACGCGCGGGCAGTTGTGTGAACGCTGGCTCGCTCAAAACTTTTTTGCGCGCGTTCTCGCGCCACGCTTTATGATTTTGTAAAACATCGAGTGCCTTTTCGAACGTGGTATCACCAAGCCAGTTCACGAACAGCGTCGCATGATATATTTTTTCAAACAGAATTCGCGCACCCCACGCAGAAAGACGCAGCACCGCAGGCCCGCTCAATCCCCAATGCGTGATCAACAGCGGTCCGCGCTGTGTGAGCGAATCCATTTTCACTGTGACTGGCTCAACAGACACGCCCGCCAATCCTTCCAACCGTTTATCTGAAATGTTGAATGTAAATAAAGACGGTACTGGTTCTTCAATTGAATGTCCAAGCGATTTGACGATCTCGCGCGTGGTGGAATCACTGCCCGTGGCAAGCAATAATTTTTTTGTTTGCAGATGAAGAACTTTCGCTTCATTCCTGACCTCAAGCCTGAATCCGTTTTCTGAAAGAGACTCCACCTTTTGCAGACTCGTCCCCGTCTGCACGGTAGCCCCAGCCTTCTTCGCACTCTCCCGCAGACATTCTGCAATTGTCGCCGACGAGTCTGTAACGGGAAACATGCGCCCATCACTTTCGGTTTTCAATCTCACGCCATGTTTTTCAAACCACTTGATCGTATCCTCTGGCTGAAAACGGGTGAACGCGCCGCGCAATGCCGCGCCTCCGCGTGGATAATATGTGATCAGCTGTGCAGGGTCAAAACAGGCATGGGTCACATTACATCGTCCGCCGCCGGAGATGAGCACCTTGCCTAAAGTTTGTTGCGCTTTTTCAATGATCAGAACATTTAGATCGGGATTCAATTCGGCACAGCGAATCCCCGCGAAAAAACCCGCAGGACCTCCACCAACAATAATGACATCCCAGTTTGTTTGAGTTAATTTTGACATGTTCAGCGAGTATACACTACTGATATAAAGATTAATAATCCAGTAAATGGCTCCTTGCGAGTTGCTACGATTCTTGTACACGGACAACACGGAAAGATCTTTACCCCCGCTTCTTTTCCGTGTTGTCCGTGAAATCCGTGTACGAAAAACGCGCGATTTAGAATCGTCTAGTTAATACAAAAAGAGAACCTGCAAAACAGATTTTCTTTTGATTTGGAATTAAGTTTAGTTTTCCATTAACAACAGCGTGACATATTTTTCAAGCATTTCGCGGTTGATTTCACCGACCCAGGCCAATCGCACAATGCCTTTGCGGTCGATCACATAGGAACTTGGCAGGTTTTCGTTATTGAATGCATCCAGTGCCGCGCCATTAAGATCGATCCAGACCGGGTATGTCATTCCGCTTTCCTGAACGAATTTAAGAACATCATTTTGAGGTTCGCCCGCTTCGACGCCAATGATCACAAATCCATCCGTGGTATGCGCTTTGTAATAAGACTCAAGCGTGGGAATTTCCGCTTTACAGGGCGGGCACCAGGTTGCCCAATTATTGACCAGCACAACCTGATCGCGATATCCGATCAATGACTCTGTCTCACCATTCACGTTTTGTAGCGCAAGCTCGGGCGCGGGATAACTCACTTCCATTGGAGTCACCGATCTGGAAGCGGGTTGAGATGCGGTAGTATTTTTTTCGCCTGTTAATACAAGAAGTGCTGCGAGGCCGATCAACACCAATCCCACGCCCAGAATAAATGTCAGCCCGGCCTTGGAATTGTTTTTGCGACGATTTTTCTTTGTCATGGGATTCTGCGATTGTTTAGTTAACCGCCCGCATGATCTCTGCGAGTAGATTTTTCTCTGGCATAGCTCCAACGACTGTACCCATGCCTGCGTTGATGACGGTCTGCGGAACACCCCTAACGTTGAATTGGTTTGCCAACTCGGGGAATTCTGTCGCTTCGACACCTTCCGCGCGGATCATGGCTGGGTTCTCCATCGCCATTTGATGCGCGAGCAACACAGCACGCGGACAATGCGGGCAGGTGGGTGTGACAAATACCTGTAAATGCAATGGCTTATCGAGATTCTTTAAGTACTCGCGGGCTTCCGCGCTGAGGCCAGAGTCACGGCCAGATACGAGCACAATATCATTGATCAATGTGCCGAATTCGTGCCCGGCTGGAATGCCTGAATATTGAATTCCGAAATCGGTGACCTGATCCCCATCTTTGCCTGCGATCACAATGGCTGGCACTTTATCAATGTTGAATTTGGATGCCATGTCTGCGTTGTCTTGCAGATCGTAGAAGCTCAAGCTGACTTTTTCATCAATGCTGGCAACTTCTTCGAGAAGTTGGCGTGTGTCGGCGCAATACTCGCAATTGTCTTGTGATCCAAAAAATAGGATCTGCACTGGTTCCTTCATTTGTTCGAATGTTTGGCTGATCTGACTGACGACTTGTTCGTTGAGAAGCTTTTCCATTTGTATACTCCTAATGTAATTGTCCCTGTAGTTTCACGTTGACAGAGAATGATTGTTTATGGAGTTTGGATGCAGACAAACAGAAAAAGTTACAAGCCGCGAAAAAATCCCCCTTAATAACTCATCTTACGCGCCCTCATCCCCAACCCCTCTCCCGAAGGGAGAGGGCTAGGGTGAGGGAAAATACTGTATATTCTCAAAACTGCGTAAGGCCACTTAATAATTTGACGTTTTATTTTGCCGATGGTTTCAAATAGTCGTCGAGATTGAGTCTCTTGAAGAGCCGACTCCGCACATCGTCTGGCAGACCAGTTTGCGGGTCGTTCGAAGCGTGGACTAGGTCAATCGTCTTGCGCGTGGTATCTACAACGATGCGGCAGTCTTCACATTCCGCAATATGTTTTTCGATCTGACGGCATAACTCAGCGCCCAACTCGCCGTCAATATAATCAGAGAGAGAGCCAAGCAAGCCTTCACAGTTGTTATGAGTTGATTCAGCCATTTGATTTCTCCTTCTTCATTCGTTCACCATAATAATAAGATAATTGTTCCCGTAACATTAAACGCGCTCTCAAAAGACGGACCTTCACGTTGGCTTCGGTGAGGTTGAGCGTATCAGCCGTATCCTTTATGGACAGGTCTTGAATATCGCGCAGCAGAAAGACCATGCGTAAGTTTTCAGGTAAATTCTGGATGGCGTGATCAAGCGCCTGCTTACCTTCAGCGGAAAGCAATTCATCTTCGGGTAATGCGCCCCAATCTACAAATTGAGTTGGATGGATGTTATCAATTTCGTCGTTTGATTCCGTATCGTCAATGTTAATCTCTGGCTTTCCACGACGAAGGATCATTAAGGCTTCATTGACGGCAATGCGATACAGCCATGTTAAAACACTGGAACGCCCCTCAAAATTAGGGAGGTGAGTCAGTGCGCTAATAAATGCATTTTGCAATACGTCTTCTGCATCCTGTTCATTGCCCAACATACGCAACCCTAAACGATAGATCGGGGCAGAATAAGCGTCTACAAGTTTTGCGAATTCCGCCCGATCTCCGTTACGCAGGGCTTCCAACGAAATTTCCTGACTAATTGTTTCAACCATCGTTTACTTTATCCATAAATTATTTGGGTAGTATACACGATGGCAGGCGCTCTTTATATGATAGGTTCAACAACTTTGGTTGTAACATCAAACTTCGGCGGTTTTTCCAGGTGTTTCTTTACGGCGCATAATTCCGCGGAATTGATCAACGATCCGCGATATTTTTCGGGGAAGTCTGCTGGTACTTGAATTTCCAGATCGATTTTTTCGACCATGCCGCTCATCGGGCTGCTGTGGATTCTTTGAACAATGCGGATACCTTCGGTGGGGAGGTTGCGCTGTTTGCAAAAACCGAGCACGTAGATCCCGGCGCAGGTGCCGATCGAGGCGAGAAATACAGCAAAGGGAGTTGGTGCGCTTGCTACTGGAGGCTGGTCGGTGGCGACAGTATAAGGGCCAAAGTGTGCGTCCACGCGGGACCCACCGGGGAAGTCAATGATCATTTCCATGTTTATTAGTACTCCTAATTTTTTAGATATGGTTTGGATGCATTCCCCGCAAGAAAGTTACAAATTGTTTCAGTCAATTGACAGCAGCGCTGCTTTTTGATGAACAGAAACCATGATTATTTGCAGGCAGTGATGTCAATTGCAATGCAACTTGAATCAGTGCTGGAATAGGCATGGACACAGAATTGCACTGAATTAAATTTCCCGCAGGTGATAGGAAGTTTGTCAGGGTTGTACAGTTAGGTATGTCACTTGATATTGTGAAATAATTCACTACTATGAAGATAGGAGGGTTATATTTTTACTGCGAATGGACGACTTTTGTCGTGCCGAGTTGTAACTGGTTCAGGTCTGTCGTGTCCTTTACGCGGCAGGTTGAGTTGCAAAGCACGGAGGCATTATGCCCCAGATGACAGATGAACGAGTGCGCGCGGGAATGACGCGCGAAGAAGATCTCTCCCTTTTGAATGAAGTGAGTATGAAAACTGCGGGTGTTTCGCATTTGGAGATGTGTATCCAATGCGGAACTTGCGGCGGTTCCTGCCCTGTGGCGGCGGATATGGATCATACGCCGCGCATGTTGTTTGCGATGTTGCGGGCGGGTATGCGCGAGGAAGTGCTGCGCAGTAACACGCCGTGGTTGTGTGTCTCGTGCTATCACTGCGTGGTGAGATGTCCGCAGGAGGTGCATATTGCGGATGTGATGTACACGCTCAAAGGGATGGCTATTCAAGCGAAGTTGTACACCGACTCGACTGCGCCGCATTTTTCGCAGACATTTGTGGGCATGGTGGAAACCTTTGGCCGCGGCTATGAACTTGGGCTGGCAACTCGTCATTACCTGCGGCATTTTCCGCTGCGGCTGCCAGGCATGATGCCGATGGGCTTGGGCATGATCTCGAAGGGGCGCATGGCGATCGTGCCGAAAAAAATCAAACACATGGATCAGTTGACGAAGATATTGGATCGCGCCAAGGAATTGGAGTTGACCTCATGAACAAGTATCTTTTGTACCCAGGCTGCTCCATGGACTCCAGCGCGAAGGCGTATATGGAGTCGCTCAATTCCATCGTCGAGCCGCTTGATTTGCATTTGGAAGAGATCGAAGATTGGAACTGTTGCGGCGCGACGGAATATCTCGGCATTAACTTGATCCCCGCGTATTCGTTAATCGCGCGTAATTTGGCGTTGGCGGCGAAGCAAACATCCGATACGCGAACTGTCGTTGCGCCGTGTTCGGCTTGCTACCTCAACCTTGCCAAGGCGGATTACTACATGCAGGAACGTCCGACTTTAGGCGCGAAAGTAAATGAGGCGCTTGCGGCTGGTGGATTGGAATACAAAGCGGGCACGCTGGATGTGCGTCATCTGATCGACGTTCTTGTCTACGACGTGGGGCTGGATGCCATCCGAAAGGCAGTGATCCACCCGTTGAGCGGACTCAAGGTCGTGCCGTACATGGGCTGTATGCTGCCGCGGCCTGATTATCAACACCGCTGGTCAGACCATGAACATCCCACGGAGTTGGATGACTTATTGCGCGCGCTGGGTGCAGACGTGATCGATTATCCCCTCACGACCAGTTGCTGCGGTGGGCATATGACTCAGATCGGGCCTGAAACTGCTTTTGAACTCATCCACAGACTTGTATCTGATGCAGACGAACGCGGCGCGCAGATGATGGTCACAGTTTGCCCGATGTGCCAGATGAACATCGATGCGTATCAAAATGAGATGAATCATTTCTTCGGCACGAACTTTCACATGCCGATCCTGTTCTTCACTCAATTGATGGGACTGGCTTTTGGCAGGAAACCTAACGAAGTAGGTATTGGCGTGGAATTGGTCAGCGCACGAAATGCACTCGCACATATTGGCGTGGAAGTGCCTGTCACTGAGGAGCCAGCCGCGCCGAGAAAGAAAGATGAAGGGCTGCCCATGCCGCGTCGCTGGACCAAGCATGAGGGGAAGAAGGAGGCGGTGAAATGACAGAGCGAGTCGGAGTCTATGTCTGTCACTGCGGTTCGAATATCGCAGGCACTGTGGATGTGGTTGATGTCGCAAATTGGGCTGCTGAAAAACTTGGGCGGCAGGGTGTGATCATTGCGCGTGAATACAAGTTTATGTGCTCCAGCCTTGGGCAGGAGTTGATCGAGAAGGATATCAAAGAGTTGGGATTGACCCGTGTGGTGGTCGCGGCTTGTTCTCCGCATTTGCATGAAAAGACATTCCGCACAGCAGCGAAGAATGCGGGGCTGAATCCGTATCTGGTGGAGCTGGCTTCGATCCGCGAGCAGGTCTCGTGGGTACATTCAGATAAAGCTGTCGCCACGGCAAAGGCCAAAGCTGTTGTATCAGGCGCGGTGTCGAGAGTGATCGAGAACCGTCCGCTTGAGGAAATTAAAGTCCCGATCAATCCGAATACGTTGGTGGTGGGCGGCGGTATTGCGGGAATTCAATCGGCACTTGAAATTGCGAATGCGGGATTCCATGTGTATCTCGTGGAACGTGAACCGTCCATTGGCGGACACATGGCGCAGTTTGATAAAACCTTCCCGACGCTGGATTGCTCCGCGTGTATTCTCACACCGCGCATGGTGGAGGCGGGGACACATCCGAATATCACTTTGTTGACGTGGAGTGAAGTCACGAATGTTGCGGGATATGTGGGCAACTTCCATGTGACGATCAAAAAGAAGGCGCGTTTTATCAACGAAGAACTTTGCACGGGTTGTGGCATCTGCCAGGAAAAGTGCCCGAAGAAAGTGATCGATGATGTGTACGAGGCGGGGCTTGGCTATCGCAAAGCGGTGTACACGCCGTTCGCGCAAGCTGTGCCAAACTTCCCCGTGATGGACAAGGAGAATTGCACGTACTTCATCAAAGGGACGTGCAAGGCTTGCGAGAAATTCTGTCCGACGGGCGCGATTGATTTCAACCAGCAGGATGAAATGCTCCATATCGATGTTGGCAATATCGTGCTTGCCACTGGCTATGATCTATTCGATGCGCGGCGCGTGAGTAATTACGGTTATGGACGTTTGCCGAATGTATTCACGAGTCTGGAGTTTGAGCGCTTGTCCAATGCGGCGGGGCCGACTTCAGGAAATATTGTTTTACGCGATGGAAAGACTACGCCGAAGAGCGTGGGCGTTATCCATTGTGTGGGGTCGCGCGATAAGAATTTCAATAATTACTGCTCTGTCATTTGCTGTATGCAGGGATTGAAGTTCGCACACCTTGTCCATGAACGCACGGGCGCGACGGTTTACAACTTTTACATTGACATGCGCACAGCATACAAAGCCTACGATGAATTCTATCAACGTGTGCTCGAAGAAGGGACTCTCTTCGTGCGCGGCAAGGTGGCCGAGGTCACGAATGCGGCGCGCAATGAACGTGAAAAGGGCAAGCTCATCATTCAAGTGGAAGACACATTGGCAGGCAAGCAGCGCCGCATCCCCGTGGATATGGTCATCCTTTCCAGCGGATTGCAGCCGCGTAAAGATGCGAAGGAAGTTGGCAAGATGTTTGGCATTTCCTGCTCCATGGACGGCTGGTTCACCGAGAAACATCCGAAACTTGACCCCGTCTCAACGATGACCGAAGGCATTTACATCGTCGGTTGCGCGCAGGGGCCGAAAGATATTCCGTCCAGTGTAGCTCAGGGCGCTGCGGCTTCGGCGCGTGTGCTGGATAAGATTTTGCAAAAAGAAGTTGCACTTGAGCCGATCAAAGCCAGCGTCAATAAAGAGATGTGTTCAGGCTGCCGCATTTGCAATGGGTTATGTCCGTTCAACGCCATCGCCTTCATTGAAGATGACAAAGTGACCGAGATCAATCCTGCGTTGTGCCAGGGCTGCGGAACGTGTGTGGCGGCTTGTCCTGCGGGCGCGATCAGCGGCACGGGCTTTAGCAATGAACAGATCATCGCGCAGATTGATGGCTTACTATTGAGAAATCTTGAAGTACAGGAGGCCGTGTAACGTGATTGGTAATTAGTAAATGGTAATTACCAATTACTAATTACTTTCGCACGGAGAAACTCTTATGAACAATGAAACTTTTGAACCCACCATCATCGGCTTTACCTGCAACTGGTGCAGCTATCGTGCTTCGGACCTGGCTGGGACTGCGCGCATGAAATATGCGCCGAACGTGAGACTCATCCGCTTGATGTGTTCAGGCCGCCTCGACCCGACCTTTGTGCTGCGTGCTCTTTCAGAAGGAGCGGACGGCGTGATGATCACTGGCTGCCACCCTGGGGAATGTCATTACATCGAACAGAATTACAAAGCCCTGCGCCGTTATCTTTTACTCAAACGTGTACTTGCAGGCATGGGCATTGAACCCGGGCGGGTGAAACTCGTTTGGGCAAGTGCAGCAGAAGGTGCCAAGTTTGCGGCGGAAACGACTTTGTTTGTGGAAGAGATAAGAAAGCTTGGGCCGCTGAATTGGGGAAGGGCAGACAGTGGACCGCAGACAGTAGACCGTGAAGTACCGTCCACTGTCCACAATCCATCGTCCGAAATGGAGGTGCCAGCATGACCGCAAAACCGAAATTTGCAATGTACTGGGCTGCCTCCTGCGGCGGATGTGAAATTGCCGTGCTCAACACCCATGAAAAAATCCTGGATGTGGATGCGAACTTTGATGTCGTCTTTTGGCCTGTAGCGATGGACGCGAAGTACAAAGATGTGGAAGCCATGGAAGACGGCTCGATCCTACTGACACTCTTCAACGGCGGAATCCGCAACGATGAGAATGAGCATATCGCAAAACTACTGCGGCAGAAATCAAAGATATTAGTCGCATTTGGTTCATGTGCCTGCGAAGGATGTATTCCTGGGCTGGCAAATTTGAGTCCTGTGGGTGATATTGTCCATACGGCGTTCAATACCCTCACCACCGATAACCCAAATGAGGTTTATCCGCGCACATCGTATGATGTGCCTGAAGGTGAATTGCATATTCCCACCCTTTCAAGGATGGTTCGTCCGCTTGAGCAGGTTGTTGATGTGGATTACTTCATGCCTGGCTGCCCGCCTGAGAGTCACCAAATTGCGGCGGTGATCGATCTGGTCATCAAAGTGGTAAAAGGAGAAGCGGAACTTCCGCCGAAAGGTTCGGTCATTGGCTGTGGAGATTCAACCGTGTGTGATGAATGTCCGCGGGCGAGGAATGTGAAATTCATCAAGGAGTTCAAGCGCATTCAGGATATCGCTCCCATTGACCCGACTTTATGTCTGCTCGAACAGGGAGTTCCATGCAACGGTCCTGCTACACGCAGCGGATGCAACGCGCGCTGTCCGCAGGCAGGAGCACAGTGTATCGGCTGTTATGGCCCCGCAGATGGTGTGCTGGATTATGGTGCGCGGCTCATCACAGCCTTTTCATCCGTCATTGATGCGAATACACCCGAAGAAATTGACCATATCCTGGATGGAATCCCTGACCCAACAGGGCAGGTGTATCGATTCAATTTAGCGGGGTCGTTGTTGAAAGCAAACAGGGAGGCGTGGAAAGTGGTGAATGGAAAATAGAAAGACGGTTGTTCGATCCTTGGAAAGGAGGATGACATGAACACCAAACCAATCGAAAATGCAGAACCCATGGAAGATCCCAACGCGTTGTTGGAGAAAGCCCTCATTGCAGAATATCTCAAAGAGAAGGGCTATTCCCATGAAGACCTCAAAAAACTTCCTGCTGAATTGGTGGAGAAGTTGATGAAGGAAGCCTCGCAATATGCATCCCTGAAAATGGAAGAGGTGCGGGCGCGGGCGCACTTCGTCAAGGAATTGCATGACGATGCTTCTTCGCTGGAAAAGTAATTGGTAAACAGTGATTGGTAATTACCATTTACCAATTACGAAATGGAGACTTTATGACCCAACGTATCACTATCGACCCCATTACCCGTCTCGAAGGACACGGCAAGATCGAGATATTTTTGGATGACGCAGGGAATGTTGCCAATTCCTATTTTCAGATCCCTGAACTGCGCGGCTTTGAACGATTCTGTGTAGGCCGTCCGATTGAGGAAATGCCGCTGATCACAAATCGCATCTGCGGGGTCTGCCCTGAAGCGCATCACATGGCGGCATCCAAAGCGGCGGATATGGTCTATAAAGTTGACCCGCCGCGCACGGGAAAAATGCTGCGCGAATTGCTTTACAGCGCATTCTATTGCACCGATCACACGACTCACTTCTATGCATTAGGCGGTCCTGATTTTGTGATGGGACCCGATGCTCCCGTAGCTGAAAGAAATATTCTGGGCGTGATCCATAAAGTGGGGTTGGAAATCGGCGGCAAGGTGATTCAGATGCGCAAGTATGGGCATACTGTTGTTGAGATGCTCGGCGGGCGCAAAGTGCATCCATGCACCTCCATCCCTGGCGGCATGACCAAGGGCATCACCGAGGAACAACGCAAAGAGATCGAAGAGATGGGACGCTGGGCAATTGACTTTGCGCATTTCAGCCTCAAGTTATTCAATGATATTGTGCTGGGCAACAAGGGTTACGTCGATCTGATTCTCGGCGATGTTTACACACACCGCACCTACTACATGGGGCTGGTGGATGAAAACAACAAGGTCAATTTCTATGACGGCAAAGTCCGCGTGGTTGACCCGAATGGAAAGGAATTCGTCAAGTATGCGCCGAAGGATTATGCCGAGCATATCGCCGAGCACGTCGAACCGTGGACGTATCTCAAATTCCCGTATCTCAAAAAAGTTGGCTGGAAAGGCTTCGTGGATGGCATTGACTCGGGCGTGTACATGGCAACTCCGCTTTCGCGCCTGAACGCATCTGACGGCATGGCAACACCGCGCGCACAGGAGGAATACGAAAAGTTTTATGCCACACTTGGCGGCAAGCCCGTGCATCAACGTCTCGCCATACATTGGGCGCGCCTGATCGAATTGCTGTATGCCGCAGAGCGTTGGGTGGAATTGGCGACAGATTCAGAGATCACATCTGCGGATGTCCACACCCGGCCGACTCAAACTCCGACCGAGGGAATCGGCATCGTGGAAGCGCCGCGCGGCACGCTCACGCATCATTACTGGACCGATGAACGGGGCATCGTGACCAAAGTGAATCTCATCGTTGGCACGACCAACAACTACGCGCCGATCCAAATGTCTACACACAAGGCAGCAACGAGTCTCATCAAAGACGGTGTCGTGAATGAGGGTCTGCTCAACATGGTGGAAATGGCCTTCCGTGCCTACGATCCATGCTTTGGGTGCGCGACCCATTCATTGCCGGGTCAAATGCCTTTGGAGATCACTATTCGGGATGCGGACGGGAATCCTGTCAAAGTGTTGAAACAGTTTTGTTAAAGCAGAAGCAGGCTGGGGTTTGGACAGAGCGAGGATGTCATCATGAAAACTTTAGTGATCGGGTTAGGTAATCCCATTCTTGGTGATGACGGTGTCGGGTGGAAAGTCGCAGAGGAAGTTAAGAAGCAATTGCCTCAGGATGCGCCTGTGGATGTGGATTTTCTTTCGCTGGGTGGAATTAGCTTGATGGAACATCTAATTGGTTATGAACGCGCAATCCTGATCGATGCGTTTGCTTTGGATGAGCCAACCGGGTCGATCCTGGTTTTGAAGTTAAGTGACCTTCCAAATTATTCCGCTTTTCATACAACCAGCACACATGATACATCCTTGCAAACTGCAATTGAGTTGGGAAAGTCCATGGGCGCGCATTTACCCGCTGATGTTGAGATCGTTGGGATTGCGACCGGGCGAATTTATGATTTCAGTGAAGAGCTTTCAGCGCCTGTTGCGGATGCGGTTCCATTTGCGGCGCACATTGTGCTTGATTTATTGAGGCAAACAATAAGATCGTGAAATAAAAGTTGTAACAGCCTGCATGAGGGGAGTTGTTATCTTATGATCCAATTTATAAAAAGCTAAATCGGACTTAATGAGTATCTTCACTTGATATTTGTAACAAATGTCATAATTGTATTACCTGCTCCATTCGCTACAATGATTTAAAGTATTTGTACACAAATTGTCCAAATTTGTGTACAAATTCACAATCATTGCGGAGGAGGTTCGGATATGAATGGATTAAGCATTCAGCAAGCTGTCGCGACGCAGGGGGTTTCCAGACGAGATTTTCTCAAGTTCTGCTCCATGATGGCCGGTGTGCTGGCAATGCCGCGGGGATATGCGGACCGCATTGCAAATGCGCTGGCTGCCCCCAGGCGTACTCCTGTAATTTGGTTGGAGTTTCAAGATTGCGCTGGCAACAGCGAGGCATTGCTCCGTTCATCCCGCCCCACTGTCTCTGAATTAATTCTCGATGTGCTTTCAGTGGATTATCACGAAACCATCATGGCCGCCGCAGGGGAGCAGGCTGAAGATGCAAAGCAGGCGAGCATCGACGCCGGCGGATACTTGTTGGTGGTCGAAGGTTCGATCCCAACCGGTGCGGATGGAGCGTATTGCTGCATCGCCGGGAAATCTGCAATTCAATTATTGGAGGAAGCTGCTTCGAATGCGGTCGCTGTGATAGCCATTGGCAGCTGCGCCGCATTTGGCGGCGTCCCCATGACGAGTCCAAACCCGACCGGGGCCGCTCCTGTTTCAAGTTTTGTGACGGATAAGCCGGTGCTAAATCTGCCGGGCTGCCCGATGAATCCGGTCAACCTTTCGGCAACGGTCGTGCATTTCCTGACTTTCGGCGAACTCCCGGCCATGGATGATCTTGGCCGCCCACTGTTCGCTTATGGTTCGCGCATTCACGATAATTGTCCGCGCCGCGGTCACTTTGATGCCGGTGAATTTACAGTCGCCTGGGGTGATGAAGGCCATCGCAAAGGTTGGTGCTTGTATAAAATGGGTTGTAAGGGCCCCGTCACATTCCACAACTGTCCAGCCGTGGGATACAACGATAACACAAGCTGGCCGATCAAGGCCGGTCACGGGTGTATTGCCTGTTCGGAACCGAACTTCTGGGAATTGGGCGCATACAACCGCGCGGATTTGCAAAAGTTTGCGCCTCCCGCCACCTATGCGCCGGTTCAACTGCCTACCCAGAAAGTTGATCCTGCAACTGTGGGCGCGATCGGCGCTGTGGCAGGGATCGCTGTTGGCGCGGCGGGCGTAGCGGCCTACAAAGCTCTCTCCAAATCGGACGAGGAAGCGCCAGCCCCGCCTGTCGGTAACACAAAAAAGTAGGAGGCTGAGATGACACTTAGCCGCAGGGATTTTTTCAAGGCTGCCGGGTTGGCAATCGGCGGCGCGCTTATAACAGCAGGTCCCACTCTGGCAAGCTCGGGTGAACCTGACCCCAACGAATATGCCGCCATGCTTTATGACGCGACGATTTGTGTTGGCTGTAATGCCTGCACGAATGCCTGCCGTCAATGGAACGAGACGAAAGCCGAACCCGATGACAGGCAGGTTTATGATGCGCCCAGGGAGTTATCCGCAGATACCTGGACGATGATCCAGTTGTATCAGGGTGAGAACGAGTATTCATTTGTAAAACGACAATGTATGCACTGCGTTGACCCGGCTTGCGTGAGTGGGTGTCCGGTTCAAGCGCTTCAAAAGACAGCCGAAGGACCGGTCACCTATGACCAGTCTCGCTGTATCGGCTGCCGATATTGCATGTATGCCTGTCCATTCCATATTCCACGTTTTGCATGGGACACTGCACAATTTCCTGTGATTGCCAAATGTACATTGTGCGCTGACAGGCTAAAAGATGGTTTGCCCACAGCCTGTGCAGAGATATGCCCCACAAGCGCGCTCATTTTTGGAAAACGCGGCGAGTTGATCGCGGAAGCGGAAAGCCGCATCAGCGAGAATCCCGCCCGTTACGTGGACCATGTATACGGTAAGGATGACGCGGGTGGCACTTCCGTCATGTATCTCTCCGGTGTCCCATTCGAAAATTTGGGGTTGGAAGATCTCGGCACGCGGGCCATCCCAGAGATCAGTGAAGGCACTGCGAATATCATCCTGCCTGGAGTTCTGATTGGCGCACCGATCCTTTTGGGCATGATCCGCATGACTGCCAGGCGCGGAGGATGGGAGGACACATGGCCGCTATAACTCGTTCCAATAAAAATAATATTCCGATGGTCTTCTGGCCCTTGCTATTCCTAACCCTGCTCGGTGTTGGATTGGCAATCTACCGCTTAGTGGTTGGGCTTGGCGTTTCAACGAATATGAACGATCACTATCCGTGGGGCATTTGGATCACGGTCGATCTCTTCCTCATTCCGGTTGCGGGTGCGGCCTTTACCATTTCGCTGCTCTCGTATTTCCTTGGGCGGGAAGATTACCACTCCATCATCCGCCCGGCGGTACTGGCCGGCTTCATCGGTTATGGCATTGTGGGCATCCTGCTTTTCCTGGATATCGGCCGCTGGACTCAGTTTTATAACATCTTTGTGCCGGGCTATATCAACCTGCATTCATTTCTTGAGGAAGTGAGTCTGTGCGTTACGCTCTATACCCTCATTTTGATTTTGGAGATTGCGCCGGTCTTTCTTGAGAAATGGGGCTACAACGTACCCATCCGCTGGATACAACGCGGGATCTTCGTTATCGCCGGTGCGGGAATTGTGCTTTCCATCTTGCATCAATCCTCACTTGGATCGATGTTCCTGTTGATGTCGCACAAACTGCATCCGCTTTGGTGGACTCCCGCCCTGCCGCTATTGTTTTACTTGCAGGCTGTGTATACCGGGCTTGGCGCAACCGCCATTGCGGTTAAATTGATCTGGCGTGCGCTGGGCCTGCCCATTGACCGTGTTCTTTTCCGCCGCATTGGTCAGGCCATGAGCATCAACTTGATGTTATATGCCGCCATCAAAGTGGGTGACTGGATGGGTGCCGGGGAGGTTCCCCTGCTTCTCAAGCCGGACACCTTCGGACTTTTGGCCTGGTTCCAGTTTCTGATCGGCATTGTTCTGCCTTTGGCGATTCTGCTCTCGAAGCTGGTTGGGCATACCTCAGGTCCATTTTGGGCGGGCGTCTTCGCCTTGATCGGGACTTTCATCGAACGCCTGGTTGTCTCGTGGATCGGTCTTGCGGAACCCAACCCGGTTTCCTATTTCCCATCGTTCACAGAGATCTTTATAACGATTGGAATGATCGCCGGCGGAGTCCTGCTCTATGGCGTGGTTGTTCGTTACTTCAAACTTTTCCCTGACCCCGAACACGCTCACGCATAACATCAACCATTCACTCCAAACTCAAGGAGAATTAAACAATGACAAGAATAGCGATTGATCCAATTACACGCATCGAAGGTCACCTGCGCATTGAAGTTCAAGTGGATGGCGGCGCGGTTTCGGATGCCTGGGCTTCCGCCACCATGTTCCGCGGAATTGAATTGATATTAAAGGGACGCGACCCGCGCGATGCATGGACGATCACCCAGCGCGCCTGCGGTGTTTGCACCACAGTTCACGCGCTTGGTTCCGTCCGCGCGGTGGAGGATGCGCTCGGCATCACGGTTCCCAGCAATGCGCGCATTTTGCGAAATTTGATTCAGGCCACACAATATATTCAGGACCATGTGGTTCACTTTTATCATTTACACGCTCTCGATTGGGTGGATGTGGTTAGCGCACTCGATGCGGATGCCGAAGCCACCTCCAAGCTGGCGCAATCCATTTCTGATTGGCCCAAGTCCAGCACAGACTATTTCCAGGGCGTCAAAGATAAACTTGCATCCTATGTCAACAGTGGACAGTTGGGTCCGTTCGGCAATGCATACTGGGGACATTCCGCGTATAAACTTCCGCCCGAAGCCAATCTCATGGCCGTGGCGCACTATCTTGAAGCCCTCGATTGGCAGCGTGATATGATCCGCGCCCATGCCATTCTTGGCAGCAAGAATCCGCATTTGCAGACTTATCTTGTCGGCGGCATGGCAACTCCCATTGACCCGACCAGTCAGGCCGCGCTCAACGCAGATTCGATTGCCTTCCTTCAGGGCCTGTTCCGCAAGGCAAAGGAATTTGTGGATAAGGTTTACCTGCCCGATGTGCTGGCAATCGCGCCGTTCTATCTGGATTGGGCAGCGATTGGCGGCGGACTGGGAAATTACCTCTCTTATGGTGACTTTCCGCAGGCTGACGGAACCCCCTGGCTGCAATCCGGGTTTATCCTCAACAAGGATTTAAGTAAGGTAAATTCTGTAGATCAGGAAAAGATTGCGGAACATGTTGCTCACTCATGGTATCAATATGACGATGAAAAGAAGGGCAAGCATCCGTGGGAGGGTGAGACCAACCCGAACTTCACCGGACCGAAACCGCCTTATAAATTCCTTGAGACAGATCAGAAATATTCATGGATGAAAGCGCCGCGTCTCGCAGATCATGCCATGGAAGTCGGTCCGCTTGCCCGTATGTTGGTCGCTTATGCCAGCGGACACACACGCGTTGTGGAAGTTGTCAACTCTGTCTTGAAGGCCCTTGGCGCAGGACCCGAAGCGCTCTTCTCGACATTAGGCCGCACCGCCGCGCGCTGTATTGAAACTGTGGTGGTCGCCGAACAATTGGAACCCTGGACCAACGAACTGATTGCGAATATTGCCAGCGGCGATATTGCCATCCACGAAGGAAGTTTGTGGGAACCCGCCACTTGGCCCGCTGAAGCAAAAGGCTGGGGACACACCGAAGCGCCGCGTGGTTCCCTGGGACATTGGATCCACATTCAAGATCAGAAGACGCTCAACTATCAAATGGTGGTTCCCAGCACATGGAACTGCTCACCGCGCGATGCCAAAGGCCAGATCGGCCCGTACGAATCCGCCCTGATAGGCACACCCATTGCTGACGAAAAAATGCCGTTGGAAGTATTACGCACCATCCATTCATTTGATCCATGTATCGCCTGTGGCGTTCATTTGCTGGATGTGGATGGCAACGAGATTAATCAAGTCAGCGTTGATACGGTTGAAAATTTTAACAGTCCACTCCTTAAAGTACGTGGAGTACGCTAGTGTTTGACAGGCCTGCTTACAAAACGCTCGTACTTGGTGTCGGCAACACATTGATGGGCGACGAAGGTGTGGGGGTGCATGTGATCGAGCGTCTGTTGGCAGGCTATGTAGTTCCAGAAGAGGTCCAGGTCCTGGATGGGGGCGTACTGGGCATGGATCTCTTATATTATCTTGAGGGTATTGAAAATCTTTTGCTTGTGGACGCAGTGGAGACACACAGCGAACCTGGCACGATCATCCGCCTCGAAAATGACGAGGTGCCTGCTTTTCTCTCGATGAAGATTTCCCCGCATCAAGTGGGTGTGCCCGATATGCTTGCAGCCGCGAAGTTCAAGGATCTCTACCCCAAGCGACTGGTTTTATGGGGCATCCAACCGGAAATCCTGGATATGGGACTGGAGCTTTCCCCGTTGATCGAGTCCAAAGTGGATGTTCTGACTGGTAATTTGGTTGATCAACTAAAAGCCTGGGGCCACGCGATAACCTCATAAGTTGGTCAAAATAATTATCTAATTATGAGGAAAGTTATCCGTAAATACGATGACTTTCCTCACTTCTTAATTGGGCAAATAGAAGTTTAATTACCTCAGACATTATGCATGAACTTGCTGTAACTCAAAGCATTCTGGATATCTCCCTGCGACACGCAAAAGACGCGGGAGCAATGCAGATCAAAGGCATTAATCTTGTGATTGGTGAATTCGCCTCCATCGTGGATGACTCCGTTCAATTTTATTGGGACACGCTGGCTGAAGGCACCATCGCACAAGGCGCTCAGCTTCACTTTGAACGCATCGCCGGTGAGATGACTTGTTCCAACTGCAAGGACTCATTTCATCCCAAAGACATCGACTTTGCCTGCCCGACTTGCGGAAGTCAGTTCGTGCGGATCACGAAAGGCGATGAGTTTCGTGTGGATAGTATTGATGTTGAATAATTCCCTCACCCTGGCCCTCTCCCAAAGGGGGAAGGGTTGGGGATGAGGGCAAAACGGAGATTTCATGACCGTACGTGTTCCCATTGTTGAAAATATCCTAAATGCCAATGACCGATTAGCGGAGGAAAACCGCACCTGTCTTGAATCTGCGGGTGTGTTCTCCATTAATATCATGGCTTCGCCCGGCGCGGGTAAGACCTCGCTCATCGAGCAGACTCTCCCACGATTAAAAGGCAAACTTCGCGTGGCTGTTGTGGATGGTGACATCGCCACTTCCATTGACGCTGACCGTGCCGCACAGGCTGGCGCGCAGGCCGCGATCCAGGTTAATACAGGCGGCGATTGTCATCTTGACGCTGTCATGCTGCGCGGGGCGCTCGAACAACTTGACCTGACTCAGTTTGACCTGCTCATCGTTGAAAATGTTGGCAACCTTGTCTGTCCCGCCAGTTTCAAACTTGGCACAGATAAATCGGTGCTGATCGCCTCCATCCCCGAAGGCGACGACAAGCCCTATAAATATCCCGGCATGTATCGCGGCGTGGATGCGCTGGTCATTAACAAGATCGACCTTCTGCCATATGTCCCATTTAAGATGGATTACTTCGAGCGCGGGGTGGAAGTATTGAATCCCGGCGTGGTTACATTCCCGCTCTCCGCCAAAACGGGCGAAGGCATGGATGCGTGGATAGACTGGCTGTTGGGACAGGTAAAGAGCAAACGATAAAGTGATTACAGCAAAACACATTCATGTAACAGGTATTGTGCAGGGCGTTGGATTCCGTCCATTTGTGTATGGACTGGCTGTCCGCCTTGATCTGTGCGGCTGGGTGTGCAACACTTCTGCCGGAGTTGAGATCGAAGTGCAGGGTCGAAAATCAAAGGTTGAGAGCTTTATTCACAGCCTTGAAACTGAAGCGCCGCCATTGGCAAAAATTGACTCCATCGATGTGCAGGAAAAAAATCTTGATATCGAATACACAACCTTCAACATTCAACCTTCAACTTCAATTGAAGGTGAATTCCAACCCATCTCCCCCGATGTTGCCATCTGCGCGGATTGCGAGCGCGAACTGTTTGACCCGTCAAACCGCCGCTATTTATATCCGTTCATCAACTGCACCAATTGCGGACCGCGCTTCACGATCATTAAAGACCTGCCGTATGATCGGTCTGCAACCACGATGGCAAATTTCAACATGTGCGAACCGTGCAATACAGAATATGACAACCCGCTGGATCGCCGCTTCCATGCCCAGCCAATAGCCTGCCCAGATTGCGGGCCTTTCGTTCAGTTGAGAAGCTCAACTGCCTCAACGCAATCCGCGGACAAGGTGGTTTCGAACATAGATATGCGTCTGTCTGCCATTCTAAAGACTCGCCAGCTTTTACGCGAAGGCAGGATCATCGCGATCAAAGGACTCGGCGGGTATCATCTCGCTTGCGATGCGACCAATGAAAAAGCAGTACAGGAACTACGTCGAAGAAAAGGCAGGGCTGGCAAACCTTTTGCTTTGATGTTCGCCAACGCGGAAACTGCCCAGGGATATTGTGAAATTAATGAAGCGGAACTTAAATTGCTCACAGGGTACGAAAAGCCGATCGTTTTGTTGAACATAAAACCAAACCACAAAATCGCCAAATCCGTTGCGCCGAACATGGATACGCTCGGTGTCATGTTGCCTTACACGCCCTTGCATCATCTTTTGCTAAATCAAACAGATGAAAAATTAAATATGGAAAGAGCGCCTTCCATATTGGTGATGACCAGCGGAAATTTGTGCGAAGAACCGATCGTGACCAGTAATGAAGAAGCGCAGGAACGCCTTGCGCCGCTCGCAGATTTTTTTCTTATGCACAACCGTGATATTCACATTCGATGCGATGATTCAGTGGTGCGGGTTGAAAGTAAACCCGCCCTGGAACTTCAACCTTCGACAATGTACCTGCGGCGCGCGCGCGGCTACGCACCTTACCCGGTTTCCCTGCCATTCGATTCGAAACAGATCCTTGCCGTTGGCGGCGAGTTGAAAAATACGTTTTGCCTTACACGCGATCGCTATGCTTTTTTGAGTCAACATATTGGCGATATGGAAAATGTCGAGGTGTACGAATCTTTCAAGCAAAACATCGAACACCTTTCGCGCCTTTTCTGTATTCAACCGCAGATCATTGCGTACGACATGCATCCAAATTACTTCACAACGCAATGGGCGCTGTGGACCCAGCGCTCAAACAAGAATGCAAGATTCATTCCAGTCCAGCATCACCATGCGCACATTGCCTCCTGCATGGCAGATAATAAACTCGATGATAGAAAATTGATCGGTCTATCTTTTGACGGAACTGGATATGGAACGGACGGCGCGATCTGGGGCGGGGAAATACTGCTCGCTTCCTACGCCGACTTTGAGCGGGTTGCACACCTTGAATATTTGCCACTCCCCGGCGCTGACTCTGCCACCTGCAACTCCTGGCGCATCGCTGTTGGTTATGCTGAATCATTGGGGTTGGATATTGAAGACCTGCCATTCCTTGAATCAGTTGATTCTCAATCTGTGAATATTGTCCGCCAGCAGGTGCGGAAGAAATTGAATGCGCCGCTGACATCGAGCATGGGGCGTCTCTTCGACGCGATCAGCTCACTAATCGGGATCAGGAATCAGGTCACGTATGAAGCGCAGGCCGCCATCGAGATGGAAGTCCTGTCAAGGAAATTCATCGCTGAGACAAACCCATATCCATTTGAAATCGAAGATGGAATCATTCGGGTTGGAGAATTATTCAAGCAAGTCATTCAGGATGTGAGATCGAATCACGCGGCTGGATTCATCGGCGCGCGTTTTCATCATACCGTATGCGCGATGGCGGTCGAAGCCAGTAAATGTGTCCGTCAAAAAAATGCGATCAACGAAGTGGCACTTTCCGGCGGAGTTTGGCAAAATCAAATATTGCTCGAACTCACGCGCTCGGCTTTATTACGCGAAAATTTTGTCGTTTATACTCATCAACAAACCCCTGCCAATGATGGTGGTCTCGCGCTTGGTCAGGCTGTAATCGCCAATTTTCAATAACCCTGGAGGTGTCTCATGTGTCTCAGTATCCCCGGCAAGATCATGGAAATTTATAATGATGGTTCGCTGCTAATGGGCAAGGTGGACTTTGGCGGCGTGCTTAAAGAAGTATGCCTCGATTACGTGCCCGAAGCAAAAACGGGACAGTATGTGTTGATCCATGTTGGTTTTGCGATCAGTGTTCTCGATGAAGAGGAAGCTCAGGAAACCCTTGGCATTTTGCGCGAGATGGCTTCTCTTGATGAAGAGTTGAATCCCAATGAAGTACGTTGACGAATACCGTGACCCCGCGCAGGTGAAGGCTTTGCTGGAAGAGATCGGCAAGGTGGTCACCCGCCCGTGGACTTTGATGGAAATTTGCGGCGGACAGACTCATGCCTTCCTGCATCACGGTCTTGACGATATGCTGCCCGGGGGAATTGAATTGGTGCATGGGCCGGGCTGCCCTGTGTGCGTAACTCCGCTCGAACAAATTGACCGTGCCCTGGCAATCGCCAAACGCCCCGATGTGATCTTCACTTCCTATGGCGATATGCTGCGCGTGCCCGGCTCCACTGTTGACTTGTTCAACGTGCGCGCCAAAGGCGGCGATGTGCGTGTGGTTTATTCTCCGCTGGAAGCATTGAAGATCGCGCAAGCCAACCCTGAAAAACAGGTTGTCTTTTTTGCCATTGGTTTCGAGACCACCGCGCCGCCGAATGCGATGACTGTCTTACAGGCGCAAAAACAAAATATAAAAAACTTTTCCGTTCTGGTTTCGCATGTCTGTGTCCCGCCGGCAATGGAGGCGATTCTTAGTTCAAAGCATAACCGCGTGCAGGCCTTTCTTGCGGCGGGTCATGTCTGCGCGGTGATGGGCTATCATGAATACCCAGTCATCGCTGAGAAATATAAAGTCCCAATTGTTGTCACTGGTTTCGAGCCAGTGGACTTGCTGCGCGGTGTTCTGGCGGCTGTCAAACAACTGGAAGCGGGCAAAGCCGAAGTTGAAAATGCCTATGGGCGCGCTGTAACTTTTGAAGGAAATTTGCCCGCGCAAAAAGTGGTCAATACAGTCTTTCAACCCGTTGACCGAAAGTGGCGCGGCATCGGCATGATTCCCATGAGCGGGCTTGGACTGCGGCCTGAGTTCTCTTCTTTCGATGCTGAAACTCGTTTTTCCGTGGGCGAGATCATCACACAGGAATCACCTTTGTGCATTGCGGGTGAAATTCTGCAAGGTTTGAAGAAACCGCCGCAATGCTCCGTGTTCGGAAAGGAATGCACACCAACATCTCCGATTGGCGCGCCGATGGTTTCAGCGGAAGGTGCGTGTTCGGCTTATTATCGCTATCATAGGGAAGAAGTAAGTGTGTAAGTATGTAGACATGGAAACAGGTAAACACGTAAACACGTAAACAAGGAAACATGTAAAAAGTAGACATGTAAATATGTAGACATGGGAGCAGATTACTTGTATACCTGTGTACTTGTCTACGTTTTTCCAGAGGTTATTTATGAATAACGAATTCGATTTTGAAGGCTACACCTGTCCCGTGCCAATCAAGCCCAATGATACAGTCGTGCTTGGTCATGGCTCTGGCGGAAAATTGAGTCACGATCTGATTAACCGACTCTTCCTGCCGGAGTTGGGCAAAGCCGCACCGCGCGCATTGGATGATGCGGCCATCGTTAATATCAACGGTCAACGCCTCGCGCTGACAACTGATTCGCATGTGGTCTCGCCGCTCTTCTTCCCCGGCGGTGATATTGGCCGCCTTGCCATCTGCGGCACGGTCAATGATCTGGCGATGGTCGGCGCAAAACCTGTTGCATTGACTTGTGGATTTGTCATCGAAGAAGGATTATCGTTTGAAATTTTACAACGCGTGGTTCAATCCATGCGTGACTCGGCGGCTGAAGCTGGTGTTTACATCGCGGCCGGGGACACGAAAGTTGTGCAAAAAGGCAGCGCGGACAAGCTCTTCATCAACACGGCGGGTGTTGGCGTCGTTGAATCAGATGTTAATATTTCGGGCGCTAATGCGCAAGTGGATGATGTGGTGATTATTTCAGGCACACTGGGCGATCACGGCATTGCGGTCATGTCTGCGCGTGAGGGTTTGAATTTCGAGACCGATCTGCGATCAGACGTCGCGCCGCTTAATCATCTCATTGCGGCGATGATGAATGCGGGCGAAATTCATGTTTTGCGCGACCCCACCCGCGGCGGACTTGCGACCACGTTAAATGAAATCGCCATTCAATCTGAACTCACGATTGAATTACAAGAGACGGCATTACCCGTTAAACGACAGGTCCATGCCGCGTGTGAAATGCTCGGTTTTGATCCGCTGTATGTTGCCAACGAAGGCAAGCTGGTTGCTTTTGTAAAACCCGAAGACGCAGAAAAGATCCTTTCGGTCATGCACCAGACCCGATACGGGGAAGAAGCAGTCATCATTGGCAGGGTGATCCGAACGAGTAATCCGCATGTCAGACTGCGGACTGCCATCGGCGGGACTCGATTGATCGATATGCTGCCCGGGGAAATGCTTCCGCGAATTTGTTGATCGATTTCGCATTTGAAACTGCACTAAAATGGGGTGTATTTCTTCAAAGCTATTCCAGTATTGAATGGAAATGTGGAAGATGAAAATCATTACCCTCACAAAAGAAAACGATCTTCTTATTCAGCAGGCGGCGCAATTACTGGTGGATGCCTTCCGCGGGCATTGGGCGGATGCCTGGCCGACCCATGAAGAAGGCTTGCAGGAAGTTCACGAGATGCTTGAAGCGGAACGTATTTGCCGCGCTGCGATTGACGAAGATAATAACTTGCTGGGCGTGATTGGGGGAATTCCGCAATATGATGGTCATGTATGGGAACTCCATCCATTGGCGGTTCGACCATTCATGCAGGGCAGGGGAGTTGGCAGGGCTTTGGTCGAAGATTTTGAAGAGCAGGTGCGCTTGCGCGGTGGGTTGACCATTACCCTTGGGTCGGATGATGAAGATAATATGACTTCGCTTTCTGATGTCGATTTGTATGAAGGTCTGTGGGACAAGGTCAGGAATATTCGCAATTTCAAACACCATCCCTATGAGTTCTATTTAAAAATGGGATACATTATTACAGGCGTTGTCCCCGATGCAAATGGTGTTGGCAAACCCGATATCATCATGTCAAAAAGAGTTAAAAGGTAAAAAGAGTGATGACTTCGGAACAGGAATTCCTCAGTTTCATGGACGCTAATAATTTTGCGTATCAGCGCATTGAACATCCCGCTGTGTTCACCTGCGCCGAAGCGGATTTGCATCATGCTGGCGTGGATGCGGTGAGCACGAAGAATTTATTTTTGTGCGATAAAAAGGGACGCAGATTCTTTCTGGCTGTGACATCCTGCGAAAAGACCGTGAAATTGGACAGCCTGTCTTTGCAGTTGAATTCCCCGCATCTGCGTTTTGCATCGGAGGAAAATTTGATGCGCCTGCTGGGCGTGACTCGCGGATCGGTGACGATGATGGGGCTGGCGAATGATGTTGAGCATCAGGTTGAATTGTGGGTGGATGCTGAAATTTGGAATGGTGAAAATTTTCTTTGCCATCCGTTGGTGAACACGGCGACGCTGGTACTTTCGAAAAATGAATTGGAAAGATTTTTTACTCTTACTGGACATGCGCCTAAATTTTTTAGTGAAGAGATTTTGGGTTAAGTCGAAGCGAAAAAACTTTTCTTGAGAAAAAGCTCCTAACGTGTAACAGGCGGCAGGTCAGGTTGAGGCGCTGAATGGAAACGGGGAAGACGTGAGAGGATCGCCAAACCAGTAACGCTGGTCAGGCCAATGACGAGACCTCCGATCCAAATCGCACGCGGAGCAATGGCATCGTTAAGGTAGCCTCCGATCAACGGCGCCAGTGTGCGCGCGAGTCCCCAGCCCAGCCAATAGACGCCCATGTAACGGCCGCGCAAATTTGCGGGAGCGATATCAGCCACATATTTGCTGGCGGTGGGCACAACGATCAGTTCGCCGAATGTCAGAATGACCATGCTCAACCAAAAACCCTGAAAGCCATTCATCATCGCCACCGACCCAACGCCGAATGCGTAGACCAACATTCCGATGGCGGTCACTGGCAAAGTTTTATAACGGCGCGTGATGTGGGTCACCGAGTATTGAACGAACACGCACATCAGCGCATTTGTAGTGGGGATCCAACCGTATAAATTTTCAGGTATTCCGAAATTGGTTTTGGTATAGACCGGCATGAGGATCCATAGGATGCTGGGGGCAATCAGCCCGATGCTCATCATGGACACGAATAACATAAATCCCTTGTCTCGAAAAACATTTGCGTATCCATCCTGACTTTGGGCCTGCCCGCTTTCTGTTTGGTTGGTCGGCCCTTTTAGTTTTTCCAGCGTCTCATGCGCCAGAAAAAATAGCAGCAGACTGTATATCAGGTAGCCCGTTGCCGCGCCATAGAACGCAAGGTTATAAGATGTCGCTGCGAGAAATCCACCGACTGCCGGGCCGAGCGCGAATGCCGCGTTATTGGCGATGCGGCTAATGGCGTAGGCATCCGTGCGTTTTTCTGAGGGAATCATATCCGCCAGCATGGCATCTGCGCCGACTTGATAAAGCGGATTGGAGATGCCGACCAATATCATGAGAATCACAAATTGAGGATAGGTTTCCGCCCTCATCAGGAAGAAGTACGCGATGCCGTTTAACGTGAGACTAAAATTCATCACAACTTTGCGGCCGATCTTATCTGCCAGTGTGCCAGCTACGAACGAGGAAAGCAGCCCGGTCCCAGCATTGATCGAGATGAGCGTCGCAACAGTGCTAAGCGGCATATTGAGTTTTGCGCTTGCATAGATCAGCAGGAACGGCCAGATCATACTTCCGCCCGCAGTGCTGATGACAACGCCTGTGATCATCAGCCAGTACTGACGGGGATATTCGTTATAAATATTTTTGATTTTTTGCAGCATGGAATGATTGTATCAAAAACCGTTCCATGCTCTGTTTTTATATGTGAGTGGCTTAAATAAAAAAAACGTCCCGAAGGTTGCCGCTGGACTCTCAAATTCTCGCAGTACCCTTCGGGACGGTGCTTATAAATTCAATATTATTCTTTTTACTTCTCCACATATTTATTTGACAGAAAATGGCTCTGTAAACTGCGATAACTTAATTCCTTTTTTCGGATCGCCTGAATTGCCGACACCGCAGCCATTGCGGCTGAGAGCGTTGTCAGCAACGGAACGTTCATCGCAATTGCCGCCGAGCGGATCTCCGCGCCGTCGCTGTGGGCATGCGGGCCAAGCGGTGTGTTAACCACAAGCTGCACCTTGCCGCCACGAATCAAATCAACCGTATGCGGCGAACCATCCGCAAATTTGTTGATCGACTCAACCGGCAAGCCCACCTTGCGGAAAAATTCCGCAGAGCCTGGCGTGGCATATAAAGTAAATCCCATGCGGTGTAAATCACGCGCTACTTTCAACCCTGCACTTTTATCATAATCGTTGACACTAATCAGTGCCGCGCCTTCAATCGGTAAGCCCAATCCCGCCGCAATCTGTGACTTGGCGAAGGCATGACCAAAATGCGCGGCATGTCCCATCACTTCACCAGTGGAATGCATTTCTGGTCCAAGCAATGAACTTGAGCCAGATAATTTTTTGAATGGCAGCACCGCCTCTTTAACAAAAAATCCATCCACACGCGGTTCTTCCAAAATGCCGAGGCTTTCCAAACTACTGCCCGCCATCACTTGCGCGGCGGCGTACGCCAGATTTAATCCAGTGGCTTTGCTTGCATACGGAACAGTCCTTGAAGCACGCGGATTCACTTCAAGCACACAGACCACTTCGTCTTTCAATGCAAATTGCACATTCATCAATCCACGCACGCCCAATGCGAGACCGAGTTGTTCAGTATATTCGCGCATGATGCCAAGATGATAAGCGCTGACTTTATACGGAGGCAGGACACAAGCCGCATCTCCCGAATGGACGCCTGCTTCTTCGATATGCTGCATGATCGCCCCGACAACGACTCGCTCGCCGTCTGCGAGTGCATCCACATCAATTTCAAAGGCATCTTCCATAAATTTATCAATCAGGATCGGCTGCCCGGGCGCGGCTTCAATTGCGTTTTGGATGAATTCCGCTAATCGGCTTTCTTCTTCGACGAGAGCCATTGCCCGTCCGCCCAATACAAAGGATGGACGTACCAAAACGGGATAGCCGATTCGTTGTGCGACTTCACGCGCTTCATCGAAGGAACGGGCGATTCCATTTTCAGGCTGGGGAATGTCCAACTCTTTGAGCAGTTTTGCAAACTCTTCACGGTCTTCGGATAGTTGGATGGCATGGGGTGACGTGCCCAAAATTTTCACGCCTGCTGCTTCGAGTCCTGCCGCAAGGTTGAGCGGAGTCTGCCCGCCGAATTGAACGATGACGCCGACAGGCTGTTCACGATCGATTACGTTGAGCACATGCTCAAGTGTGAGCGGTTCAAAATACAATCTGTCTGCGGTATCATAATCCGTTGAGACGGTTTCAGGATTGCAGTTGTACATGATGGTTTCGTATCCCATCTTTGACAATGCAAACGCCGCCTGGCAACAGCAATAGTCAAATTCAATTCCCTGACCAATGCGGTTCGGTCCGCCGCCGAGGATTAGGATTTTTTGTTTATCTGTCGGGCGCGACTCATCATCCATTTCGTAGGCACTGTAAAGATATGGAGTCTGTGATTCGAATTCTGCGGCGCAGGTGTCCACGCGTTGGAAGGTGGGGAGAACGTTGAGGGATTTGCGGAGTTCTCGGATATTAGTAATTGGTGATTGGTAATTGGTGAGTAGACGAGCGATGTGTGAATCAGAGAATCCCATTTGCTTGGCGGCGCGAAGCACAGGTTTGAGTTCGGCTTCGGTCTTGCAATCTCTAATTACTAATTCCCAATTACTAATCTCTTCCATCTGAGCCAGAAACCACAGATCATATCCCGTTGCTTTTGCTATCTCATCCAACATCATTCCCTGTTGAATGGCGCGATAGACTCGGAAGAGTCTGTCGGCGGTGGGGATTTTGAGGGTAGATAATGTTTCGGGTTCAGCGACCAGCTTGAGGTTAAGCCCCGAACCGTCCAATGCGTCCACTCCAATTTCGAGGGATTGAATCGCTTTGTTCAAGGCTTCGGGGAAGGTGCGTCCCAATGCCATCACTTCGCCCACGGATTTCATTTGCGGGCCGAGAGTCGAATCCACGCCAGGGAATTTTTCAAACGCCCAGCGCGGAATTTTGACGACGACGTAATCAAGCGAAGGCTCGAAGGCGGCTTTAGTTTGACCTGTGATGTCGTTGGTGATTTCGTCGAGGGTGTAACCGACGGCGACCAGCGCGGCGAGTTTGGCGATGGGAAAGCCCGTGGCTTTGGACGCGAGCGCGGACGAACGACTGACGCGCGGATTCATTTCGATGACGACAACGCGGCCAGTTTTTGGGTCAACGCCGAATTGCACATTCGAGCCGCCCGTTTCCACGCCAACGGCGGTGAGCACGCGATGAGCGAGGTCGCGCAGGGTTTGATACTCGCGGTCAGTGAGTGTTTGCGCGGGCGCGACGGTGATGCTGTCGCCCGTGTGAACGCCCATCGGGTCGAGGTTTTCGATGGAACACACGACGACAAAGTTATCGGCTTTGTCGCGCATCACTTCGAGTTCGTATTCCTTCCAACCAAGCACGGACTCTTCGAGCCACGCCTGGCCAATTGGCGATTCAGAAATTGCGCTGCGGACAGCTTCCTGAAGTTGTGTCGGTTCATACACCCACGATGCGCCCGTGCCGCCCATCGCAAACGAAGCGCGGACTAAAACTGGATAGCCAGTTTGCTTGATGATTTCTTCGGCTTCGGCCAGCGAATACGCCGCTCCGCCATGCGGAATGGGAATGCCAACTTTTTGCATGGTTTCGCGGAACAACAAACGGTCTTCAGCAGCTTTGATGGCGGAGAGATTCGCGCCGATAAGCTGCACGCCATATTTTTCGAGCACGCCGTTTTCGCTGAGTGCAAGAGCGAGATTTAATCCCGTTTGACCGCCGACAGTGGGGAGCATGGCATCGGGTTTTTCCTGAGCAATGATGGCTTCGAGCGCTTCGACGGTGAGCGGCTCAATGTAAGTTGCATCCGCAATTTCAGGGTCGGTCATGATCGTGGCGGGATTCGAGTTGACCAGCACCACGCGGTAGCCTTCGGCTTTCAATGCCTTGACTGCCTGCGTGCCAGAATAATCAAACTCCGCGGCTTGACCGATGACGATGGCTCCCGAGCCAGGGACGAGGATGGTATGAATGTCTGTTCGTTTCATAGGATACTCTGGTGGTCGAGTAGTCCCGCGTGCCCTTCGCGGGACGTATCGAGACCACTGCGTTTCCGAGATAGTTTTTGTTTGCATGTAACATGGTGGTCTCGACACCGCACTTGCGTGCTGGTGCAAGTGTACGGCGGAAGAGCACCGCCTACTCGACCACCAGAGGATGGTTGATATTTTATTTTCGTCATTTACCCTCGATCATCTTGAAAAACTCAGCAAAAATATCATGCGCATCATGCGGACCAGGCGCGGCTTCAGGATGGAACTGCACGCTGAAGACAGGTTTATTTTTCATTCGTAAACCTTCAAGCGAGTCATCATTTAGACTCTTGTAGGTGATCTCCACTTTGTCTTTGTTCAAGTCGCCTTCGGTGACACAGTAATTGTGATTCTGCGCAGTGATGAGTACTTTGCCTGAAGGCAAATGTTGAACGGGATGATTCCCGCCGTGATGCCCAAACTTGAGTCGGTGCGTATCAGCACCGAGCGCGCGCCCGATCAATTGATGACCGAGACAAATCCCAAACATTGGCACGCCGCTTTCGATTAATCCGCTCACGGCTTCGACGGCGTAGAGCAAACCCGCAGGGTCACCGGGGCCGTTGGATAAAAAGATTCCGTCAGGTTTCATTGCCAACACTTCATCGGAAGTTGTGGCTGCTGGAACTACGGTCACATTCGCACCGAATGAAGATAAGTGACGAAGGATATTTTCCTTAATTCCGAAATCATAAGCAACGATGGATAACCTTTCATCCTTCATCCTTCCGCCTTCATCCTTTCTTTCCACCCATTTGCTCCCCATATCATCCAGCCACCTATAACTCTCTTCGCAAGTCACTTCCTTCACCATGTCGCGCCCATCGAGACTAGACCAATCTTGCGCCATCTTCAACAGTTCTTCCGCCGATGTTCCTTTTGTGGAGAGCGCAGCTTTTTGTGTGCCGCCATCGCGGAGTTTGCGAGTCAGCCAGCGTGTATCCACGCCGCTGATGCCGGGAACGCCATGTTCCGCAAGCCAATTAGATAAAGAAAGTGCCGAACGCCAGTTCGACACTACGGGACTCAAGGAACGAATGACAGCCGCTGAAATTTGCGGCTTCGAAGACTCATCATCTTCCAGGTTGACTCCAACGTTGCCAATATGCGGCACGGTGAATAACACGCCCTGTCCGCGATAGGATGGGTCTGTCAAAATTTCCTGATAGCCCGTCATGCTGGTGTTGAAAACTAATTCAAACACCGCGTCAGTCTCTGCCCCGAAGGCTGGTCCCTCGATTGCTGTTCCATCTTCCAAAACTAAGGTTGCGATTTTTTTCATAGGCTGTCCATTTACAAATTGCGCCGATTATAGCACTGTATTTACTTGTTTAGACAAGTTCTTTTGTCTGACAGGGATACTAGCCAAAACATACTCCACCATTTTCTCGGGGATGTTCACACCCGTGGTGGTAATGCTATTGCGAAATTCCATCGTGTGATTGATCTCGTTGATGGTGAGTCCGTTGTCGGTTTCGAAAAGATCGAGCGCAAGTAATCCGCCGCCAACTGCTCTCGCCGCGCGTTGACATAATTCCGCGATCTCATCGGTGACGGGACAGTTTGTAGCTACGCCTCCGCGCGCGGTGTTGGTGATCCAATTTTCAGAGGAGCGATAAATGGCGCAGATGGTTTCATCACCGATCACAAAAGCGCGGATGTCACGCCCTGGCTTGTTGATATATTCCTGAATATAAAAAACCTGATGATTGACTCCCAGCGTGGCTTTGTGCTCGATCAACGATTCAGCCATATGACGATTTTCCACTTTGGCAAGCAAACGCCCCCACGACCCGACAACGGGTTTCAGCACGCATGGATAGCCCATCGCTTCGATCGCGCTGAGAGCTGATTCTTCGTCGAAGGCCATATACACTCTGGGGGTTGGGATTCCGTTCTGCGCGAGGATCTGGCTCGTAATATATTTGTCTCCGCAGCGTTCCGCCACAGCGGACGAATTCACAACTGGAATTCCGTGTGCTTCAAAGATGCGCGAGATGTACAGTCCACGTGAATAGGAAATGGAACGCTCGAAGAGCACATCCACTGGAGCGGGCAGTTGATTGATGTCAAAGAATGAATCCCCATCATTGATGCGGACGACTTCCACGTCATTATGTTTTTCAAATTCATCTAGCAAATGTTTTTCTTCGACGCGCAAACGCGTATATAAAAATCCAACTCGGGTCATGTTTTCTCCTTTTGTGTCATGTCGCTGCGAGGCGCTCTTGTTCTTCGCCGAAGCAGCCTTCTAATAATAGGGATTGCTTCGTCGGGAAGAGCAAGAGCCCGCCTCGCAACAACATAAATAACCCAAGTTGCCACCTTTCGGAAAGGTTGACAAAAATCCATGAGATTCAATACAGTTGGGGTATCCCGACCACCAACAGGAGAACCTCATGGATACCCAAATTATAGTAGTGTTTTGTTT
>JABFSL010000022.1 GCA_013140605.1 Anaerolineales bacterium
TCTTCATCTCATCCATTATTTTTTCGAGACTCGCGATCTGCTCAGGCGTGATATGCAGTGCGGCCTCGCGAGCTGTCAGCGCTTCGAGAACCAGTCTCAGACCGTAGGCCTCCACAATATCCTGCGTGGACATTTCCCGTACTCGCACACCGCGGTACGGGACACGTTCAGCCAGCCCAGCCGCTACGAGGAGGTCAAGCGCTTCACGCACGGGGGTCATGCTTACACCCATCTGGCTGGCAATATCTTCCTGGCGCAGCCAATCGCCTGATGTGTATTTTCCAGCAATGATCTGGCGGTGCAGCGCGTCGAAGATCTCTTCTTTTAGAGGTTTGTGGGTAAGTTCTTTTTCCGCTATTAATGACATGATTATATATTATATATAATCAATGCTGAATTCGGAAGTCCCATTTGTAATGAAAAGTTGAGACCGACGGCAAAAATCAATGGTTAATTCCGCAAATTGCCATGGGCAGTATATAATTCAAAAACTTTCGATTATGGGATAACCATGCAGACAAACAAACTAATGGATCAATTTCGCTTAAAATGGCTGGATATAATCCGCGCGCTGGGTGCATTTTTGGTGGTTCTTGCCCATGTTGAATATTCAGGGTCAGGAAACAATTTAGTCACAAGTTTTTATTTTGTACTTACTCGAACAGCTGTCCCGCTGTTTTTTATGGCCAGCGGATTTTTGTTATTATCCAAAAAAGAAACATATTTGGATTTCTTCAAAAAACGCGCACTTAAGGTTTTTGTTCCGTTTCTCGTCTGGTCCGTGATTTATCTTGTCTGGCAAAGGGAAAGCCTGGACCAGCCGCTTTTAACGATCTTTAAGATTTATTTCGTCAAGATATTACATGGTCCACGCGCAAATCATTTATGGTTCTTTTATGAGCTATTTGGTTTGTATTTATTTACACCGATCCTGCGTTTGTTTGTGGAGAAGGCTGCAAAAAAAGACTTGTTTTATTTCTGCGGAATATGGTTCATGTTTACCCCATTCGTTGGTTTGTTGGAAGAGTTCACTCCCATTAAAGTTGGAGTTGAATATTATTTCCTCAATGGATATATCGGGTATTTCATGTTTGGATATCTGGCAGGCGGATTTCAATTTACCCGTACTCATAAATTAATGGCCGCCACGATTTTTCTTGTCAGTTTAATTGTGACTCTAATGGGTTTTTATTTATTTGATCTTTACAATATAAAAAGCCAGTATTTGGGAAGCTACCTTAGTGTAAATATTGTTTTGATGTCAGCTTCTCTATTTGTGGTGTTTACTGAGCTGCATGTGCCGGATAATCTCTACTCTGTGATATCCGTATTAAGCCGTACCAGTTTTGGAGTTTATCTCGCGCATGTTTTGGTGATGACCGTGTTTTTCTCCATTCCGCTTTTTGCATCCTTGACCGTCATTGGTTCTGCAGTTTATATGATTCCATTGTTGGGGTTGTTGAGTTACATGCTGTCTCTTATTTTGATTATTGTTCTTCAAAAAATACCCATTCTGAAATATATTGTGCCGTAAAAAATCCTTTCGGTTATACTCTACATATTGGAGAACTTATGTCTGAAATAGACCTCGCCCCGTTGAAATCCGCGCTTGAATCATATATTCCCCTGGGACGTTCCGGGTTGCTGCCCGCTTTGCATGCGACTCAAAATATTTATGGTTGGATTTCCGAAGAGGCCGCCGCTGAGGTAGCAAAATCATTACGTGTGCCGCTTGCGGATGTGCATGGCGTGATCGAATTCTATTCGCTCTTTTATAACGATCAGGTTGGCAGGAAGTTTATTCGCGTTTGCACCGATCAAGCCTGCGCTCTCAAAGGGGCAGATGGATTACTTGACCATCTCTGTAAACATTATGATGTGGAAGCGGGTCAGACGACCGAGGACCTGTCTCTAACCATTGAGCGGAGTCCATGCCTTGGGCTTTGCGAGCAGGCCCCAGCCGCGCTCGTGGACGATGATGCTGAGACGAATATCACTCCCGATTTCCATTCCTATGATATCGGCATTCCGCGCTCACTTGTCTACGGTTCGATGCGTGTGTTGACCGCCAATTGCGGCAACGGCACAACAACACTGGCAAAATACGGAGAATATTCTGCCTATAAAAAAGCATTGACAATGACTCCTGAAGAAGTCATTGCGGAAATGGATAAAGCTTCAGGGCTTGTCGGGCGCGGCGGCGCGGCATTCCCAACTGGAATTAAATGGAGCGGCGCCGCAAAAGCGCAGGCAGATCAAAAATATATCGTCTGCAATGCGGATGAATCTGAGCCGGGCACGTTCAAGGATAGAGTTTTGCTGCTCGACGATCCGCATCGCACCATCGAAGGCATGTGCATTGCGGCCTACACCGTCGGTGCAACCAAGGGATATATCTACATTCGCGCTGAGTACCCATATATTGTGCCCGTTCTTGAAAATGCATTGGACGAAGCCCGTATGGATGGCTATCTTGGCGGGCATTTTGATATTGAAATCCGCGTCGGCGCGGGTGCCTACATTTGTGGAGAGGAAACCGCGCTGTTTGAATCGATCGAAGGCAAGCGTGGATTTCCACGTGTGAAGCCGCCTTTCCCAACAACGAACGGTTTATTCGATAAGCCAACTGTAATTAATAACGTGGAAACGCTTTGTAATGTGCCGTTGATCATTTCGATCGGCTCTGCGGAGTATCGCAAGATCGGCACGGAGAAATCCCCGGGTCCCAAACTCTTCTGCGTTTCTGGTGATATCGTAAAACCAGGCTTGTATGAAATCCCATTCGGTGTGACTTTGCGTGAACTGCTGAAAATGGCTGGCGGCGTTGCTGGGAAAAAATCTCTCAAGGCAGTTTTGTTCGGCGGTGCGGCGGGAGCTTTTGCCACATCCGCGCATTTGGATGTGAAGTTGACCTTTGAAGACTTGCGCGCGGCTGGTTTGCCATTAGGTTCAGGTGTGGTGATGGTGTTCGATGAGACGCGTGATATGCGTGATGCATTAAATCGGCTTGGTAAATTCTTCGCTCACGAATCCTGCGGCAAGTGTTATCCCTGTCAAATGGGAACACAGCGTCAAATGGAAATTCTGGATCGTGTAGCCAAAGGAGATGTTTTGCCCGGTGATTTTGTCCGCCTGGAAGATGTCGGCTGGACGATGACGGATGCAAGCCTGTGCGGCTTAGGTCAAACTGCGGCGAGTGCGGTTTTGTCTGCGATGAAGTTGTGGCCGGAACTATTTGTCGAAGAGTCAAAGTTCGAAGGTCAGAAGGTGTCGAGAATTTCTAAAGTGTCGAAGGTGTCAAAGACAGGAAAGAAAGCTGTCGCGAAAAAGGCGATAGCTAAGAAAGTGTCTAAAGTTTTAAAGGTTTCAAAAGTGTCAAAGGTGAAACCAAAGACAACTAAGAAAGTTGTGAAAGCAACAACAAAGAAAAGCAAGAAAGCGATAACTAAGAAAAAGTAAACCCGACCTTTGACTAAAAATAAGGTGAATTTATGACAGTCACATTCTTAATGGATGGAAAAGAAATCACAATCGAAGACGGCAAGACTTTGCTCGAAGCCGCGCGCGAAAATGGAATTGACATTCCCACCATCTGTTTCCACGAGGCGACCACGGCCAATGCGCTTTGCCGAATCTGTGTCGTCGAGGTGGAGGGGATGCGGGTGCTCCAGCCAGCTTGTATCGTCGAAGCAGCGAACAGCATGAAGGTCCAGACGCGAAGCGAGAAAGTTATCCGCGCCCGCAGAACCATTTTGGAAATGCTGGCATCCACAATGGATTTGTCCGAAGCGCCAGAAATCCAAAATATGATGTACGAATATGGCGCGTCATCCAGCCGTTTTCCAGATGCAGAACGCAGAGAGTCGGAAGTCAAGGATGACAACCCGATGTATGTGCGCGATTACTCGAAGTGCCTGTTGTGCTGGCGCTGTGTGCAGGTGTGCGCGGAAGATGCGCAATATACTTTCGCGATCAATTTCGATGGCCGCGGATTTGAAACACAGATTGGCACGTTCTTCGATCGAACCATTCCTGAAACAAGCTGTGTCTTATGCGGACAATGTGTTGCGGTCTGCCCGACTGGCGCGTTGAAACCGAAACGCGAATATTTATTGGAACAGGGCATGAGTCCGCAGGAAATTAGTGTTTTGAATACTGGAAGAAAGAAACGTAAAAATTAACCGCGAAGAACGCCAAGTTCGCTAAGAAAAAATCTTTGCGGACTTAGCGGTTCGTTTTGATCTTGGAGGCATGATGATTAAACCTGACCGAGTTGTTACAACCACTTGTCCGTATTGCGGAGTGGGCTGTAATTTGCAGTTGCATGTTAAAGATGAACATATCTTCAAGGTCACCTCGCCATTTGACTCGCCTGTCAATCACGGCAACTTATGCGTGAAGGGACGTTTTGGCTATGACTATGTCTATCATCCAAAACGGGTGACCACGCCGATGGTGAGGAGATACCTCTTGGACGGTAGACCGTTGACCATAGACCGCAGTCAATTTCCGTCATCGTCCACCGTCAACGGTCCATCGTCGTTCGATTGGGTCGAAACCGATTGGGACACCGCCCTTAACATCGTCGCTGATAACCTTACGAAAATCTATAAACGCGATGGCTCGGATGCGATGGCGGTCTATGCCTGCGCCAAGGCCACCAATGAAGACAATTATCTTTTGCAAAAAATGTATCGCGCCATCTTCCGCACGAATAATGTGGATCATTGCACACGCTTATGTCACGCGGGTTCTGTGGTCGCGCTTCAACAAGCGACAGGTTCTTCAGCGATGAGCAACACCGCCTCGCAGGTGATTCAAAATGACGTGTTCATCGTCACTGGTTCGAATACCAGTGAGAATCATCCGATTATTGCTTTGCAAATGAAAGAGGCGGTTCGTCAGCATGGCGCGAAGATGATCGTGATTGATCCGCGCCGTATTGACCTGGTCGATTTTGCCGAATTGTGGCTGCCACTTAAGCCCGGCACGAATGTGCCCTTGTTTACCGCCATGGCTTATGTGATCGTTGAAGAGAATCTTGTCAATCACGATTTCATTGATGACCGCACCGAAGGCTATACAGAATTCCTTGCCACGCTTGAAGATTTCACGCCGGAATATGCGGAAGGAATCACAGGCGTTCCAGCGGAAGATATCCGCAAGGCTGCGCGGTTGTATGCCAATGCAAATAAAGCCGCGATCTATTGGGGCATGGGCATCTCGCAGCTATCGCATGGCACGGCCAGTGCGCTCGCCTTGATCAATCTTGCATTTCTCACGGGTCACATTGGTCGCGAAGGCACGGGGCTGAATCCCTTGCGCGGACAAAACAATGTGCAGGGCGCAAGTGACATGGGTTGTATGCCGTTCCATTATCCCGGCTACATGCGCGTGGACAATGACGAGAATGCCGCCAAATGGGAAAAAACATGGAACATTGAATCGGGAGGACTTTCGCGTAAACTTGGTTTGACCACCACTGAAATTTTGAGTCATGCACATGAGGGTGGTATCCGCGCGTTGTATATCATGGGCGAGAACCCGATGATGTCTGAGCCGAATCTCAACGAAACGCGCAAGCACATGGAACAGCTTGAGTTCCTTGTGTCGCAGGATATTTTCATCAACGAGTCGGCGGCGTTTGCGGATGTCTTCCTGCCCGCGACTCCCTTCGCCGAAAAGGATGGGACTTTCTCGAACACAGATCGCCGCGTGCAGAGAGTCCGCGCCGCCCATGCCCCGCGCGGACAATCACGAGTCGACTGGCAGATTATCTGCGATCTGGCCCAGCGCATCGAATCCAAGCTGGGACTTGCTTCGGCTTACTGGAAGTATTCCAACCCCGAAGAGATCCTGCGCGAAATGGGCAATGTCAATTCAGATTATGCTGGCATCACCTATGACCGTATTGATAAAGTTGGGTTGATCTACCCTGTGCCAGATATGACTCATCCCGGCACGCCGACTCTCTTCACCGAATCCTTCCCGCGCGGACGCGGAAAATTCCACCCGTTGGAATATATCCCTGTGATGGAAGAGGCCGATGACGAGTATCCATTCATCTTGACCACAGGCCGCGTGTTGGAGCATTGGCACGGCGGCACAATGACCCGCAACTCGTCACTTAACGAAGCCTACCCCGAAGCGCGCGTGGAAATGCATCCTGCCGACGCTGAGATTCATGGCATTCGAAACGGCGACCCTGTCAAAGTGCAATCAAGGCGCGGAGAAGTTATTTTGCGCGCAACGGTCACAGAGAAAACATCTGTTGGAGTGGTCTTCATCCCCTTCCACTTTGTCGAAGCCGCAGCCAATTTGCTGACGAACGATGCGCTTGACCCGCAGGCAAAAATTCCCGAGTTCAAGGCCTGCGCGGTGCAAGTCTTCCCCGCGCGGGAAGATGAATTGGCGAATCCTGATGCACTTTTGCAACGGGGAAGATATTAGAAACAAGAACTCGGAGATTTTCAAAATCTCCGAGTTCTTTGGTTACTTCTTTTTCTTTTTCAAATTTTTTATCAATAAGTTTACACTTTTGTCGTCACCACCTATTCGTAAATACTTTTGATAGTCGGCGATAGCAGAAGCATGCTCTTTTTTTATTTCGAATACTATTCCACGGTTTTTATAGGCATCGGCGAAATCAGGTTTAATAAAAATAGCTTGGGTGAAGTCCTTGATGGCGGCATCAAAATTGCCTGTGTTGTAGTAGGCTATGCCGCGATCATAAAACGCATCAGCAAAGTCTGGCTTGAAGAGAATAGCCTTGGTGTAATCACGTATTGCGCTCTTTGAATTGCCTTTCTCGTCGCGCGCATTACCGAGATTCCTATAAGCTCCTGCGTAATCCGGCTTGAGCCGCACAGCTTCAGTAAAATCTTTTATAGCTTGATTTACATCACCTAACTGATTAAATGCTACACCTCTATTGTTGAATGCTTCAGATAAATTGGGGTCAATTTGAATAGCTTCTGTGCAGTCTTTAATAGCGTCTGTATAATTACCCAAATCTATGTAAGCGCTTCCGCGGTTACTTAGTACAGGAGCGTAATCTGGTTTAAGTTTAATAGACTTTGTTAGATTCTTGATAGCGTTTAGTGTTTCGCCTTTATTGTGAAGAGCAACTCCTAAATTGTTGTAGGCTCTGGCAGAATCGGGTTGAAGACGTATTCCTTCATTGAAATCTAAAATTGCGCTGTCTAAGTCTCTCTTTTCGCCATACACTGCTCCGCGACTAATAAAAGCTTCGGCAAAATCTGGTTTTAAGCTAATAGCCTTTGTATAACAGCGAATTGCTTCATCAAAATTGTTACTTTCTGAAAAAATGTACCCGCGTTCAAACCATGTTTGTGCCGTAAGTTGTTCTTCTTTCACAAGTGGTGCCTCATTAGCGGCTGACTTCTCCGCTATGGCAATTTCCTTAGCTTCTGGTTGTAACATAGGTAGGTTGATATTACTCAAGGCGATACTCAAATAACGTTCCCGCAATCGATCCATGGCTTCAAGCGGATAATCATCAGGAATTCGTAAACCGTTTATTTGGCTTAGGGTAGCTAGTTTTCCAGTTAGGGCATTTTTGATTAATGGACTTCCAAAGTCAAAACCCTCAACCATTAACGGAACTATATTACGCTTTTCATTCACCGCTGTTTCGATCTCGCGCCGAAGCCAATCACCAGGATTCTTGCAGTTTTCGAGAGCTGAAGGCGTGAGAACTACGATGAAGTGTGCTCTTGTCCTAATATTATCTAGGATTGCAGTTTCAAAATTTCCACTGTTTATGTTTTGAAAATCAATGAAAACATCATAGCCGTGCATTGTCAAGTTTTGATAAATGAACAACGCCCACGGTTTGTTTGCTCGGCGATAACTGATGAAAACTGTCTTTTCGATGCGCCCCATAATGCGGCTCCTGTTTTAGGTTCGGTGAGGAGATTATACCGCTGACCTCACCCTGATCGAGTCGATTCTTCGGCTGTCCATTTCGCGTCCCTGCCTATGCTATACTTAACGCATGGACGAAAATCAATTTCCCAGAATAGATAGAACCGCTTTTTCGGTTGTGTCTTCCTTTGAAGAAGCCGACAGGCAGGATAAGGAATACTGGCTTTCAAGAACACCCTATGAACGCCTGCAATACATGGAACTTTTGCGGAGAATCAATTATGGACTTGTTGCTGCCACCCGACTTCAAAGAGTTCTTGAAATTACTGAACGAGCATAACGTTCGTTATTTGCTCATCGGGGGATATGCTGTTGGTTATCATGGATATCCCCGCGCGACCGAAGATTTGGATATATGGGTTGCCATCCACCCCGATAACGCCCAGAGACTTGTGTCCGTTTTGAAAACCTTTGGGTTTGATGATCCTGCTCTAACTCCCGAATTATTCCTGCAAAAACCGAAAATTATTCGCATGGGTTTTCCTCCCATGCGGCTGGAAATCACCACATCCATTTCAGGTGTTGAGTTTGACGAATGCTACCAGGCGCGAATTGTAGACAAACTGGACGGCATTGAGGTCAGCTTGATAGATTTGGAACATCTTAAGCGGAACAAGAAAGCCAGCGGTAGAACAAAAGATATCGCTGACTTGGAGAATTTGCCATAAAAGACCCGTCAGGTCTGGGTTGTGGCTAAATCGCATCCCTCGCCACGGGACAGGTCATGCAGTGACCGCCGCCGCGGCCTTTGCCGAGTTCGAAGCCGGGGATGGTGAGCACTTCCACGCCCGAGGCGCGCATTTTGGCAATGGTGTGCGTGTTGCGCTCGTAGGCAATGACCACGCCCGGTTCTATGGCAACTGTGTTATTGGCATCGTCCCATTGTTCGCGCTCGCGTTGATATTGATCCCCGCCCGTTTCAACCACCTTTAACTTTTTCACTTTGAGTGCATCCGCAACTGCGGAGAGGAAACTTTTCTCGCGTGTCACGTGGAAGTCACCGTGTTTTTTACCTGGGCGCAAACTGATGGCGCGGATTTGATCCACGACTTTTGGAAATAACGTCACCTTGTCATGATCGAGCATGGTGAAGACTGTATCAAGGTGCATGTGGGCGCGGTCTTTGGTCATGACGCAGGCAATGACACGCTCGGCGCTGCCGCTGGTGAAAAGTGAATCTGCGATCTGCTCGATCATGCTGCCCTGTGTGCGTTCAGACATGCCGATCAGCACAGTCCCTTTGCCAATGGGGAGCACGTCACCGCCTTCGAGCGCGGAGCGTCCAAAGTTTTGCACGTTGAATTCGCCGTCGGTTTCGTTGGGATACCAGAAGTGAAAGCCCGCATCCTTGAACATGGGATGATATTTGTAAATGGCGAACATGTTCAAAGACTCACGTCTGCGGGCGGGCCAGTACATTGGGTTGGCTGATACACCGTCAAAGATCCAGCAGGAAGAGTCACGGGTGAAGAGTGTGTTAGGCAATGGAGGCAGGAGGAATGCGTTCATATCATTCAGTGCGGCGGCGTGCAGGGAGATGCGCGAATACTTCTTCCAGTTAAGGCCGGCCTCGGAAGCTGTCAGCCCGCCGATCAAGTGCTTCGAAAGCGAAGCAGGCTCAAGGTCAAGTAGGAAGCGGCGCACTTCATCCACCAAAGCCCAGCCGACAGTGTATTCAGTCGCAACTTGATTGATGATCAAGTGCCGCGCTTCGTCGCTGGCTTTCAGAGTTTCGGCCAGCAGATCGTGTACATAAAAGACTTCAACACCGCGTTCACGCATGACCTGTGTGAATTGGTCATGCTCCCATTGCGCGCGCTCGACCCATAGCACATCATCGAAAAGAAGTTCATCGTGGTTCGAAGGAGTGAGCCGTTGAAGGCTCAACTCTGGACGATGGACGATTACCTTGCGAAGTTTTCCGACCTCAGAGTATACGCCGAATTTTGTCATGGTTATCTCCTGTTTTGATCGTGACTATAGCATGACCGATTTGGAAATGCGACAGGCCATTTGTCCCAATTTGATTGGAATTCTTTTACAATACTCGCATGTCCAAAACGTACTCAGTCCCGCTCAACGAAATCCGCCGCGAACTTATGGTGGCGAACTCACGTTTCATTTCCACGCTCGCGCCTGCTTTTTCCATTGACGAAGCCCGCGCGTTCATGGCACGCATCAAGCATGAGTTTGCAGATGCGTCGCATAATGTGCCTGTCTATATCATCGGCGGCGGGAATACGGTCACTGAATATTTTTCAGATGACGGCGAACCGTCTGGGACTTCGGGCAAGCCTGCGCTGGCTGTGATGCGCGGCAGCGGGCTTGGCGACGCGGTGTTGGTCATCACGCGTTATTTCGGCGGGACATTGCTCGGCACTGGCGGGTTGGTCAAAGCTTATACCGAATCCGCGCAGTTGGCCGTCAATGCGGTTGGGCGCGGACAAAGAGTCCCAGTTCATATTGCGTTAATCGCCCTGCCTTACAATTTATTGGAACGCTTGCGTCTTGTTGTGACTCGTCAACGCGGCGAAGTGTTGGGCGAGGATTTTGCCGCAGATATAACCATGACCGTCCGTTTGCCCGTGGACTCTTTTGAATCATTTCAAAACGACTTGAGGGAATTGTCGGCGGGAAAATTACAAGCTGAAGTGATCGAAACAAAAGAGATGATCGTGCCTATGGCATAATCAAAATCTTTTTTCTCCACCGTTCATCTCAAAAATTGATGTCGTTGCGAGCCGCCGCTCTTGCTTTTAGGCGGCGTGGCAATCTCCTCTTGAGGTGAAATATTCTGTAAAATAAAGATTGCTCACCTGCACTGCAACAAACGCAGTGCGGCGCAAGTGTCGGCATAAACCGCCTCGCAACGACATTTGTACGGTAGAGAAAATCTTTATCGTCTTTTTACAAGTTCTTCATATTCCCACCGCAATTCCATCACCTGAAATATTCTCCTTGCGCCTAGAATACTGGCTATCAATATAGTCAAGGAGAAAAAATGTCGAAAACAAATCGTACAAAATTATTACTGGATATTGGCACCTTCGTTGCTTTTCTGGTTGCCATGGATCCGCGCACAAGTGGTATCGCAATTCACGAATGGCTGGCTACTGCTCTGGGTGCGACCATCGTTGTCCACCTGCTCTTGAATTGGAATTGGATCGTTGAAATAACAAAACGCCTGTTTGCCAAAGGCAAAGGCTTGAACGGCGCGCGCACGAATTACATTCTCAACTGGCTTTTATTCATTGACGGTATCTTGATCATGCTTTCAGGAATTATGATCTCTGAGTCTGTTGTCCCAGCTTTTGGGCTGACCCTGCCGATGAATTTTGCCTGGCGCAGCCTGCATGACTTGTCTGCGAATATTTCACTGCTATTAATGGGCTTGCATCTCACCCTGCACTGGAATTGGATCGTAAACACATTCAAGCGCATATTCAGCCGCCGCGAATCACGGCCTGTAACGGTGCTCGCCATGGAAAGCAAAGAGGTGAAGGCATGACCACTCTTTATCGAATTCTGATCATCCTTGTTGTAGCTACGATCATTGGCGGAGCGATCTACATGGCGGTCGGCGGAGGAAGTTCTGTGGGCCAACAATCAGCGCCAATACGATCACGCGATCAACCCCGACCCGAGGGTGGGGAAGGCCGCGAAGAAGGGGAGTTGCCCTTCGGCATTCTCAAGAGCCTGGTGATCATGTCCGTTGCGAGTGGGGTCTATCTGGCGGGTAACAAGCTGTTCAGTAATAAGCCGAAACCTGTATTTGCATAATTGTCATCATCCCAAATCTTATTTCAGATTTGGGATGATTTTTTACAAAACCTTCACAATTTATCCGCATTATTCCCACCACGAAAATCAACAAACACATAGAATTGCACGATTACTTTCTAACAATGGAGAGACCATGACCGATGAAGTTATAAAGAATACCCCTGTCCAGACCAAAACCAAACTTTGGCTGGACATCATTATTTTTGCTGCATTTCTTGTGACAATGGATCCACGTTCGAGCGGGATCGCAATTCACGAATGGTTGAGCCTGTCGCTGCTTGCGGCCTTGACCCTGCACCTGCTCCTAAGCTGGGATTGGATCATTAACATCTCACAGCGTTTTATGGGCAAGCTGGGGACTCAAAACCGCATCAACTATATCTTGAACTGGCTGCTGTTCATTGACGGGACTCTGCTGATCGTTTCGGGTGTGATGATCTCGGAAGTGGCGATGCCGTTTTTAGGAATCAGACTTCCCGAAGGCTTTGCGTGGCGCCGACTGCATGACATGTCTGCAAATTTTGGGCTGTTGATGCTTGGCCTGCATACCGCTTTGCATTGGAATTGGATCGTCACCACATTCAGCCGATACTTGATCCAGCCAGTGGTGAGATTATTCTCCGCGAAATCAAAGAAGGATGCGGCTGTATGAAAACACTCGGACGCATTTTAATTATCCTTGTGGTATTTGCCGCGCTCTCGGGGCTGATGGTGGTTGGCGTCAACGCCCTCGGATTGAGTGTTTCAAACTTTCGCGGCGAAGGCGGAGAGTTTCGGCCTGGCGGTGATGGAGAAGGCTTTCCTCCACCTAGCTTTAGACCCGACGGTGATGACGGCGGTTTCAGACCTGAAGGATTTGAAGAGCGCGGTGAACGCGGCGAGAGGCGGGGCGGCGTTGCAGGCATGATGTTTGGCGCGATCAAAAATATTTTCGTGATCGCCTTGTTGGTGACTGTGATCGTTTGGCCGAAGAGTATTGCAAGGAGTAAGAGAAAAAACGGCGCAGTGAAATCTGCGGTTACTGAATAAAAAACACATCCGCGAAATCATTTTCGCGGATGTGTTTTTAAGATAATTCTCTGGAGTGCATCAGCTTGCTGATGCACTAACAATTTTATCCAGAGTTATTTTACCAACGGCAGAACGATGCTCACTTTTAACCCCTGTCCAGTTTTACTCTCAGCCCAAATTTTTCCCTTGTGCATCTCGATGATGGATTTGGCAATCGCCAGTCCCAGACCAGAGCCGCCATCATTGCGGTTGCGGGCTTCATCTGCGCGGTAGAAGCGGTCAAAGAGATGAGCGGCCTCATCGGGTGTGACTCCCTGTCCGCTGTCTTGAATGATGATCTCAATTTGGTCGTTATTCAGCCTGGCTGAAATATCCACGCGGCCGTTCTCGGGTGTGTAGCGCAGCGCGTTGTCGAGAATATTCGTCACCACCTGCGAGAAGCGGATCGGGTCAAGATTCGCTGTCAGGATGGCAGAAGCAGGCTGAAGGTTAAGCGCGATCCGCTTTTGGTTGAAGGGTGTCAGGTAATGGGTTTGGATATCGCCCAATAGTTTGTTCACATCCACAGGCTGGAAATCCGCAGAGAGTTCGCCCGCATCGGCCAGCGACAAAGTCCGCAGGTCGTTGACGAGTTGTTCGAGGCGCTCGGCTTCTTCGCGAATGATCTCGAAATTTTCAGCGGACGGAGGCAGTACGCCATCATGCACGGCTTCGGCGTGACCGATAATGAGGCTGAGCGGTGTGCGAAGTTCGTGCGCAATGTCGGCGGTCATTTGTTTGCGGAGATTGAATGAGCGCGCGAGATCGTTGTTCATTTTATTGAAGGAGGAGGCGAGTTCGCCGATCTCATCCCGCGAGCGGACAGGAACCTGCTGACCGAAATTACCCTCCGCCATTTTATGCGTGGCGGAGGTCAACTCGCGGATGGGGCGGGTGATGGTGCGCGAAAGAATGGCGCCAAGAATGAGCGCGAGGATGACTGTGCCGACTCCGCTCAGAAAAATGGAGTTGTTGATGCGATGAATGAATTCATCCTCCATTGGATTTTTATCGGGCGCGCTGTCGAAGAGCAGGATGCCAACCGTTTCATTTTCCACTTTGATCTGCGTGCCCTTCTCGAGCAAATCTGCGCTGACGGTTTCTCCAAATACATATCTCAAGCCTGGCACCAGGATGATCCCGTTCGAATCAGCGATCGAGAAAAATAAGGGGCGGACTTCGCCCGGCTTGGAATGATTCGAATCATAGACGGTATAGATGCCTTCGATGCCGTACCATGATCGGTTTGTTTCATAATATTTTATAAGCTCTTCCACAAGCTCGGTCTTGTAACGGTCATTGACAAAGTTTTCAAATTCACGGTTGGTGGCAACGCGTGTGAATGCGACGATGATCCCGGTGCTGAATAAACTGATAAGAAGAAATGCGAGAATTAATTTGGTGGTAAGTTTCATTCTCAACCTTTGTTGAGGCGATACCCAACGCCGTACATTGTTTCAATGTAATGCGGCTTGCGCGGGTCGGCTTCGATCTTGGCGCGCAGGTTCTTGATGTGCGTGTCAATCGTGCGTTCATAGCCTTCATAACGAACCCCTTGAATTACATCCAGCAGATCAAGGCGTGAATACACCCGCCCAGGCGTGGACATGAGCGCGGCTAAAAGATCAAACTCAGAAGGAGTTAAGTCCACAGAGCGGTTTGCCACCTGTACTTCGCGGCTGTCACGGTCGAGCATAATGTCCAGTACGCGCAGAGTTTTGCCTGTGGCTTCAGATTTCCCAGCGCGCCTTAACACGTTGCGTACACGCGCCATGAGTTCGCGCGGCTTGAAAGGCTTGGTCACATAATCATCCGCGCCGAGTTCGAGACCGATGATCTTGTCGTCATCCTCCACCTTGGCGGTCAGCATGATGATGGGCGTGTCACTCTCGGCACGATGCGCGCGCATAAAATCATACCCGTTCATTTCGGGCATCATAATGTCCAGAATGATCAGGTCGGGTTTTTCTTTTTGCGCGAGAGGCAGCGCGTCTTTGCCGTTATAGGCAGTGACAACACGATAGCCCTCCTGCGCAAGATAACTTTGCACCAGAGAGACCAGTCTTTTTTCATCGTCAACGATCAGGATTGTTTGAGGCATATTTTTCTTCTTATGGTTTGATTTTTCAATTGAATTATGCCACACTGCGGGGCGGTAAGGGTATGAAGAAATTATGTGGAATTTTTACACTGATGGGATTTCGGTAAAAAAGCATCCGCCTCTTTCGAAGCGGACGCCTGATTCTGATCAACTGGTTTTCACTACTCTGCTTCTTTTTTCTCCTCAACTTCCACGCTGGGAGTTTCACTTGTTACAGCGGCAGGCGCTGTGACTCGGGTGAGTCTCCATCCGCTCTTTTGGACAAGTTTATAGCCGCCCCAGAGCAGTAATCCCAACACTGCAAGACGGATGAGGCCGAAGATGGGCGAGAAGAATGATCTGCCGCCGCGATCAAATCCGCGGTCATGAAATCCCATACCGCCAAATTCACGGTCGTGGAAATTGCGGTCCTGCATACCAAATCCGTGACCAAAGGCTGGCCCCGCGCCGTTCATCATGGGATGCGCAAATTCGCTGTTTTGTGTTGTCCCAATGCGGAAGCCGACAGCGCCCACGGCGGCCAGAACGATCAATGTGAGCAGAATGCCCAATGTGTAGGTAAACCATTTTTTATTTTTCATATTTTCTCCAATGGATAATAAGTTTGTTGATCTAATTGTCCCACCTGGGAATTATGTCGCAGTGAAGGAATTGTGTGGAGAATGTGTGCCCGGTCAAATTTTAACAGCTTGTTGCCTTTGAAAATTATTTATGATAAGATGATTTTTAAGAATCACTTTGTGCTATCCAGCCGTCAAATTGAAAACGAGGTAACCATGTCAGCTTCGCTCTTGTCAGTTGTTGTGCTTGTTCTGCTCGTGTTGGTGATCTTGATCGTATTTCTTTTTAGAAAGTCTCCGTCAGGCGCGGATGGAGAGGTCAAAGGAAGGGATATTACAGAAGACCCAAACAGCCCTTTGAGAAAATGGGATTGCAGCCGCGATAACCGCCAGATTATTTTCTCAGACGTTCCCCTCGGACTAACGCCTTATCTTGTTCCATTCAACAAGGAGGCATTGGAAGCGCAGCCCAGGGAAGGATTTGAAGTTTTGATTTCCATTGCCGCCGACGTTAGATTTCGTGATGGCTCTTCCAGGGAGATAGACAACTTTAAATCCCCAGTTACTTTGTGGATGAGTTATAACGCGCGGGACCTTGCGAGATTGGAAGAGAATAAATATACAATTGACGATCTTGTCCCCGTGAAAATTGTCCCCGGCGCGACGAATTGGAGACCTTTTTCTGGTAAAAAAATTGATTACTCAAAAATGAAGCGTAACGAAAATGGTGATTTTGGCGGAGTATCCATCACCGTTGATTCTTGGGGCGACCCGCCAATGGGCTGGGGAACCCCAAGGTCGTCATCGTAGATATCAAATCTAAACAAAACGCGTGTCAGATTAAATAGTCTGACGCGCGTTTTTGTTTATGTATTGGCTACTGGAAATTCTTTAACGCTTTTTCAACGGCTTGCAAGCCAAGGTTGTTGTTCAGACTAATGAATAGGTTTTTTGCTTCATGTAAAACACTTTTTGCCTTTTCCGCTTTCCCTAGTTCTTTAAGAAAGCCTGCAAAAGTAAGAAGGGAGTGAGCACGTTCATACTGACAGATGTCATCTTCCAGGAGCACGAACGCGTGCTCAAATTCCATGCCAGCTTGGTCATGTTGATTTTGTTTCCAATGCAAGTTGGCGCGTAGAACAAGTTCCTGACCTGATGGGCAGGAAGATGATTGCTTTGAGATTAGTGAGCTTAGTACATTCAACTTTTCTTCAGCCTGATCCAATCGCAAAAGAGCTATCTGGGCTTCTGCCAAATACAAACCCGTCATAATCTCTGCATTTACAAGTTTTCTTTTATGTGCCATTTCCCAAGCCAGTTGAAGTTCCTTTGCCGCTAATTCGTACTGTTCATCTTGAAGAAGGATATCACCCACGTTGAAATGCCCGATCATTGCTCCGCGCATGTCACGTCTGGATTCGCATGAATTAAGCGCGCGCCGGTAATTTGCAATTGCCTTGGCAAAATGGTTTTGGTAATAATAGACGATTCCCAGTTCACCGGTTACATAGGCGATGCCAGTTTGATCGTTCATGCTCTCGAATAATTTAAGTGAATCCTCCAGATCATTTACTGCTTGCTCCAGATTTCCCTGCCCTCGATTGAGAATGCCTCTAAGCTGCAACGCCTTTGCTTGCATATGATCGTTCTGATTATCAGACAATAAACCGAAGGCCTGTTCCAATATCAGCATGGACACGGGGAATTCTCCGTTATTGCCAAGAGACTCCGCATGGTGAATCAGTAATCTGATCCTAATATCCTGGTCGTCTGTGGGTTGAAGAAAGTTTAGTGCTATTTTTAAGTGTGCGATGCTTTTTGTGAAATTTCGAAGTAGAAAATTGGCATTCCCTAAGGTTTCATTGAGGATGACATGTTCCAAACTGGAAAGTTCTTTCGGCTTGAGGCTGGCTGCCGAAAGGGTTTCTTCGCATAATTCAGCAAGCAGGCTATATTCATTCCACGCCGTGAGTTGATCTTTCAAACCTGTTGAGAAAAGAGCTGTATAACTGCTGGTGGCGTCTCCTGCCTGAACGGCGTGATGGTGCCATTCAAGGATGCTGGCATAATCATCAATGCTTTGGTGGGATGGTGAGACTTTTTGGCTGCGATAAAAACTGGTCGCGCGCAAATGTGCCTGTTGTGTGAATTCAAGGCTGGGAGATTTCAAACTAGTTTTCACAATGCTTGGCAGCCAGAACTTGCCTGTGTCACTTGCTTGAAGCAGGCCCTCTTCGCGCAATCGTTTGATGACCCCTGGCGTGACCTGTGCGGTTTGACATAACCCGTCAAGTGAAATTTCCCTGTGCAGGATCGTAATGGATTGCAGCGCATCGAATTCCTGCGGAGATAGGCGCTGTTGTAGCGATACTTTAAATCTTTCAGTGGTTTCTTCCAGTCCACCCTGAAGATCGTCAACAGCGGAAGTGACACCCAGAGCCTGTATGTAATGGGCGAGGTGATTCAACGTAAATGGATGACCATCAGCAGTGCGTGCCAGCGATACAAGCATGTCACGCGGGAATTTATCCAAACCAAATACTTGCAGGAAGGCTATCGAGTTTGATTCGTCAAGTCCACGCAAGGTCAACGGCTGCGTGCCAAACTCAAGCAGGAATTGTCCGTTATGCAGAACAGGAACAAACGGGTTGGTGACGATGATCCTTGCATTGTGCGTATTGCTTTTGAGACCATCAAATAAGAGCTCAAGCCCTTCGTCTTTGAAGTGGTTCGAGCCGCGTGAAAGGACGGTTTCCAAATTGTCAAAGACCAGCCAGATGGGCGGTTCTTGATTTAAATAATCGATCAACACATCCACTTCATAAGCGGATGCCTGACCTTCCGGTGAATTGCGAAATGCCATTACTTCCTGGCGCACTTCACCGCCCAGACAATTTTCGAGATAACTGGAGATGCGGTCGAGTAGAACACCAAGAGTGTTGCCGCTGCTTTGCTGTCTTTCAAAGTCATACCAAAATGGCGGTGGTGATTCAACCGGCATGAATTCAAGCAAGGCGCGCGCGAAGGTGCTTTTGCCAATGCCCGGCATTCCATTGACGATCAGCAAACGATGGTCTCTCAGATATTCGACGCCCTTTGCAAGTTCCTTCTCGCGGTTTGATAGGATCAGCGGTCGTTCGGTTGATTCGAGTACCGGCAGGGACGATTTCGAATAACCCTTCTTCTGCCATTTCTTGTCCCAATTGGCTTGTGCCTGCGCGCGTTTTTCTGCCAGTTTTGGTAATGCCTGAATCCTTGCGTGATCGGTGGAGATTGCCTCGGTGCTTCGGTTTTGCTCCTTCTGCAAGGATGCCAGAGCCAGCTCAACGTCAAAGGCGGAAGCGGGCCTTTCTTCTGGCTTCTTGTTCATCAGCTTCATTACGAGCACATCCAACGCGATGGGTATATCCAGTCTGATTTCTCTTGGTGAAGGGACTGGCGCATTCATGTGCTGATAGATCAACTGAACTAGGTCTGTGCCTTTATAGGGTTGGCTGCCGGTCAACATTTCAAACATCATCACGCCGAGCGCGTACAAATCTGACTGTGGGCTTGGTTCGCCGCTTTCGATCAACTCCGGTGAGATATATGATATTGTGCCGACAATGACGCCCGAGGCCGTTACGTGTGGAGCGTTGTTACTGCGAGCCAAACCAAAATCCATCAACTTGACGATGTTTTGCGGGGTGAGCATCGCGTTCTCAGGTTTTAAGTCGCGATGAATAATCCCTTTGCCATGCGCGTGGGCAAGTGCGGCACAGATCTGGCGCGCATATTCAATGCAATCTTCTATGTTGGGGGTGGGAATGGAACGCAGGGTTTTTCCATCGACAAGTTCCATGACGATGAAAGGTTTTTCCTCCTCATCCACCGCGTCATAGATCGTGACGATATTTTGGTGATTGAGACGGGCGGCGGCTCGCGCTTCGACCAGCAGACGGGCGCGCCCTTCTGTGCCCAGACCTGTGCTGGAAATAAGTTTGACCGCCACTTCGCGATCAAGCAGTATGTCGTAGCCGCGATATACGATCCCCATACCGCCTTTACCAAGCTCGGCATCTATTCTGTATCGGTTGACAAGTGTTTGTCCCAGCATGGTTTTACCTGAGTGGTTTAACTACTAGTGATGTGTAATTATGATTGATTATATGTAATATCTTCAGGTAAAGCAATTGGCAATCATTCCCCGCGGATTCCAAATACCCAACTCATATCGGTCCCCAGAGTCTCTGCTTGAAAAATATTTTCACGGACAAGGCTCAAACGTTTTTCCATTGACCTGGTGATCAATGGGATTGATTTGCGTGTGTAGAATTTTTTATATAAGCGGTTCGCCGCGGATTCGTCCCACATCCATGATGGGTCAATCGTGGATAGATCCATGGGGCGTGTGTATCCGCGCAAGGTTTTTTGTCTGTGGGTGTTCATGTAATGCTCAAAGTAGCTCATCGCCAGTTCCCGAAGATTCTTGTAAACAGGTTCGCGGAATCCAAGCTGCACAAAGTTGGATTTTGCCACCGCGCCCCAGCGCCCTTCGATCTGATACAGCGCAAGGACATGATCATCGTCGAGAGCGGGAACAGGCGTCAGGTCAAGAACGAGCGGTTTGAAGCCCAACTTCCACAAAAGGAGCGCGGCCAGAAATCCGCCATCGAGGCAGTGACATTGCTGGTCCAGGATCACATTCAAGGGCGAGCGATCCCGTTCCTCCGCATTGTATGGCATGGAATAAAGAAACTCCTGAACATCAAAAGGAGTTTTGAGCTTCTCAATTTTTTGCTGTTCTTTTTTGGGGAGCATTGATTGAAAGCGGGTAAGTGGATTCATGGATTAAGTATACAGGGAAATAAAGCAAAAGACATGCAGGCTTTTGCTCTGCATGTCTTTTGCTTTTCCTACTCGTATGCCAATGTGTCTTTTACGGTAAGCCGCGAAGCCCTTCTTGCAGGCAGTGCGCTTGCCAATGTACCCAGCACTATCGTGAAGATCAACCATGCGATAACTCCGCTCGCGCCATAGACAGCGGGCATCGGTGCGGTGAGGATGGCCATGCCAACGCCGAAACACAACACATTCGTAATCGGGATCGAGATCAAAATGCTAATGGCCCAACTGACAATGCCGATCACCATGCCCTCAGTGATGACAATGGCTTGAATATCTCCGTTGCTCGCGCCAATGGCGCGCATCACGCCGATCTCACGGGTGCGCTCCAGCACGTTGATGCTCATCGTACCCATCAATCCCAGCCCACCGACGATGGCGATGAGACTTGCCATCACGAGCATAAAGTAGACGAGAATATCCGTCTGGGATTTTTGACTTTCGATGAACTCCGCGCCCAACTGTGTGGAGCGGATCTGGATTCCGCTCTCCTCGAACGCGGATTGGATCTGGTCGTTGATTCTTCTTTGCGTGGTGGCATCATGTTGTGAAGTGATAATGCGCAGGGAATATGCCATTTCTGGTTCGCCAACCAGTACGCTCAAGTATTCATAGTTGACATACAACAACGGCGGGCTAACGTTGCCCGTGATGCTGTACGTGCCCACGATCTGCCAGTCTGTATCCTTGCCATTTGTTTCAATGCTCAGCCAGTCTCCCACTTTCAAGTCGGGGAAAATTTGCAGGAGATGATTGCCGATGACAATCGCATTCTCATCCCCGGGTTGCAGCCAGCGGCCAGAGGTGATGATCGGGTCGATCATTTTGGAAGTGGACGGCGGAGCCACAAATAGGATCTGTGTGCCAGCTTCCTGATCTCCCATATTGAGTGTGCCTGTGTATTCGAGCCAGCCTTCAGCGCCCTCCACGCTGGGGATGCTCATCGCAATATTGGCAACCTTGTCATAACGATAGCCGCGGTCAAACGAGACGTTGATATCGGCAAGGAAGTATCCCTGAATGTCTTCCATCACTTTGTCAAAGGAAGCCCACAAGTTATACACGCCGATAAATACAGCACCGCCAAGCACCAAAGTAAATAATGTGATGCTCAACCTTGCCTTGCGTCTGAATGTATTGCGCAACGAAATGCGAATGGGGCGCGGGATCAACACAGAATTTTTGCCAACCGAGTCGTCCTTTGGTCTGGCGTTACCGCCGAGACCATAGTCGCTCAACGCCTCGCGGACCGTGATCTTCACGCTGTTGTAGATCGGGAATATCGCCGCAATTAAAGGGACTACAACGGCAACCAGAATTTGCTGTACCAAAGTTGATGTGTATCCCTTGTAAGGAGCGGGGTGGAAATTCAACCATTGCGCCATGCCGCCGCCGATAGTGGATGCAACCATATTGGCAAGCGGTACGGCAATTAATAATGAGCCAATTCCAAAAGCAAGGATCAACACCAGATACATGCCGAAGATCTGCATGGTGCTGCCGCCTGTGGCTTTCATAATGCCAATCTGCCGCACGTGCTGGGTCATCAGGGCGGTGATGGTGTTGACGATCAAGAAGCCGCTCAAAAATACAGTCAGGTAGCCCAGAATACCAAGTACAAAGAACACGCCTTGTGTAATGCTGTACGCAAAGTGATGACCTGGCTGATAAACGCTCACAAAATAAACCGTCGCACCCGCGCGTTTCATACGGTCTGCCACGGCTTGTGCCACGGTTGTCACATGCTCCGCATCTGTCTGTTTTTCTGTAACGCTGATCGACAACAATTCGTAATTGTCGGTATTGCCGCCAAGCCATTCCAATGTTTTGGGCGTCACGTACGCATTGACCACGTTGGCAAGGTTGTAAGGTATTCCCGTCACAGCGTGCATGTAGCCTGTCAGGGTGATCTCACGCTTTTTCCCGTTTCCCAATTCCAAAAGGATTTTGTCGCCAGGTTTATACCCAAGCGACAATGCGCTGGCGTCGAGAATCGTTTCCTTTTCACCATATGTCGGGATGACCGTTTCGCCAAGCGCTGGTTTCAGTGTGTTCAAAGTTAACTGACTTGGATCTTCAATGGCTGTGAAATTAATATCCACGTAGGTTCCATCGGGCCGCATGATGCGCGCGCCGACAGATGAAAAACCTTCCACCGTATCCACGCCAGGCACGGAGCGCGCCATCTTCGCCATATCATCATTCAGCGGCGAGGCGTACACCTCTGCCTCGGATGGGTTCGCGGAAAGGTAATCAATGTCCATGCTTTCGTTCATGTACATGCCGAGGTTGTTATTGAACCCAACCGCGAACGCGCCAACAGCGATGGTGATGATGGTCAGAAAAGTCCGTCCGCGATTGCTCCAGAAATCAGCCCAGACTTTTTTCCAGCGACTGCCGATCATGAGGAGACTCCCCGCCATGACAGATTCTCGCCGTTGTGTTTGTTCGCCATCTGACGCAGCGCTTCATGCGTCGCTTCGGATTGATCCAGTAATTCTGACAGTTGTTCATACCCGATGGCAAGCACCTCAACAGGTCCCGCCTCCGAGGCGCGGATGGATGCGCGATGTTTCGTCTCGTGGAAAAACTCCATTTCGCCGAAGCATTTCCCAGGTCTGAGTTGAAGCGCGATCACATCCGATTGATTGGGGCGCGGCAGGATCACTTCCACCGTTCCTTTGGAGACGATGTAAAACGTATCCGCATTCGTGCCTTCGGCAAGGATCATTGCGCCCGCTTCGTAGGTGAGTATCTTCGCGGTCTTTGTCGCTTGTAATAATTGAGATGCTGTTAATGTGGGCATGGCTTTCGCCACATACTCGTTGACAATTTCACCGTCCGCGATGAGCGCGGTGCGATGCGTGCGTTTTGCCAGCCCGCTGTCATGCGTGACAATGATGATGGTCTTGCCCTTCGCCACAAGATCGTTGAACAGCGCAAACACCGACTCGGCTGTTTTGGAATCAAGGTTGCCTGTCGGTTCATCCGCGATGATGACGGGCGGGTCGTTGGCGAGGGCGCGGGCAATCGCCACACGCTGCTGCTGTCCGCCTGAGAGAGCAGTTGGAAGTTTGTGGGCGTGATCTGCAAGTTCAACCAGTTCCAGCAAATCCATCGCGCGTTTGCGGCGTTCGTTGAGCGGATAGGTTCGGCAGAAATCCATTGGCAGCATGATATTTTCAATGACCGAGATCATCGGCAGCAGTTGAAAGAACTGGAAGACGATACCAAGATTCTTTCCACGCCAGCGCGCCATTCGGTTTTCGTTCAGTCCATGCACGCCCGTCCCGTTGACCCACACTTCGCCTGTTGTGGGGCGGTCAATGCCAGTAATCATGTTCAGCAGGGTGGTCTTACCGCTGCCCGATTTGCCGATGATGCTGACGAATTCGCCCGCGTTGATCTGCAAGTCCACGCCTTCCAGCGCATGATAATCTCCGACGGCTGTCTTGTAGTATTTATTGACTTCATGCAAGTCTATGATAGGGTGATTTTCAACCTGCTCGCTCTCGGTTTTTTGTTTGAAAAATGAAATAGCCATGATGGTCTCTTTCTTTTGCCACAGAGGCTCTGAGTCTCAGGGGATTAATAAAAAGAATCCCGGTGCCTCTGCGTCTCTGTGGCTTATTTTTATTTACTCACCTTACGCAGTGTCGTTCTGAGCGAAGCGAAGAACCTCTACGATTGTCTCAGAGACCCTTCGCTGTCGCTCAGGGTGACACGGTTGGGTGCGTAGGGTGAGTTATTTAAATGTAACCACGGCAGTCATGCCCCAGCGCATGGCGGGATCCTGATCCGTCAGGAGGATAGCGACTTCGTAAACAATATCTCCCTGATTTTCCGTATAGCTCTGTCCAATGGAAATAATTTCGCCTTTCAATACTGTGTCAGGGATGGCATCCAATTTAATGGTTACAGGCTGTCCCTCCTGCAATTTGACCACATCGATCTCAGTCACATCTGTAGTGATGACCGTCCATTTGGAAATGTCGGCTATCGTAACAGCGATCTCCCCGGCATTGATCGAACTTCCAGTTTTTGCATTCATTTCAGCCACCACGCCATCGAACGGGGCAATGACTGAGAAGACCGCCACCCCTGCTTTGGCTGCGTTCAACCGCGCTTCAAGCAAAGGCAGTTGATCACTGTCGGGGCCATCCTTCAGGCGGTCATAGACAAGCTGCGCTTTTTCCAATTCGGCTGTTTTCAATGCCAGATCATTCTTGGCTTCCACGATCCAATCTTCCGGGGCGGGGCCTTTGAAACTTTTGGTTTTAATTTCATATTGATACCCAAAAGGTGTATTGACTAAGACTCTGCGGGCTTGTGTTTGCGGAATCTTTTTGTCATTTTGCAAATACACAAGATACTGGTCGGCCTTTTCGTTTGCTTCCTGCGCATCTTTCAGATCAATGGCGGCCTGGGCAAAGTCGGCGCCTCTTGCGTTGAGCAGGTCATCCCATGCCTTTTGCGCGCTGACCAGTTCAACTTGTGCGGCGGCATAGTTTGTATCCGATTCGTCGCCCAGACGAATAAGCGGCTCTCCCTTTTTCACCGACTGGCCTTCTTTCACCAGCACCTCACTGATCGCCCCGCTGGTATTGAAGGCGATCTCGGCGTATTGAATGGGTTCAACGCGGCCTTCGGCTATGATCGTATCGTCCGCGACAACGATTGGAATTTGAGTCGCTTCGGGCGTGGCGGTGGCTTTACCGCAGGCAGCCAGGGTTAAGGCGAGAACGATCAATGTTAATAATTTAATGTTTTTCATCTTGGATTTCCTTTGTGAATGATTCTTTCGCTTGTGGATTATTTTCTGGTTGACTTACGCTCAATGTAAAATTTAGTTGCAAAAAATGGGAGCATCAGCTCGTAAGCCGTGCTCCCATTATTTAGGAAACCAGTATATTTGCCACCCTTCTTTCGGATGGTTTTTATTAGCCAAATGGATTGTTTACTTTTCCAGCATCATGCTGGCCTCGGCGTTGAGCCATCGGCGTCCATCGCGGGCGAGCAGGTCGTATGCCTCAGTGGGGCCCCAACTGCCGGGTTTGTAACCAGCCAACGGCGGAGTCTGATGCGTTTCCCATGTCTGCAAAATGGGATCGATCAGCGACCAGGCTGTCTCCACTTCGTCTGCGCGTGTGAAGAGCGACGCGTCCCCTTGAATGGCATCCAGCAGAAGCCTTTCATAAGATTCGGGAATTGCAGTTTCACCAAAGGCTTCGGAATAATGAAATTCCATATCCACTGAGCGGGTTTCAGAAACGGTGTCAGGCGCCTTGGCCTCAAAGCGGACGTGCAAGCCTTCGTCGGGCTGCAAATATAGCACGAGCATGTTCGGCTTCATGGTTTGCATCGGGAACATGGCGAGCGGCGGTTCTTTGAATTGGATAATGATCTGCGATTGTTTCTCAGCGAGATTTTTTCCAGAACGCAAATAGAAGGGCACGCCTTTCCAGCGCCAGTTGTTGATGTAGAGGCGGAGCGCCGCGTAGGTGGGCGTGGTGGAATTTGGATTCACCTGTTCTTCGCTGCGATAACCTTTATATTGACCGCGCACCGTATTTGCCGATACCTGTTCGGGAGTCATGGGCTGAACAGCGCTGAGAACTTTTACTTTTTCGTTCCGCAAGTGACTTGCGCTGAAAGACGCGGGCGGTTCCATGGCAACGAGGGTCAGCAATTGCAAAAGATGATTTTGGAACATGTCGCGGAGCACGCCGACGCTATCGTAAAAACCTGCGCGGTGCTCGAGGCCGACCTTTTCCGCCACGGTGATCTGCACATGGTCAATGTAGTTGCGATTCCAGATCGGCTCAAAGATGGTATTGGCAAAACGCGTGAACAAAATATTCTGGACAGTTTCCTTGCCGAGGTAGTGGTCAATGCGGTATATCTGGTTTTCGTTGAGCGCCTTGTGAACCTGTTTGTTCAAAGTGATGGCTGATGCAAGGTCTGTGCCGAAGGGTTTTTCAAGCACTACACGCCGCCAGGCTCCATTCTCGTGGAGTTGACCTGACGCATCAAGATTGTCAATAATGGCGGGAAACAGTGTGGGTGGGAGTGCCATATAGAAGAGCCGATTGGCATCGCCATCTTCCAGGTCAGTGAGCGTATCTGCCAGCTTTTTAAAATCACTTGCTTCAGTGTATTTGCCAGAAATGTAATGCAGGTTGGGCGCAAAGATATTCCATTCTTCATCGGTGAAGGAATAGCTCGCGTGATCTTTCATGCCTTTAAGTAAATGCTCGCGGAACTGCTCATCTGTAAATGCAGTGCCGCCAAAACCCACGATCTGGAATTTCTTGGGAGTGCGGCGCTTGCGGAATAAATTAAACAACGAAGGGATCAACTTGCGTTGAGTCAGATCGCCCGATGCGCCGAAGATGATGATCGTGGTCAGTAAGCCGTTATTGGGTAAGTTGTTCATAAGTAAATGACCGTGGACGGTGGATGATAGACGATGGTGTGCTTTCCACGGTCTACCGTCCATCGTCTATCGTCTTGTCTTATTCTGCTTTCTTGATGGCGTGCCCACCGAATTGATTTCGCAATGCGGCCAGCATACGTGCGGGATAATTCTCCTCGTCACGGCTGGCGAAGCGCATTTGAAGCGCGAGGGTAATGATCGGTGCGGGAACGTCGAGGTCGATCGATTCAAAGACCGTCCAGCGACCCTCGCCAGAATCTGCCACCCAGGGTTTGACATCTTTCAATTCGGTATCTTCGTCGAGGGCGTTGGCGGCGAGGTCAAGCAGCCACGAGCGGACAACGCTGCCGTTTTGCCAGATGTGTGAGATCTGTGAGAGATCCATGCCAAATTCTTTTTTAGCCTTCAAAATACCAAAACCTTCGGCGAAGGCTTGCATCATGCCGTATTCGATTCCATTATGAACCATCTTCACGTAATGACCTGCTCCATGTGGGCCGACACGTCCCCAGCCGAGGTCTTTGCCTGGGGCCAGTGTTTCAAAGATGGGGCGCAGCTTTTCGGTAATTTCAAGTTTTCCGCCGATCATTAAACTGTAGCCTTCGGTGAGTCCCCAAATGCCGCCGCTGGTTCCGCAATCCACAAAGTCAATGCCTTTGGCTTCGAGCATGGCCGCATGTGCAACTGTCTCTTTGTAATTGGAGTTTCCGCCGTCAATGATAATGTCGCCTTTGTTTAATAAGGACGCGGCCTTTTCAATTGTTTCGGTGGTTGTCTTGCCGGAAGGAACCATCACCCAAACAACTTTTGGTGACGAAGTTAATTTGCCAACTGCTTCCTCCAAAGAGGATGCGCCTTCCGCGCCATTTGCGATGGCCGCTTCCACACTTTCTTTTGTGCGGGCGTATCCAACCACTTTATGGCCGCCGCGCACGAGGCGGGTCGCCATATTCAATCCCATTTTTCCCAAACCGATCAATGCTAATTCCATTTGTAAAACTCCTTTGGTGTGATATGTCATTGCGAGGAGGGCGCTTTCCCCGACGAAGCAATCTCTCACAAAATCGAAGGATTGCTTCGGGCAAGAACACACCTGCCCTGGCGGGCGGTGCAAGGGAGAGGGCCCTCGCAATGACGAAATTGATTACAAAAAGCTCGCGGCTTCCTCATCCATGAGCCAGATTAAATTCCCATCTATTGGCGCGATTCGCTGGGCGGGAAGTTCCGCAGGCATATAGTTGTCGCTTAATACCCTACTTAAAGTTACGGCCTTGACCCTGCCAGTTACCAAAAATAGTACATTTCTACTACTGTTTAACACGTTCTGCGTCAAAGTTACCCGGTTGGCTGGTCGTCCCTGATAATTTGCGGTCACAGCGAGTGTAGGCGAATCCACATCCACAGGTGAGCCTGGGAACAGGGAGGCCGTATGTCCGTCGTCACCCATGCCGAGTAATGTCAGATCAAAGCGCGGCCAATCGAGTGGCGGTTCGGCGAAGGCTTTCAAAGTGCGGGCATACTCTTTCGAGGCAGAATCAGGTTCCAGTTCCGACAAGACACGATGAATGTTTTCGTTGGGAATATTGATCCTGTCAAAGAAAACTTTTTTGGTTTGTCCATAACTGTTGCCTGAGTCGTCCACGGGCACGCAGCGTTCGTCTCCCCAAAAAAAATGGACAAGCGACCAATCAACTTCATTTTGAAATTGATTTCCCAATAATTCATAAAGCCGCATGGGTGTGCTTCCGCCCGAAAGTGAGACCAAAAAACGCCCCCGTTCTTCAATTGATTTATTTGCGATCTCAATAAATGAACGTGCCGCGTACTGACTTAATTCGCTGATGTCTTTATATTTTTTGATCATTTCGTCTTGCAGATTGTATCCTACATGAGCTAGAATTTGACAGATGACTAAGATAAATCTAATGAAACTGCAATCGCATCGCAAGCGGACCTTTGGCCTGCCTCCCGCTAAAAGGCTTTCATCTCCAGCCCAGGCATTGACCTTCGTCAACAAACGCGGCTTCACGTACTTTTGGCCCATCAAGGGTATTGACCTGCCCTCACTGTGGACGGCTGTCGCTGGCGACAGACCCGTGGCCGATAAACACGATGACCCGGGTCACATCACATGGGGCTGGAAGGATGGCGCGCTCGATAAAAAGATATGGTATTACGGCAAAATATTACGCGGCAAAGCAACGATGATCTCTTTGGAGATCGCTCCTTATTTTTATGCGCTCTCTGAAAATTATGGGTCGCCCGAAGAAGATTATCTCATCGCATATCAAGAGGGACGATTAACTCAGGCCTCGAAACAAGTCTATGAGACCTTGCTCGATAATGGCGCATTGAACACTTTGGACTTGCGCAAGAAAGCAAAATTATCCAACGCAAAAGATTCTGAATTCAATAAAGCATTGGAACAACTGCAGCGAGATTTCAAGGTTTTGCCTGTCGGCGTGGCGCAGGCAGGTGCATGGAATTATTCTCACATCTACGAAATTGTTACCCGCCATTATCCCGATCTTTCGGAACAGGCGCGAATTATCAAAGAATCACAGGCGCGTGCAAAATTGCTGGAATTATATTTTGACATGGTTGGCGCGGCACAGCTCCGTGATGTGAATAAGTTGTTCGGCTGGGGAAATGAAGTGCTGAAGAAGGCGGTGAATAAGTTAATGGAGAATGGAGTTTTGAATATGGCGGAACATCCCAAACTAGCAGGGGAGTGGGTTGCGATAAAAGCTGTTTTGTAATTTGTAGGTCACGCTTAAAGCGTGACCTTTTTATTTCCCCTTGACAAAAATAAATACACGCTGTATATTTACACTGTAAAGTAAATTAGGAGAAGAAATGGTCAGACCGACACTCAAAAAACAAATTCCCAATTTGCAGGAAGCCATCAAGGAAACGGCATGGAAACAGATCGCCGAGATGGGCGCAGCGACCCTTTCCTTGCGCTCCATTGCCCGTGAATTGGGCATTACCGCGCCCGCCATCTATAACTACCATCCTGATCGCGATGCGCTTGTCACAGCCCTAATTGTGGACGCATACACTTCGCTGGGTGAGTCTCAACAGGCCGCGATTGATGCTCTGCCTACTAACGACAACAAGACGCGTCTTTCCGCGCTTGGATTGGCTTATCGTGAGTGGGCAATCACTTATCCCCAAAGGTATCTGCTCATCTTCGGCACGCCAATTCCAAACTATGTGGCTCCCGCGAATATCACCATGCCCGCCGCAGCCTGCGCCATTATCCCATTGACAATTACTTTGCAGGCTTTGTATTCGGGTAGACAGTTGAAATTGGAGCGCTTGTCTCCTCTCACACGCGAGCTTGAGTCCATGCTTGAAGCGTGGAAAAATTACGGAGGCAATGCCGATGTTGAAGTGTTGTATCTGACCGCCGTCATCTGGAGCCGTGTGCATGGATTGGTCATGCTCGAAATTGGTCATCACGTCCCGCCAGTCATTACCGATTTTGGCGAACTCTTCCGCCGCGAAATTGAAAACATCCTAATTCAATACCTGTAATATCAATATCGTTATCCAACTAATTCAACCCAGGTGATGTGACACATCACATCTGGTGCTCAAATGCTGCAAAAATAAGGTGAAATATGAAAACTCTCATTCTCGATGGTTCTCAAACAAACGACCCAACTTCTGAAAAAATTAAGTCATCATTGCGAACTCAAATTCCAAACGCAGAGACTCTCGTTTTGTGCGAGCAAAAGATAGGCAACTGTGCGGGAGATTTCTTTTGCTGGGTGCGCAGCCCTGGCGTATGCAATACAAATGATGACAACCGCATCATCGCCGAAAAGATCATGCATAGCGATCTGGTTATCTACCTCACACCTGTTACCTTCGGCGGATATTCCTCCGCGCTCAAACGTATGGTGGATCATCAGATCCAAAATATTACGCCATTCTTTACCACCATAGACGGCGAGATCCATCATCAACCGCGCTATAAAAACTATCCCGACGTCCTCACTATCGGGTGGATGGACCAACCCGACGCGCAGTCTGAAGCGGTCTTTCGTCAGCTTGTTCACCGCAACGCCATCAACATGTACGCGTCCACTTCTGTCAGCGGATTGGTGAATCGCGAATCAAATTTGGATGAACAGATTCAAAGCTGGCTGAATGAAATAAAGAACGCTTCATCCTCCCCTGTGCCTGCTCTTTCCAAAACAGGAATTTCCTGCGCTGATGCAACTCCCGTCCGCCGCGCGGTTTTGCTTGTGGGAAGTCCGCGCACCAGGAAAAGCACATCGGCTTCTCTGGGCGGCTACTTGATGGAGCAATTGAATTCACGCGGCGTTGAAACGGAAACCATTCAAATTTACACCTCATTCAATTCCGCAGAACGCACTTGTCTTACACTCGAAAAACTCGACCAAACCGACCTGGTCGTGCTGGCTTTCCCTTTGTATGTAGATAGCCTGCCCGCGCCCGTCATCGCCGCGCTTGAAAAAATTGCCGCACATCGTGCAACGGTGAAAGTTGAACAGCGTTTTGCTGCCATTGCAAATTGCGGTTTCCCTGAGGCCAGTCACAACGACACCGCTCTCGCCATCTGTGAACAATTCGCGCACGAGACGGGCATGGTCTGGCTCGATGCTTTGGCGCTTGGCGGCGGTCAGGGACTTGTAGGCGGCGTGCCGCTTAAAGATATGGATGGCCGCGCCATTCCACTCAAAAAGAGTCTCGAACTGGCTGCCGCATCGCTTGCGCTTGGAATTCCAATTCCGCAACAGGCACGAGACATCATTGAAAAGCCTTTCATCCCCAACTGGATGTACAAATTGTTTGGTGGTATCGGCTGGCGACAACAAGCCAAACAATATGGCGCGGATAAGATCTTGAGAAGAAGACCTTATTTTTCTGATTAGGAGAAAATACTCATGACTAAAATATTTAATGGAAGATTTACCGCGAAAACTGAAGAACCCTTTGTTGTGTTTTTGATCGGAATGCGAATCAACAAATGGTGGCGTCTTGATAAATGGCTCCCAGTTGCGTCGGCAATGGGGCCAATGATGCAGATTTTATTTGCCAATCCCGAAAAAGGATTCTTGCACGCGGAATTTTTCTGGAATTTCAGCGGCCCAGTCATCATTCAATATTGGCGTTCGTTTGAAGATCTTGAAAATTTTGCCCGCAACCCTTCCGCTCCGCATCTTGAGCCGTGGAAAAAATTCAATCAAGCCATAGGCGCGGATGGAATTGTGGGCATCTGGCATGAAACGTATACCGTGAATCCGAATCAGTTTGAATGTGTCTATGGCAATATGCCGCGCTTTGGTCTCGCCGCCGCAGTGGAACATGTGCAGGCGATTGGAAAAAGGGAAACTGCCCGCTCAAGGCTTTCATCGAATTCAGCAGAATTATGAGTTGGCTTTTTATCGAAAACCAAACAGATTAAATCATAACCACAACCAAAAGGAACATCATCATGTCACAAAATGAATTGCACGTAATTTTCGGCACTGGCGCACTCGCCAAATGGACAGCCCGTGAGTTGGTCAAATTGGGCAAACCTGTCCGCATGGTCAGCCATTCTGGCAAAATGGATTCCCGCATCCCCGCTGAAGTTGAAGTTGTCAAAGGCGATGCTTATGATGTAAAGCGCAATATCGAAGTAACCAAAGGCGCAGAGTCAGTTTATCAATGTGCCCAACCTCAATATCACGAGTGGGCTGAGAAATTCCCGCCCATGCAAAAGGCGATCCTTGATGCGGTTGCAGTCAATGGCGCAAAGTTCATCGTCGGCGATAATCTCTACATGTATGGCGATACGAACGGTCAGCCCATCCGTGAGGATATGCCTTACCAACCGCATACCAAAAAAGGAAAGGTGAGAGGCGAGATGGCAACTGCCGTCCTGGAAGCGCATCGCGCTGGCAGAATCCGCGCTGCGATTGGGCGTGCTTCCAATTTCTTCGGGCCAGATGATACTGCTGTGACTTCCTATGCCATTCGCCCCGCGCTTGCAGGCAAGTCTGTCAACTTGCTTGGCAGGACAGACCAGCCGCATACTTTTTCTTATATTGCAGATTTCGGTAGGTTGCTGGCAACTCTCGGCACGCGCGAAGACACCCTCGGGCAAATCTGGTTCACGCCATCTCCCGCACCTGTCACTCAGGTTGAGTTGATCAAACTCATGGAAGATGAACTTGGTCACAAAGTCAAATTCATGGCCGCAGGAAAAATGATGATGAGCTTCCTCGGCTTGTTTATCCCAGCCATGCGTGAATCAGTGGAAATGCTTTATGAATGGGACAAACCTTTCATCATGGATTCAAGCAAAGCTCAGAAAGCCTTTGGCTTGCAGCCGACTTCATTGAAGGATGCTATGCACGCCACCATTGAATGGTGCAAAATCCAAAATTAAAATTCACTACCGTACAAAACGGAATGATTTTGTCACACCACACTGGCGGCGCAAGCGTTGCGAGGGCGTTCTCCATGGCACCGCCCGCCACATCGGCTTCGCTTCGCGACGCGATGCGAAGGGCAGGTGTGTTTTTGCCCGACACTTGCGCCGCGCGCCAGTGCGGTGAGCAATCTCAGACTACAGGGAGATTGCTTCGCCGCCTAAGAACAAGATCGGCGGCTTGTTCATCTCCGATGCTAAAAAGTCCGTTGAAATGATGTATGAATTTGAAAAACCGTTCATCGTGGACTCCGGAAAATTTGAAACGACATTTGGTATGAAAGCCACGCCGATGAAGGAAGCCATCAAAGAGACCGTGGCATGGTACAAGGGCCACCCTCGCGAGTAATAATCAAATTTGTTGAAACTGCATTATCAAGGAAACTATTAATGAAAATCATAAAATTTATTCAAAAGACCTCAACCGGAAAGAATGTCGCCGTGTTATTTTCAATGAATATGGCTTTTTATTTGGCAATTCTTTTCTACTCGATACCACTGGTGCTTAAATCTGCTCCAGACATGAAACTGTTTGATGTTTCTCCCGCCGGATATACAACGGAATATGCAATCTCCCTGTTGAATGCCATTGGTCCTGAAGGGCGAAATTTATATCAGTCTTTGCAGTTACCTTTGGATTTTATCTATCCGGGCTTGTTTATTGTCTCGTATCCATTATTGTTTGCATGGCTGCTAAAAAAGAACCATGACTTACAGTCAAAAGTGTATTATGTACTATACCTTCCGATCCTCGCCGGTTTGTTCGACTATGTGGAAAATGTCCTTGTCGTACTGATGTTGAAAACCTATCCTGATCTTGACGCGAGCCTTGTTGCTGTTGCCAGTTTTGCCACTGTGACAAAGAGTATCTTGGCTTCGATTTTCTTTACATTGCTTATACTGGGCATTCTTCAAGTTGTGTGGAAGTCCTTATTTAACAAGCAGGCTGTGCGGTCGTAGCATTTCATTTGAATGAAAAGTAAAATCGGGTAGACTCAATCCGAAAGGAGCTGCCATGTTGGAAGTTGCGATCATGCTTGAAGGACAAAATGGCCTGACCTGGCCCCGTTGGCAAAAGATCGTCCACCTTGTGGAAGAGTTGGGGTTTGTCGGCCTGTATCGTTCCGACCACTTTACCAACATGAATCCGCCTGATAAAGACTCGCTTGAGCTGTGGGTCTCGCTGACCTGGCTGGCCTGCAATACCAGCCGCATCGAGTTTGGCCCACTTGTTACGCCGTTTTCGTTCCGTCACCCTGCGCTCACAGCCCGTATGGCGTCCGCAGTGGATGACCTCTCCAACGGACGCCTGACTCTTGGTCTCGGCGCGGGCTGGCAGGAACGAGAACATAATCTTTTCGGTTTTGACCTGCTGGACATATCAGCCCGTTTTGACCGTTTGGAAGAAGGCTTGCAAATTGTGATCCAGCTTTTGAAACATGATTCGCCTGTTTCGTTCAGTGGAAAATATTTCAACCTTCGCGAAGCAACCATGCTTCCTCGTCCGCAGCGCTCGGGCGGACCTCGCATTCTGATTGGCGGCGTCGGGCAGAATCGCACTCCAAATCTGGTCGCCCGTTACGCGGATGAATGGAACTCGATCTTTCTAACACCTGAAAAATTCAAAGAACTAAATACGAATTTGGATCAGCATCTTGAACAGGAAAAGCGCGACCCCAGGTCTGTTCGGCGCTCCATGATGACGGGTTGCATATTCGCCGCCAGCGATTCCGGGCTTCAGCAAAAATTAGAATCGCGTGGGCGCACTCTCGATCAACTGCATCAACAGGGAATTGTGGCGGGCAGTCCAAGCGCCGTCAAAGAGCAATTGCACGAACTCGAGTCAAGCGGACTTCAACGTATCATGCTGCAATGGCTTGATCTGGATGATCTCGCGGGTTTGGAAGCGCTCGCGAAGGCCGTGCTTTAGTTCTCGATCACTTTTTTCATGTAAGCTAAAAATTCTTCTCTAAATCTTGCGGATGAAAAGCGGGCTGCGCTCTCATGTGCAGCCTTGCTGTTTAATTTGGAGGATTGAAGAACCGCCTCGCTCAAACTACGGGACGACTGCTCCTGAAACAATAAGCCTGTTTCTCCATCCTGAACAATTTCCGCCGCGCCGCCTTTGTTGTATGCAATCACAGGACATCCCGCCGCCTGCGCTTCAACCATCGCAATCCCAAAATCTTCCACGGCCATGTAGACGAAGGCCTTGGCACGGTTCATCAGATCTGTAACAACTTCATCAGACTGATAACCAAGCAGTTTGATATTACCTTTCGCCATTTTTTGAAGGTGAGGCATTTCAGGTCCGTCGCCGACAACGATGAGCGGAAGTTTCAATTCGTTGAAAGCGCGGATAATTTCAGCCGTCATTTTATATGGCACCAGCCTTGAGACATGCAGATAAAAATCATCGCGTACTTTTGCGGGAGAAAACCGTTCCACATCCACGGGCGGGTAAATGACTTGTGACTCACGCTCCCATGCCTGTTGAATCTTCTGCGCTGTCCAGTTTGAGATGGCGAGCAGGTGATTTGCCCGGGACGCTGATTCTCTGTCCCAACGGCGGAGCAGGCCCAGGGTCAGGCGCGCGGCGGCCCCGATCAGGGGCTTATCCAAATGATGTAAATGTAAATAATCATCCTGCAAATGCCAGGCGTAACGCATCGGTGTGCAGACATACGAAATATGGATTTGATTTGAGTTTGTTTTTATTCCATGCGCTACCGCGTGTGAAATTGATAACACCACATCGTACTTGCGGACATCCATGCGCTCGATGGCAAACGGCATGAGCGGCAGCAACCCACGATAGAGATGCTCGACACGCGGAATTTTTTGCATGAAAGAAGTTTTGACATTTCTTCCATCCAGTGGCGTGCCGACAAGATTTTCTTTATTATGAATTAACGCATGCACCTGCGCCTGCGGATACAAGCCGAGAATTTCCGCCAGCAGCCTTTCTGACCCGCCATAAATATTCAACCATTCGTGGATGATTGCGAGATTCATAAGTATCCATAAGTGACAGTCACCTCAAAGGCGACTGTCACTTATTATCTCCTGTGTTTTGTGCGCAGACTCATCCCATGAAAATTGTGCGGCTCGTTGAAGGCCGCGTTCACGAAGTGAGTTTACAAGAGTGGGATTTTCAATTATTTGAAGCATTGCGTTTTTTATTTCTTCAACTTTATTTGGATCAACAAGAAGTGCGGCATCTCCAGTTGTTTCTGGAAATGAAGTTGTGTTTGAAGCGATCACAGGCGTGCCACAAGCCATGGCTTCGAGCGTGATCAAACCGAAACCTTCATATAAAGATGGGACAATTACAGCGCCTGCACCTGAATACAGCGCTGGCAAATCAGAGTCAGGGATATAGCCAAGGAATTCCGCGTAGGTCACGCTTAAAGCGTGACTTACAGGGTCTGCAAAAACCTTTCCTTTATCTCCCGCAATTGCGAGAAGGTGAGTTGACGTTTTTAATTTTCCAAACGCACCAATCAATTTCGCCAGATTTTTTCTGGGTTCATGAGTCCCGATAAAAAGAAAGTAAGGTTTATTTAAATCATATTTTCTTTTTATTTTATTAATGGTTTTGGTGGGTTGCGGTTCAAAAGGTTTTCCCACACCATTTGGAATGACGTTAATTTTCTGATTTGAAATTTTCAAATGGTATTTCAATCTCTCGCGAGAAAACTCGGAGACTGTAATGATCGCCTTGGCTCTATTTGCCAAAACTTTCCATGAGAGCCGTGTCCACGCCGCGAAAGCGGGGCGAAACCATTCAGGGTGGTCAAATATACTGGCATCATGGATCGTTACAACCTGATCGCGTACGATCCATGCGCCTGTGTTTGCAGGCGACCAGAGGATTTCATTTTTTTGTAACTGAAATGGCAGAGAAAATTGTTCCCACAAATGCCCGGCGATTTGTCCCAGCGCTCTATTTGGCGCGATCATGCGTGGAGTTGGTTGAATGCGTTTGCTGATCTCAAGTGCGTAACGTTCCACCCCGGTGACCCGTCTGTACTGGTAACGCGCGTTGATTGCGATCTTTGATGACATTCACGGATTATAATGATAAAAAAGGATTACATCGGTCTGATTAATAAATGGCTTATTTTCGCAACTCTCGTTCAGCCCAATTTTTTATTTTTGCATCGCGTATTGCATTTGCAATAACCGTTTTTTTCATTCCATTCCGCTGGCGTGTGTTACTGCTGCCGCGCCCGATCTTTCCGCTTTATGCAGATTATACAGATTTCCTGCTTTTTGCCAGTGACATTTCCATGCTTGCGATGTTTGTGTTTTGGGCATTTTCCATTGCGCTGGATCTGCGTAAATTGAAAACTGGCCCTGTCTTAATTCTGCTCTTTCTTACAGGTTTAACACTTGCGGGCTGGGTTTCAGTGCTTGGCAGTGAAGACCCGCTCCTTTCGCAATACCACGCCATCCATTTTACAGCTCTGCTTTTGTTTTTTCTCTACATTGTGAATGAGATCGAATCCGCGGTATGGGTGCTTGTGCCTGCTGGTTTGCAAATTCTTTTTCAATCATTCATCGCCATTGCTCAATCCATCTCTCAAACTTCTTTGGGATTACAGAAGATGGGAGAATTGGTGCTTGACCCAGATAGATCTGGAGTCAGCGTTGTGCTCGGCGATGGATTCCGCTTCCTGCGTGGCTATGGCCTGAGCGACCACCCAAACATTCTCGGCGGCTGTTTGGCTTTTGGGCTTGTCCTGATGCTGGCTGTAATCCTTTACGGAAAACGGCGTGAGCCTATATTAGCTTCGATCATATTTTTAGTTTCATTTCTCGCGCTGGCGCTGACCTTCTCCCGGTCAGCGTGGATCAGCTTTTTTGTGGCTGGCAGTTTCATGGTCGGGGTTGAAGCGCTTTCTCATCGCTGGGATTCTGTCAAGCGTGCGGCTATTCTTGGAGCCTTAAGTCTGCTTGTTGCGGCGCCATTTATCCAAAATAATCTTTCCGTTTTTAGTTCTCGTGTGAACTCTGGGGATGTTTCTAAAGATGAGCCAATGAAGGAACGCGCTTATCTTATGGGCGCGGGTAATTTTATTTTTGTGGAACACTCCGCAATTGGCGTTGGGCTTGGCGCGTCTCCGCTGGCAATGGAAAAACATTTTCCCGATTTTCCGTTGGATTATCAACCTCCGCATTATGCGCTATTGGCCTCGGCCATGGAAACAGGTGTGCTTGGCGGCGCTTTTTATTTTCTGCTGCTCTTCATGCCATTATTAATGTTCATAAAGAATTGGAAGGATTATTCTTCACAACCTTTAATCATGGGGGCGTCCGCTTTGCTGCTGGCTGTTACAGTTGTTGGCTTATTTGATTATTACACCTGGCTTTATTCCGCAGGGCGTATGTGGCAGTGGCTCGCCTGGGGACTTTGGTCATCCGCGATCTCATCGCAAAGGATGGCGTAACATGGATTTTCTCAATTTCATTCTTGCGCCCGTCGTTATTATTTATGTTATTTTGATGTCCATCCTTTTTCTGTATATCTTTAATTTATTTTATCTTGCAATTCTGGGATGGCGTAAAAGAAAAAATCTAATGATCCCCGCAATCCCAATGAAGTCGCGCTGGCCTCGAGTCACTGTGCAGTTGCCGATCTACAATGAGTGGTATGTTTCCACGCGGTTGATCAATTCCGCCGCCATGCTGGATTATCCGCGAGAGTTGCTTGAAATACAGGTTCTCGACGATTCGACGGATGAAACCGTTTTGTTGATCGCGGAAAAAGTAAAAGAATGGAAAGCGCAGGGAATTAATATTGCCCATATTCACCGTGCTGACCGCGTGGGTTATAAAGCAGGCGCACTCGCACACGGACTTGATTTGGCGCAGGGCGAATTCGTCGCCATCTTCGATGCGGATTTTTTGCCGCACCCTGATTTTCTACGTCGTGTCCTGCCGCACTTCGATCACAACCGCGTTGCATTCGTACAGGCCCGTTGGGGACATCTCAACCGTGATTATTCCTGGCTGACTTTGCTCCAATCATTTTCACTTGATACACACTTCGCCATAGACCAGCTTGCCCGCGCCAATACCGATTATATTTTCAACTTCAACGGCACCGCGGGTGTCTGGCGCAAATTAGCGATCATTGATTCGGGCGGCTGGCAGGCTGATACGCTTACAGAAGATATGGATCTATCGTATCGGGCATTTCTGCGCGGCTGGTCTGCGCGTTACGCAGGCGAAGTTGAAGTCCCCGCCGAATTGCCAGTTAGTTTTACAGCCTACCGCCGCCAGCAATATCGCTGGGCGCGCGGCAGTCTGGAGTGCGCTATTCGATACATTCCGACGATTTGGAATTCGCAATTTTCATTTGCACGCAAACTTCAGGCCACGCTGCACCTCACGGGCTATGCCTTGCATTTTCTCACTCTCGCGCTGATTTTTTTGTATCCGCTTTTGCTAATGCTTGCGGTGCAATATCCAACTTTACTTGAACCTGTCGGCATTGGCTTGCTGTTGAACTTCCTCGTTTTTGCGCCCGCATTTTATTTTATTGTTGCGCAGCAGCTTCTTCGCAGGCGATGGTTCTTCTCTCTGCCATTGATATTTCTCATGTCCATTTTTTCCTCCGGACTTGCCGTCAACACACTAAGCGCCGCGCTTCAAATCCTTCAACGCCGCGTCATTCCCTTTGAACGCACGCCCAAATACGGAATCACACGCCGCACACAACACTGGGATCATTCCCGTTATCGGGTCAAAGTGGATTGGGTCATCTTCTTTGAAATACTTCTCGCAATCTATAATTTATGGACAGCCTGGTTTGGTTGGCGCACGGGTCATTTTTTGATTATGATCTATGCCTTTCTCTTCGCTGTCGGTTTGATCTTCGTCTCAGGCTCGACTCTCCTGCAATCATTTTCTCCGCGCTTCAAACCCGACCCTCAGCCTGCCACTGATTAAAGGATATTCCCTTGCCCCTCGACATTTCCCTGCTTAAGCCTGCCGTCCTGAAGACCCTTGTGTATTCAGATATATTTGATTACCCGTTGCGCCTCGATGAATTACATCGCTACCTGACCATTTCCGCCTCTGTCGAAGAATTGACTGAATATTTGGATCGCGCCGATTGTGTTGAATCCAGGGATGGATATTATTTTCTTGCAGGCCGCTCCGAACTCGTGGACATCCGCAAACAGCGCGAGACCGTCTCGCGTAAAGCCTTTATCCGCGCCATGTTCTACGGGCGCATCCTCGGCTCATTGCCATTTGTCCGCATGGTCGCGTTGACAGGTTCTCTCGCCATGCTCAACCTCTCCAAGAATCCTGATATGGATTTCATGCTGGTCACTGCACACGGTCACGTGTGGACAGCACGCGCCTTTGCCATTCTCTTCGGAAAAATTACACATTTATTTGGCGATACCATTTGTCCCAACCTGATCATCTCCGAGCGCGCGCTTGAATGGCCGCTGCATGATTTATACTCCGCGCGTGAGCTTTGCCAGATGATTCCCGTCACAGGCCATGACTTGTATCTTCATCTCTTCGCCGCCAACACATGGACGAAATCCTTGTTGCCCAACGCGAACCCGAAAACTTGTCAGGGTCATAAAACCTTGAACAGGGGAGAGTTCATTTTGCGGGGTACGCTCGGACGTGAATTTGAAACCTGGGAAATGACCCGCAAGATCGCGCGCTTCTCCAAACAGGCAGGCTTCGGTGCGGAGACTATTTTCACGGCCGATGTCTGTCAGGGAAATTTCCATCATCACCGCAAATGGACTGACGAAATCTATCAGGAGCGTCTATTTGCCTTGGGTTTCCCTCTACCTTTGGGAGAGGGCAGGGTGAGGGAAAAATGACCCAAATCCTCTTCGGCCAATCCTACTACCTGCGCTTCGACCCAAAACTTTGGGATGCGATGATGCCCTATCCGCCGCTCGGGACAATGTACGCCGCGAGTTACATCCGCGCGAAAGGATATGATGTCACCTTGTTTGATGCCATGCTCGCAGATTCAGAAGAAGATTGGGCAAAGTCGCTTGATGAACATAAACCTCAATATGCGATCATCTTCGAAGATAACTTCAACTACCTCTCCAAAATGTGCCTGTTGAGAATGCGTCAGGCTGCGTTCACGATGATCCAAATGGCGAAGGGACGCGGATGCTCAGTCATCTTGTGCGGGGCGGATGCAACCGACCATTACGCTGAATATCTGGACCAAGGCGCCGACTATGTTCTGCTTGGCGAAGGCGAAGAGACTCTCGCAGAATTGCTGAGTCAATTATCAGCGGGGAAGGATGCGAGTCAAATCATCGGGCTGGCTTCACGTTTCACGCTTCACCCATCCCGTCGTCCTGATATTTCCTATCTCGACTCTCTCCCTTTTCCCGCATGGGATTTGATTGATGTCGAAAAATATAAGAGGATTTGGCGCGAGCATCACGGATATTATTCGATGAACATGGTCACGACGCGCGGCTGTCCATATCACTGCAATTGGTGCGCCAAGCCGATCTGGGGACAGCGTTACAACTCGCGCTCGCCTGAAAATGTCGCGGCGGAAATGAAATGGCTCAAGGAAAATTTTGCGCCCGATCATGTTTGGTTTGCCGATGATATTTTTGGATTGAAACCAAACTGGGTTGAAAAATTCGCTGAGTTGCTGCGCGGGAATGATGCTGTGATTCCGTTCAAGTGTTTGAAGCGCGCAGATTTGGTGACAGAAAAAACCGCGCTCGCACTTGCGAAGGCGGGCTGTAAAACGGTCTGGCTCGGCGCGGAATCAGGCTCGCAGAAAATTTTAGACGCGATGGATAAAGGCGATAAAGTGGAAGATATTTATCGCGCGACAGAGTTACTGCATAAAAATGGAATCGAGGTTGGATTCTTTTTGCAATTTGGTTACCCCGGTGAAGGCTGGGACGATGTGCAGAAGACTTTGAAAATGGTGCGTGAGTGCGCGCCCGATGATATTGGCATTTCAGTTTCGTATCCATTACCTGGAACAAAATTCTTTGAACGCGTAAAAATGGAATTGGGCGAAAAACAAAACTGGATTGATTCAGATGATCTTGCCATGTTATATCACGGACCATTTCCGCAGGAGTTTTATCGCATCCTGCATGGACGAGTCCATCACGAATTCCGCATGAGACGCGCCTGGCGCAAACACGAACTGCGAGGCATTGTCCGAACGCCGTATTATTTGCTTGGCTTGCTACGAAGTGAAATGAGATTAAGAAAATTTAACACGGATGTACACAGATAAAAGGGGTTTACGATCTGTTTTATCAACCATCAGTGTTTATCCGTGTTCATCTGTGGTTTAAATATTTAGGAGAACTTATGCCATCCATCAACCCCGCTTTTCAAACCGTCGCCACAGCCTACGACCGCAACGCCGACAAATACGATGAATTCATCGAGAACAATCCCAACCTCGCGCGTATGAGGCAGCGTGTTTATAAATTTGTCACAGCCCGCCTTCCACAAGGCTCGCGCATTTTAGACCTCGCCTGCGGCACGGGCACAGATGCCGTCTGGTTTGCGCAGAATGGCTACTCCGTCCATGGCGTGGATATTTCTGGCGAGATGCTTGAGCGTGCAAAGAAAAAAGCGATTGACTTCGGCTTGCAAGACCGTTTATCGTTTGAACAGCTTTCCTACACCGAATTGGAAAACGCAAACACGGGCAAGTTTGATTTAACATTTTCAAACTTCGGCGGATTGAACTGCGTGGCAGATATGTCACTTGTTGCCGAGAGTGTTCGCCCGCTGTTGAATCCCAAAGCGCGAGTCGTCTGGGCGCTGATGCCTCCATTTTGTTTATGGGAATCCGCCATGCTGCTGCGCGGAAAATTCAGACTCGCCACGCGCCGCTTCTCAGGTCGTTCCACTGTTTTCAAGGAAGGCCTGAACTACCCCGTTTACTATTACACTCCAAAACAAATTTCAGCCGCATGGGGGAAAGATTTTCATCTTGAATCTGTCGAAGCGTTATCGGTCATTACACCGCCAGCTACTAATAAGGATTTCGCCGTCAAACGTCCGCGCATGTTTGAAACCTTGAGCAAACTTGATGATGCCCTCGCTCCATGCTGGCCTTTCAAATACTGGGGAGATTTCACCATCGTCTCTTTGGTGTCAACTTAAACCTTTGTGTACTTCGTGTCCTTCGTGTTTAAATGATTTCCTCTTTGCGCCGTAACTCATTCTGGCTTTTGTTTGCCCGCCTCACTGCGCAAGCGCTTGCCATTCTCTTCATCGCCATCACTGCCCGCAGACTGGGACTTAATGATTTCGGTCATTTCGCATTCATTGCCTCCATTCTTCTTGTTGGCAATACCTTCACCAATTTTGGAACAGATACTTTTCTCGTCCGCGATATTGCACGCGCAGGTCGTGTCACCGAGCTTGCTTCTCAATCTCTTTTCTCGCAATTGATTCTCTCCACGGGTTTTTGTATTGCGATCATTTTTTATCGTGACCTGCCGCTCTTTCTTTACATACTCGCGCTTTTTCCGCTTGCGCTTTACTCCGTGGACAACGCTCTCCTGCGCGCCCTTAACCGCATGGACTTGTTTTGGCTGCTCAGCCTCGCCAATGGAATCGTTCAAGTCATCGCCGCGTATTTTTCTTCGGATGTCTTCACCCTTTGCCTTTTTCTCCTCATTGGGCAAATTTTCCTTTCGGCTTTTTCCCTCTTAATTTGCCGCGCCTCATTACCTGACTTTAGCCTGCTTCCGCTTAAGGATTTTCGTCCCATCTTCAAGTTGATTCTGCCCTTCGCCGCGCTGACGATTCTCCTCGTCCTCATCCAGCGACTTGGCATCCTGTCCGTCTCCACGTTCTTAGGCGACTCCGCAACTGGCATTTTCTCCTCTGCCGTCCGCGTCGTTGACGGACTCAAGTTTGGTCATTACGCAATTCTGGGCGCATTACTGCCCGCCCTTTCACGCGGATCACCAGACTCATGGCAGAGTTTTCGTAAAGCATTTTTATTGTTGATGATGGCAAGCCTGACGTTTGCCATTGCTCTTGTGATTTTTGCCAATCCCATTGTCATTGTTCTTTACGGCAAAGAATTTCTTCCCGTAGTTAAACAACTTTCCTTACTCGGCTGGTCTCTCCTACCATATACGATTTCATCTTTTATTTCCTACAGCCTCATCGCCCGCGGACTGGAACTTACCCTCGTCAAAGCAACTGCGATTTCTTTACTCGTCTATGTTGTTCTATATCTTTGGCTCATCAATTCCAATGGGCTTTCAGGCGCAATCTGGACAGCCTTGTTCGGTGAATGTTTGCAAGCGGTTATATTTGTATTATTTTATTTTCACAATTATTCAATAGTGGTCGAATATCGAGATCGCACATAAGGATGACCATGAACGAAAACGAACCCGTCCTCACCGCAAAAGAACTGTTAGCCTATCGCCGTTCCACAGGCGCGTTGACTGAATTCCCGCCGCCGCGAGCGGTCATCTTCGCTCCGCAAAAAAGTCTCGCCGCTTATGTGCTTCGCAGATACTCAACGAAACAAGTCAAAGGATTTCTTGGCGAATTTTATTTGCTCAAAAAATTCAAGGGAGAAATTGCGTTGTCCACAGGCTTTGGGATTGGTGCACCTGTCATCGCTGGCCTTGCGGACGAGTTCGCCGCGTTGGGTGTAAAGCAATTTGCCATAGTCGGCATGGCGGGCGGGTTACAGGAAAATCTGTCAACGGGGAGTCTCGTCCTTTCAACAGGAGCAATTCGCGGTGAGGGAGTTTCGCGTCATTATCTTCCTCCTGCTGACACTGTTGAATCATCCACAGATTTTACCCAAGGCGTAAGCGCCATTCTTACAAAACAAAATCATCTCCACACTTCTGGCCTCACATGGACAACTGACGCGCCTTTCCGCGAACTCCGCAAGGATGTATTGGATTATCAAAATAGGGGAGTCCTCGCTGTGGACATGGAAGCCGCCGCAATGCTTGCCGTTGCCAAATCAAACGGGCTGCCCGCCATTGCCGCATTTTCGATTTCAGATACACTGTCCAATGGAGTATGGAGCATGTCTAAAGATCTGCGCCCCGCCCAGTTAAGTTTGTCGATCCTGTTTGAATCTGTGCTTGAATATTTAATGAGTCAATAGACTTAATCAAATTCAGCACAACTTTTTTTATTTTTGCCCGTATATCTTCAAAGACTTTGCTTTTTGCACGGAAAAGTAATAAACTAATAATAAAGAAATTTTTATACAAGGAGAATGAACAATGAATAGAAGAGGTCGTTCACAACTTGCTCTTGGGGTAATCCTGATCCTGCTTGGCGTATGGTTCTTCGCAGATAAAAGCATCCCAGCCTTCCACGCATTTTTCGATAAATATACCCAGTGGCCCGTCAACATGCTCTTGATCGGCGGTGTGATCTTTATCGTTGGTCTCGTGTTGGGCCAGCCTGGCATGTCAGTTCCAGCCGCGATCGTCGCAGGGCTTGGCGGTATTTTCTATTATCAGGAAACCACTGGCAATTTTGCATCCTGGTCGTATATGTGGGCGCTGATCCCCGGGTTCATTGGCGTTGGTACGATCCTTGCAGGCCTGTTGGGAGATAACACCGCACACAATCTCAAACATGGTTTGAACATGATGGTGATCAGTGCAGTGTTGTTCCTTGTTTTCTCATCCTTTTTTGGCGGCTGGGAATTACTTGGCAATTACGGCCCATCCATCCTTCTGATCCTGCTCGGCTTATGGGTGCTTGGCAGCGGTCTCTTCCGCACTTTCCGCAACAAAGGAGAATAACATGCGTCGCAATCAATTGGTTTGGGGGGTTGCCCTTTTGCTGTTCGGCGGGTTGATGCTTGCCAACGAGATGGGTTTCAGGCTTCCAAATGGAAAGGCCATTATGGAACTTTTTTGGCCCATCCTTCTCATCGGTGCAGGCGCGTGGGTTTTGGTTGGCGTATTTTTCCGTTCCAATGCTGAAACAGAAAATGCGTCCATTGACTTGCAGGGAGCTTCGTCAGCCGATGTCAGAGTCAATCACGGCGCGGGCGAGTTGAAGATTCACAGCGGCGCGAATGCCAGTGAATTGGCGCACGGCTCTTTCTCTGGCGGGTTGGATCACAAAGCCAATCGAAACGGAGACAGGCTCGAGGTCAAGATGCGACCCGTGAATGATTTTTTGAGTTTCCCTTTCTTTGGCCCCAATTCCCAGATCGATTGGGATGTCGCCTTGAATGCAAACATCCCAATTGCGCTTAAGTTAAACCTTGGGGCAAATAAATCTGATATTGATCTCAGCGACATGAACATCACCGATCTGGATCTGGACACGGGCGCGAGTGACACGAAAATAATTTTGCCTGCGCGCGGCCGCTTCCATGCGGACCTGGATCTTGGTGCGGCCTCTTTGGAAGTGACCGTCCCTGAAGGACTCTCTGCCCGAATCCGCACCTCAATGGGTGCGGCGGATTTCAAGATCAATGAATCGCGTTTTCCTCGAAACGGCAGTTATTATCAATCGCCCGATTTTGACTCTGCGGCAAATTCAGTTGACATGACCATCGATGCGGGCGCGGCTTCCATCCGCGTAAAATAAAAGGCTAAAAAACATGAAAAGATTTGATCCTCGAATTGTATTTGGCTTTATGCTTATTGTCGGCGGCGGACTTGCGCTGGCGCAGGCTCTCGGCTATCTAAACAATGCATCCGACTTTTTTTGGGGCGGGCTGTTCCTCGCGGCGGGACTTACATTCTTGACCTTGCTTTTTGGCGGGCATTGGTGGAGCGCATTTCCTGGTTTCACCCTCGCCGCGCTTGGCGCATTGATCCTGCTTCCTGATTCTCTCGATGAAATTGGCGGCGCGATCTTTCTTGGCGGCATTGCGCTTTCATTTTGGTATGTGTATTTCACCGATCGTGCTGACCGTTGGTGGGCAGTGATCCCTGCGGGTGTATTGACCGCTCTGTCGGTTATGATCGTTGCCACTCAACAGTTTGAAGAGTATGGCGGGCTGATCTTCCTTGGCGGTATTGGTTTGGCTTTTTTCATCGTGTATTTCACCAATCGCGCCGAACGCTGGTGGGCGCTTATCCCTGCGGGCGTGTTGATCACGCTGGCTGGCATGACCGTTGCCGCAGACCGATTTGGCGAATTTCAATCAGCGGGCTTTTTCTTTTTTGGGCTCGCCATCACCTTTTTACTTGTCGCATTATTGGCGGGAATGAAATGGGCTTACTGGCCTGCGTTTGCATTAGGCGTTATGGGCGTGCTTGGGATCGCATCCCTGCTGGATCTGGCAAATTACCTTTGGGCCGTTGTTCTGATGGCCGCTGGCGGATTTGTGCTGTTTCGATATTTCACCAACCGATAGTTTTTGATCTGTACACTAAAAGAAATATCCCAGTAAACCTACTGGGATATTTCTTTTACCTGCCCTCAGCAAGTGTTATTTTTCCTCGATCACTTTTACGTTTGGAAAGAATTGATGAACAGTCCCTGCCACCCAGCCGTGTAATGTAGACGGCAAAAGCGGACAATTAAGGCAGGCGCCCCCGAGGCGCACTTTTAAATTCTCGCCATCGAAGGAAACAAACTCCACTGTCCCGCCGTGGAATTGCTCCACATATGCGCTCAGGCGGTCGAGCAGCCCGCGTAATTGAATTGTTTGAACTTCCAGTGCTGCGGTATCCATGCGTTCCTCCTTCATGATTTCTTTCTGATTTTCTGTCGCAGTTAATTTGTTCTCCAAAATGGATTGTACTTGTGTGTGCGCATTTTTCCAACGCGAAGAAACAAATCTTGCAAGCAGGTCTAAAATAACCTGTCCTGTTTCAGGATATTTCGCAACAAGATTTCGCAAATCCGTTCCGCGAATACGGAGCGCTTTTATTTCAGACTTGCTTACTGTGCTTGATGTGTAATGCGGGCTTCCGACAACAGCGGACCATCCGAACACATCTCCTTCAGACAAATGCGTGACGGTGATTGGCGGGCCATCATAAGGCTTGTATTGGATTTGGACTGTCCCCTCTAAAATTAAATACAAATAAGTTGCGGGCGTATTTTGAGAAAAGATCAAAGACTCCGGTGCGCGGAAGAAGTCCTCAAATAGAGGCTGTAACAGTTCCATTTGAGCAGGATCAAGGTGTTGGAAGAACGGAATATGTGCGAGTGACTCCAGCATTTGATTGTATGTTAATCAAGGTCTACACAACTTTCCAGTACCAAACATCCTAAAGTCAGTGACATTTTTCCCGTATTCCAAACGTGCATATTTTCCTGAGTTATACTTTGTGAAACAAACAATAAATAGCGGATTCGCCAACTTTTGCTCCTGTAGATAAAGACCTTTTGGATGTAATAGATGAAGAAAATTGACCAGCCTTCCCCAGTACGTTTTTATGCTATTTTGATGATCGGAATCGGTTTGATTTCACTTGGAATCATGCTGTTCCTGTTGTTGAAAAATGACCCTCCCACCGCCGCTTCTGTGCGGGACCTTTCAGTTGTTCCTGTTTCAGTTGATTTTGCCGCCCCGAAACTTGATCTTACCGACCTTTCAGGAGATAGCGTATCTTTGGATGATTATCTGGGAAAGGTTGTGCTTGTAAATCTTTGGGCTACGTGGTGCCCTCCATGCAGGGAGGAGATGCCCAGTCTTCAGGCCTTTTATGAAAAATACAAGGAGAATGATTTTGTGTTGATCGCGATCGATCAGGAAGAGCCGCTTGAAGTTGTGACTCCGTTCGTTGAAGAATTTGGTTTGACCTTTCCCGTTTGGCTGGATTTGGATTATCTGGCGGAGCGCGAATTCAAAACCTCAAATTTACCCAGTTCCTATGTAATTGACCGAACTGGAACAGTCCGCCTGATGTGGATCGGCGGAATTTCAAAAGCGAATCTTGAAAAATATGTGTCAGAAATAATTTTGGAGTAGATCATGGATGTGCTATTAAATTGGAAGGGTGGGATGTCTTTTGAAGGCGCTGGCGATTCTGGCTTTGTACAAAAGATGGATGCCGAAGAAGTGGTGGGCGGAGGGAATGGCGCCGCGCGTCCCATGGAATTTATTGCGCTTGGGCTTGCTGGCTGCACCGCAATGGATGTCATTTCTATTTTGCGAAAAAAGAAACAACCCGTTACCGATTTCAAGATAATGCTGCATGTAGATCGCGCTGAAGAACACCCGAAGGTATTTTCACATGCGGTAATTGAGTATCTTGTGACGGGGAAAAATGTGGATGAAGCGGCATTGCTGCGCGCAATCGAACTTTCAGCGGAGAAGTATTGTCCCGCACAGGCAATGTTGAGCAAGGCATTCCCGATGAAGTTGATATACAAAATATTGAGCGGAGATGGAATAACTGTATTGAAGGAAGGGGAGTACATTCCGAAATAGAAAAATTTTCCAAGCCTGTTCCTGTTGAACAAAAAAGACTCAAGTTTGAGTCTTTTTTGTTCCATGATTGTTTTGATTTCCATTATTGTGTTCCTGAACTAATGGAGCTGAATGCATCGCTGCAATCGCAGGCTGTGACGAGGCCGTTCCCCTTGGTTAGCGTTCCCAAATATTCACGGACTCCATTATGGGTGATCCATCCGTTCATGGTTAGCGGGATGACGCTATCCGCGGCAAGCCATTCTCCATTATATTTTCGGGCGATGTGAACATGTGTGCCTGTCGAATGCCCGCCCTCACAGGATGGGTATCCAATCAATTCTCCAGCTTGCAGATCAGCGCCTAATGGCGCGCGTTGTTCAGCGGCAAGGTGAAGGTAAAAAATAACCCAGCCTGTACGTTCATCGCCGTCTTTGTCCAGGTCGAGCGCAAGGCCGTCTGTGGTGGAGCGGACGATGAGGCCATCCGCCATGGCTGTGGCGTAATTCTCGCTGCCTGAAGTCACACAGCCTGATTTTTCAGCTGGCGGGGCAAAGTCAATTGCGGCCAATGGTTCGCCGGTGCCCCAGCCTGTATGCGGCCCGCCTGTGTATGACCATGTTTGATTATCTGGAAATGGAAGCAGGAAGTGAGGTTGCTGCAAACTGCCAGGAATGAGGATGGTGGGATCTTCCCAAGGGTTGCCGAATAACTTTCCGTATGTCTGGATCAGGCCGGTCGGTCCGGTTGCGACCGCGTATTCATCGCCTGCAAAAATCGTTGAATAATAATATTGGATGGCGACAGAGCCCGCGTTTTGCCAGGGATCAGGTCTGATCAGTATTTCGTCGGCATCTTCAAATTCCAGCAGGGTGCCGCCCCGCCAGCCGTAATATCCATTGTTCAATATATTGGCGGCAAGAACAAGTTGGAGATAATGTGATTCCCAAAAGCGGCGTGAAAGGCCAAGCAGATTTCTTTTTACTGGCGGTTCGGTTTGTGTAAGCGCACCGCCTTGATATTCCAGAATCGCAAGTAAAAGGCGCGGGTTGACGCTGTAATTGATGGCGATGTAATTGACCATCTCTGCGCCAGAACGCCATTCGCCGCTGACGTATACACGATAATCTTTCAACCACCCCGGTTGATTAGCAACGAAAGCCGCAGTGTTGAATCCGATACCTGTGGGGCCGTTGACAAAGGCATGATCGGGAAGGATCTGGAAGGGGCTGCCCCATAAAGCGAGATAATAAATGGGGATTTTCATGGGCATGCCCGGCGGCATGGTTGTGGCGTCGCGCGGAATTTGCAGATTCGCTTGAAATATTTCCTCCACAGTTGTGTTGAAGCGTGCTGCAAGCGCGGGAAGGGTGTCGCCGGTTTGGGCGGTGTAATCCACGAGTTCACCAGGGGTGTACGTGGTGCGTGTGGGTATGGGGGTTTGAGCGAATATTGGGAAGGTTGTATCTTCCTGCTGGTTTGACGTGGCGGTGAGACTGAAATTTTGATTTGCCGTCTGTGGACTACAGGATGTTATAAAGATCGTGGATATCAAACAAAGTGTGGATAAGCCATGAAATGTTTTTTTTATTTTATTCATTTTCGCGGATAATGTTCGATTTACTTTCACTGTTTATATCGGCGATGATAACTTCGTCGCCACGAACGAGTTTGCCTTCGTATGCTTTATCTCCGGCAACAACTCGCCAGCCGCTCAGGATAAACGGAATAGGGCCGTCAGCCGTGACCCACTCTCCATTGTACTTTCTTGCAAAATGAAGATGTGTGCCAGTCGAAACACCGCCTTCGCAGGATGCGTGACCTATGCGATCGTTTACTTCCAACCATGTGCCTTTAGCTACGCGGTCCTTATCGCTGATGTGCATGTAAAGAAGATTCCAACCGGTTTGTTCGTAGCCATCACCATCCAGGTCAACCATCACTGCGCCATTCTCCGAGCGGACAACAAGACCGGGGGCAGAAGCAACAACCCAGGTTGAGGTGGGAACACAGCCGGTGCGAGCCGCGGCTGGAGCAAAATCTATGGCGGAGAATACGCTGTGGGCCTGGCCGTAGATTTTAGGATTCAACTGTCCCCAGCCATTATGAGGCCCACCCGTAAAGCTCCACTTGGCGTTGGGTTCAAAAGGCAGAACGAGTGGAGGTTGATTCAATGCGGGTGGAAAGATCGGGTTGATCTCATCTGCCAACGCCCAGGGGTCGCCGAACAATTCCGCATACATGACAGGGAAGCCTGATTCAGGGTCTATGATCTGCGCCCATTGTGACTGGCTGTGGACGCGCGAGAATAAATATTGAACCGCAACCGTGCCGGCATTCAAGCGCGGATCAAGGCGCAGCGTCGACCCATCAGGAAATTCAAGATGCGTGAGTGTGCCTGCCCGCCATCCATAGTATGCAATGGATAAATTGTTGATCGCCCAAACCAATTGCACGCTCATGCCTTTGTAATGATAGTCGTTGAAACCCATTGGATATTCAGTGTGGAATATATCCACAGGCTGGCCGCGTACCCAGCGGCTCTCGAATTCCAGCAGGCCAAGGATCATGCGCGGGTTGATGGAATTTTCGATTGCAAGGCGATCAATAGCATCATAGCCATTGATCCAGCCAGTGGAGCCCAGATAATCTTGAAAATTGCTTAAGTAACCGCTCTGTTCTTTTACGAATTCTTCAACATTAAAATCTGCGGCAGTGATGGAGTAAATGATCTCTGCGTCTGGCATGATCTGAAGATTCGGTGTGGTTGGTTCTGTTATTCGATTTGGAATAACGAGCAGTGTGCCGGGATCGATCAATGTGGTTTGGGTCAGGTCTGCGTTCGAAGTTATTTCTGATTCTTCCACGCCGAAGCGGTTTGCAACGGCGGAAAGCATATCTCCGCTCTGGGCATAATACAGGAAAGGCGCCGCATCAATGGATGGCGTGAATGTGGGTTGGATAACAGGTTTTGCGCCGTCTGGTGTTGGGATGGGTGTTAATGCCTCGCTTGCATTGGTTGCTATGGAAGGTGGAGTGGTCGAGGTGGGGAAAATGATCGGGTCGTCTTGAACAGCAAACGGGTCGAAAAGAGGCGGTTCCTGAGTCGCAATACCGGCTGTGGGAGTTGGTTGAACTCCCCAAATGGGGGGCGTGGATGCGCAGGCGGATAATGTCAGTGATAGGGTAACGATAAGTGCAAAGATGCGGTGCATAGGTAATTGAATTATATCCGCCTATATTAAGTCTGAATTAGTGTGTGATGAGATTGAGCTCGTCGGCTCTGTCCAGCGCTTCGATGGTTTGCGAGCCGCGTGAGAGGAAACCATCATATTCCGCGCCTGCGCCGCTGGATTCCCAGCCATCAAGAACGAACGGGATTCTGCCGTCAGCCGCAATCCACTCGCCATTGAATTTGCGGGCAACATGTACATGCGTGGCGTTTGAAAAACCGCCTTCGCAGGATGCATGCCCAACATGTTCACCTGTAAAAAGATATTCGCCGGCAGAGATGCGGTTCTCCGCCGCGATGTGCATATAAAAAATTACCCAGCCTGTTTGTTCGTAGCCGTCATTATCGAGGTCCTGAATAACGGCTCCATCATCAGAGCGGACGATAAGCCCATCCGCCATTGCTGTGACCCAGTACGGGCTTGTGAAGCAGCCGCTTTCACCCGGGGGGGCAAAGTCCAGCGCAGCCCAGGCCGAACCTGAATCCCAGCCGCCGTGAGGTCCTCCGGTGAAATACCAGGTTTCGCCTTGATTGAAGGGAAGCGCCATTAGTGGTTGTGTAGTGGAAGGCTCTACGAGCGGTTCGATGGCGTAGCTGAATGGATTGCCGAAGAAAACAAAATAAGAAAGCAGAAAGCCCGTGCCGTCTATGTCTCTTTCCCATGTTGGGCGGTCATCGAGCTGCGCGAAGAAATATTGTACGGCGGCGGTCCCTGCGTTGATGCCCGGGCTGATTGGAACGACAGTGCCATCATTCAATACCCAGGTTGAGAGTGCGTTTGCTTTCCACAAATAGTAACCGCGATTAAGAGTATCCGCCGCCCATGTCAGTTGACGATATAAGCCGTTGTGATATTCATCCTGCAATCCCATTGGGTAGGAGGTGTTGAATGGCTGCGGGTTGGTTACCCAGCCGCTTTGATATTCGAGCAACGCCAGAAGCAGGCGCGGATTCACCGAGTAATTTTGCGCAACGAACAAAACGATCTCGTCGCCAGTTAAAAATAGTCCATTTACATCCTGCGCATAACTGGCAAGATATCCGTTCTGGCTTTGAATGAACTCGTTGATATCAAAATAAACGCTGGCCGGGCCGTATACCATTTCTGAATCAGGTATGACTTTGAAGGATGCCCCCATGTCGCCGGGGTCGGGCGCGGGCACATTTAATGTCATGCCGACTTCCAGAAAGTTTGGATCGGAAATATCGTTGGCTTGCATTAATGTTTCAATGCTGATGCCGTATCTTTGCGCAATGATCCCCAGCGTATCGCCGAACTGGACCTGGTATTGATCCGCATCCTGTCTCGGGGTCGGCAGGATGCGCCCCCTATCCGGCGTGGGTGTGTTTAATGTTTGCGCATCCAGATTTTCCGCGCGTGGTGAGACTGTCAGTGGAACACGAGTAGGCGTTGGCGGGCGAGTCCCAGTGGCCAATATCTGCGGGTTTACGCCGGGGTTGACTGGTGTTCCATTTGTAATGGGAAGAAATGGATCATACGTTGGAAAAACAACAGGCGTATTCGCGGGAGCGGCGCAGGATGTGAGTAAAACGGAAACTAAAATAAAATAAATGATTTTTTTGAAATACATAGGGAAGATTTTACCAGTGGATGCGGGAATACGTTGCCGTTAAAACCCAAGAGACACAGAATTGCAATTCTGTGTCTCTTGCTTGAAAGTTTTGTATTTACTTTTTTCGATATTACGATTGGAACCCTGAGCCCATGATGTAATTTTCCAGCCCGCGGATCTCACTTTCCTTGTTCTCGATTGCGGCAAACATGACATCGCGCATGGAAACCAGACCGACGAGATGTTCATTTTCCACAACGGGCAAATGGCGGATGTTGTATTGCCGCATCAATCCGATGCACTGCTCGACGGTTGTATCTTTTGTGACCGTGACCATTTTCGAGATCATTACATCTTTGATGATCGTATCCTTTGCCGAGTGGCCATCGATCTCGCCTTTATACAGATAGTCACGCTCGGTATAGATGCCAACGATCCTTCCGCCTTCGGTCACCAACACTGCGCCGATGTGAGCATCGGTCATCACTCTAATGGCTTGCAGAACGGTGTCTGTAGCTTCCACGGAATAATTGGTTTCGGTGTGTTTTGATTCGAGTAGTTTGCGGACAGTGGTCATGGGCGAGTTCTCCTTGGCTATATTTTACGCCAATTCCACTTTGACTGCCACGATTTTATATTCAGGAATTTTTGCAACCGGGTCAAGTGATGCGTGTGTCAACTCATTCGCCGATGCGTTGGGGAAGTGGAAATTTGCATAGACCATGCCGGGCGGCACGCGGTCTGTCACCCAGGCTTGGGCTGAAATATTTCCGCGGCGGGATGTAACGCGCACAAAACTCTTTGCGATCAGTCCCATCTTTTCAGCGTCATTTGGATTCACTTCGATCAAAGCCTCGCCGTACACTTCCATCAACCCTTTTGCGCGGCGCGTCATCTGTCCGCCGTGCCAGTGATAAAGCACGCGACCTGTGCTCATTAACATTGGGTAATCGTCGTCGGGTTTCTCAGCGGGCGGCACATGGTCAATGGGCATGAACTTGCCTTTTCCGCGCGTGAATTGTTTGGTGTGCAAAACTGGTGTCCCCGGGTGTTCCAATGTCGGACATGGCCATTGCAGACGTTCGCCTGCTTCAAGCCTTGCATGTGTGATTCCGCCATAGGATGGGGTCAATGCGTTGATCTCGGACATGATCGCGGATGAGTCAACATAGTCCCAGCCAGAATAAGGCGCATCGGAGCGGACCCGGTCACTGGTCCCGGCCAAGAGGCGTTTTGCAATCTGACAGGTGATCCACCAATCGTCCCGAGCATCGCCTTGTGTGGGAATCGCCTTGCGCACCATCTGCACGCGTCGTTCGGTATTTGTGAACGTGCCAGTCTTCTCTGCGAAGGTAACGCCGGGTAAAAGTACATCCGCATACGCGGCAGTTTCAGAGGGGAAGATTTCCTGTAAAACAAGAAAATCAATTGATTCAAAGCAGTGCCGAATGTGTTTCGTATCAGGGTCAGACATCACAGGGTCTTCGCCGAGCACATAAAGCGCATGAGTCTTGCCTTCGAGGATACCGGGCACCATTTCAGTGACAGTTGCTCCGACGGTGGACGATAGACCGCGGACCGTTTTACCGTCAACCGTCCTTGGTCCACTGTCCAAACCCCACGCCCTTGCGAATTTTTCGCGCACTTCTTCGCTCGTGACTGGCTGGTAGGCTGTGTAAACATTCGGCAGGCCGCCCATGTCACACGCGCCTTGCACGTTGTTCTGTCCGCGTAATGGATTCACCCCGCCGCCAGCCTTGCCCATGTTGCCAAGCAGCATTTGCAGGTTGGCGAGATCCATCACGTTACGCACGCCAACGATATGCTGTGTGATGCCCATGGCCCATATCACAGCCATCGGGCTGTTTTGAGCTATGATTTCTGCGGCTTCATAAAGTTTTTCAACAGGCACGTTTGTAGTTTTTGCAACCACATCCGGCGGATAGTTCATCACGGTGGCTTTGAACTGATCAAAGTTTTCTGTGCGTTCATCAATGAAGGATTTATTCTCCCATCCTTTTTCGAGGATGATGTACATCAAGCCGTTGATCAGGGCGATATCTGTGCCGGGTCTGTGGCGCAGATGAAGCGTGGCGAATTCGGTAATGTCAATCTTGCGCGGATCAGCCACGACCAGTTTTGCGCCGCGCTGCCGCACCGCCTGACGGAGCATGGCTCCGAAGACAGGATGCTGTTCAGTTGTATTGGAACCAATAATGAAGAAGGCTTTTGCTTCTTTTGCCACATCGTCCATTGAGTTGGACATGGCACCCGAGCCGAAGGAGGCAGCCAGACCGGCTACCGTGCTGGAGTGTCAGAGACGGGCGCAGTGGTCAATGTTGTTCGTGCCAATGACCTGTCGCGCCAGTTTGTTCATCAAATAATTTTCTTCGTTCGTGCATTTCGCCGAAGTGAGTACGCCAATGCTGTCTGCGCCGTAATTTTTACGGGTTGTTGCAAGTTTGTCCGCAACAATATCGAGAGCCTTGTCCCATTCGGTTTCCACCCAATCCCACTGTCCACTGTCCACTGCCCACTGCTCACTGATAACTGGTTTCTTCTTCCCTTCCAATAAATATCTTCTAACTTTAGGCTTTGTCAATCTCTCTGGATGGTGAATGTAATCATATCCGTAACGCCCTTTTACGCATAATGCCATTCCGTTGACAGGTGAATTTGGATTGGACTGCACGCCGATGACTTTCTTGTTTTTCACCAGTAAATCAAATTGACAGCCTACGCCGCAATAGGAGCATGTGGTGGTGACTTTAGTCACCTGATGCGCGCGGGCAGTTCCGTAATTCATCTTGTTCGAGAGTGCGCCCGTTGGGCAGTACGCCATGCATTGGCCGCAAGACTCGCAGCGTGCCTCGAGCATGGTGGTGCCAGCGCCCGCAACGATGATCTCATCAAATCCGCGTTTTGCCACGCCCCACACATCGCGGACTTGAATCTCTGCGCAAGCTGAAACACATCGTCGGCAAAGGATGCAGCGATTCATGTCCACGCGGATGAATGGATTTGGGTCGCTGTTGACTGGATATCGTGTGCCTTTGCTTCCCCACTCCGGCGCGGATGCTTTGTATTCATAAGCCAGGTCTTGCAGTTCGCATTCACCGCTGACATCACAGGTAATGCAATCCTGCGGATGGTTGGCGAGCATCAGTTCCAAAGTCAACTTGCGGTCTTTGGTAACTTTTTCGCTGTGCGTTTGAATCTCCATGCCTTCCCAAACGGGTGTCACGCATGCGGCTTGTAGAAATCTCCCGCCTTTAACTTCTACAATGCACATGCGGCAGTTGCCGGTGGGATTCAAATCCTTGTGATAGCACAAAGTAGGAACTTCAATACCATGTGCCTGCGCGGCTTGTAAAACTGTCTGTCCTGCTTCTGCCTGAATGGATTGTCCGTTGATTGTTATGTTAACCATTGTTTCACCTTCGACTACTCGACTATGTGACTAAGTAACTATTTGACCAACTCCGCTTTCGCAAACTCCGCGCCAAAATGGGTCAGCACGGATTTCATCGGGATCGGCACGGATTGTCCCAGCCCGCAGAAGGACGAGTCTTGCATGAGCACCGCGAGAGTCTTTAACTCATCGGTGTCGCCTTGCTGACCTTGTCCGCTTACGAGGCGGTTTAGGATTTCGAGCGAGCGCCAGGTTCCAACACGGCAGGGCGTGCATTTGCCGCAGGATTCCGCCGCGAAGAAATGTAGTAACTCGCGCAGGAATGCCACTGGTGAAACTGTCTGATCGCAGATCAGGAATGAACCCGCGCCCATCGAGATGACTTGTGTCCAGCGTTTTTCCATGGCTTTGATATCGCGCGTCACGCCTTTGAGCGGGCCTGAGCTATAGTCAATGTGCGCATCCACCAATGCAGGCGGGACAATTGTCCCAGCCGCGCCGCCGCAGAGTGCGAAATTGAAAGTTGAGCCAGGCAGCATTCCGCCGCCGAAGTCATTGATAATTTCGCGTAAGGTCAACCCAAAGGGAGCTTCGAATAGACCAGGATTCTTCACGTGTCCCAGCACCATATAAACTTTTGTGCCCGGCGTGGGATCATCGGTTAGATTGCGCCACCATTCCGCGCCATTTTTTACGATGTGCGGTACTGCGCAAAACGATTCAACATTATTGACTGCTGTTGGCTGCCCTCGGAAACCATAAGTGGGTGGGTAGGGCGGACGAAGTCTTGGCTCTCCGCGTTTGCCTTCGAGTGACTCGATCAGTGCAGTCTCTTCACCGCAGATGTATGCCCCCGCACCCCGATGCACATGGATTTTGAAAGAGAAGCTGCTCCCTAGAATATTTTCGCCAAGTAAATTCTTTGCTTCCGCTTGTTCAATGGCTCGTTCCAAACGACGTGCCTGATATTCATATTCGCCGCGGATATAGATCCACGCTTCTGACGCGCCGCAAGCGTATCCTGCGATGGTTATACCTTCCAGCAATTGATGCGGATTCGTATCCATCAACACACGGTCTTTGAAGATGAGCGGCTCGGATTCATCAGCGTTGCAAACGATGTAACGCGGAGTCCGTTTTTCGCTGGCGACGAAACGCCACTTGCGTCCCACAGGAAAGCCCGCGCCGCCGCGTCCTTGCAGGCCGGATGATTCCACTTCCGCAAGAACAGCCGTCGGGTCGGATTGAAGCGCTTTTTTTAATCCATCATAAAGGCCGTGCTCCAGTGCAGATTCGATTTCATCTGGATTAACTTTTCCGATTAAGGCAGTCATCACACGGACTTCGCCTTTGCGCGGCGTTGAATAATCTGTCTGCACACCGCGCCAACCCTCGCAAACTTTTGCGGCATTTTGTGCTTCGACTGGCCCCGCCTGTTCGTCCTCCACCAAAACTGCTGGCGCGCGATCGCATAAGCCAAGACATGAAGTGCGTTCAACTGTAAAATCTTCGCCCACCTTGTTTTGCCACTCACTGTTCACTGATAACTGGTTACTGGCTTTCTTCAACCAGCAGACCGGGCCGTCACAAACACGTAAAACCTTTTTGCGTTCTTCAAGCGAGAGCATGGAATAAAACGTTGCCATTCCATACGCTTCGTGCGCAGGGAGGTGAAGGGCGCGTGCAGTTTCAGTTATGGTGACAGAATTCAAATTGTTTTTTGCGTCGAGATCTTTGAGAACCTCAAGTGTGGCTTCCTGCGTGCCGCCATGATGCAATGCGAGTTCTTCGATCTCCGGGTCAACAGGTTTGTAGACGATCTTTTTATTTGTCATGGTGCCTCATGTAGAATCTAACACTTCAGAATGATTATCATCCGTCTGACATTTCTTTGTAAGTTGCTTTCTTCATACATCGAAGGGATGTTTGTCCCTGCTTATAGTGATATATTTCACAATTAAGTATAACAGAAAAAAGCCGTTTCAAAAAAACGGCTTCGAGAAAATTTACAAACCAACTCGCTGCGTATTTGAATATACATTGAACCTGTGTTTCCTTGCGTAACCGATCAATGTAATTCCATACCGCTCCGCCATCTCAATCGAAAGCGACGATGGGGAAGTGCGCGAGATCAAAATCGGGGCGTTCATCCGCGCTGCTTTTTGCAGCATCTCCGAACTGATGCGGCCAGTTGTGATCAATATCCTTGTCTCAGGCCAGATATTATTCATCAAGCACAATCCCGCGATCTTATCCAATGTGTTGTGTCTGCCAATATCTTCAGCCGATATAAGAATTTTTTTGCCATCACTCAAAGCGGATGTATGGACTCCGCCTGTCTCTCGGTATAAGGATTGCGACTCGAACAGCATTTCCACAAGTTTGCCAATCGCTTCAGGCTGGACCTTGAACTGGTCGCCGTCAAAAGAGACATTCGGCTTCGCTAGCAGGTCAACGGCCGTCACGCCGCCTGTGCAGCCTGACGTCCTTCTCCATGATGTAGGCTGCTGTGCTTCATGATTTAGCCACACGTCCACATTGTCCCCATGCTCACATACGCGGACGTCGTTGACCTCGTCCATTTTTTCGATGATGCCTTCGTTGTAGAGAAACCCAACCGCCATAGCTTCCAAATTGACAGGCGTACACATGAACGTGATCCACACCTGGCTGTTGACCGTTAACGAAACAGGCGTTTCAACGATGGTCTCCGCGTCAAAGGATTTCCATTTCTGAAATTCATATTGTTCATAGTGAATTGATTTTTGCGGCGTAATCATAAGTTCTCCAACCAGTAAATTAAATCTTATCCCAATTTGCGGGTAATTTTGGCGCTGACCAGTTTGGATCTGGTTTCCAATTCGACCAGGAATTATTCAGTGGATAGTGTCTGTTTGCGATCCTATCAAAGACTTCATCTTTGGCAACTTCTATTTCTTGTGTCCACTCGTGCAAAATGGTGCCACATTCAATCCCTTTCTGATAATCATCAAGGTCTTTTATTTTCCAACTGTAGTCTGGATTGATAATAATGTCGAGTTCCAGGTCCAATGCGTCAAACCCGGAATGACTGCGTTGAAGGGGCGATTGAAAGTTGATGTAATAACACAGGAATTCGTTACTATCATCCTGCCAGAAATATATGGTTGAGTAATATTTTTTTGGTTCGATCAAAAGCAAAAGACGATTAGTATGCCAAATATACTTTTCTAATTTAAAGGGCTTATCCTTGAAGTCCCAGCGACGTTTGCCATTTTTCTTTCCTTTTAAATACCCTTCCAAGTCTACACATTCAGCGCCGGGTAAAAGCGCCAACGCTATTTCTTCGGGTGTGTCCTGCACAACGATAACCGATTGGGCATGGCAAACATGATTGTTGAAGATCCCTCTTACGACAATAGTGTCACCCGAGTTCCAAGTTTTCTGCATTTATCCGCTCTTTTGTTTTTCCGAATTCCTGTGCATCTTATAAAACAGATCGGGGTCAGCCAAAAATGCGCCGAGACAGGAATCTGTACAAAGATAAATTGTCCGTCCGCGATACTGCGCGCGCGGAAAATACTGCGGGTCTGTATCGTTGAAAATCCGCCCGCAGAGAGTGCCGAATTTGCGCGACCTGACTGTATTATTTTCAATCAAGGAATTTATGTTTGAGTTAAGCATGGACTGATGTTACTTCCGCAATGAATACTTCAAACGGATTGGTCGCCAGTGTTTTCAGGTTTTGCTCTTTTTTTGAATGATCTGCGCTGGAGAACAAGGGTTGAAGTGTGTGTGATTTGATTTCTTTTACACGCGAAAAATCAAATTCAAGGCGTTCGTTTGAGAAGTTGAGTATGACCAAAACCTTCTGCTCTTCGGTAACGCGCAGGAATGCAAAATAATCTTTTGCAGCGTTGTGAACGGGTATGTATTCACCATGTACGAGGGCGGGTGAGTTTTTGCGGACCGTAAGCAAATGCTTGTAATAATTAAGCAGGGAATATGAACTCTGCAATTGGTCCTTGACATTGATCCCATCTTTATAATTGGGATTCACAGGCAGCCAGGTGGTGACGCCTTCCGCTGAAAACCCCGCATTCGAGTTTCTTGACCATTGCATGGGCGTGCGATTCTTGTCGCGGGTCATTTCGGCGGTGCGGATCATGGCCTCTTCTGGATGAACCCCCATTTCAGTGACGATGGTGTGGTAATACCAGGAACCCATCGTATCCTTGACTTGTGATATGTCTGTGAGCAGATAATCGGTCATGCCGATCTCTTCACCGTTGTAGAGGAAGGGCGTGCCTTTCATCGTCAATGCCAGCGCGGCGTGAAGGCGTGCCAATTCGGCATCGTGTAATTTATCTCCATAGCGGGTGTGGATGCGCGAGCAGTCATGATTTCCAAGCGTATTGCAGGGCCATTTGTTTCCAAGATGGAGGCTTTCCAGTTGCTTCAATCTTTCGGTTTGGTTTTTGCGGATGTGCGCTGGGGTAATGCGTTCCGTTTGCATGAGCGGGAAATTGAAGACAAGATGCAATTCATCCTCGCCATTCCCCATGTAATCAATGTTATCGTCTTCACCGACCAGCATACGGTCGCCATCATACTGATCAAGGATGGCGCGCAATTCCTTCATTAGTTCATGCAGACCGCCCTGCGCCCATTGATTCTTGAACATATCATGCCAATACTTATCTTTAAGCTTGAGTTCTTTGGGGGTTTTGGCAAGATCTGAAAATCTGCGCAGTTCAGCCAAATTCATTGGGACGTTGTGCGGTGTCAACTTTGGGTCTTCGTAGATCGTGCCGAGCGCATCCAGGCGATAGCCGTCCACGCCAAGATCGAGCCAGAAGCGGATTGCATCCCACATGGCTTCTTTAACTTTGGGATTGTGCCAGTTCAAGTCTGGCTGCTGCTTCATAAAATAATGGTAATAGTATTGATCGCGCTCTGGAGCATAAGTCCACGCGTCACCATCAAAGCAAGACTGCCAATTGTTGGGAGGCACCCTCACCCCTGACCCCTCTCCCTCAAAGCGAGGGGAGTCAAGCCAAACATACCAATCCGCTTTGGGATTGTCGCGGCTGGATTTTGACTCAACGAACCACTCATGCTCATCGGAGGTGTGATTCAGCACCAGGTCCAGAATGACGCGGATGTTTCGTTTATGCGATTCATCCAAAAATAATTTGAAGTCGTCCAACGTGCCGTATTCAGGTGCGACATTGCAGTAATCCGAAATATCATAGCCGCAATCCCAATTGGGAGAGGGAAAATGCGGGGAGAGCCAAAGCGCATCCACGCCAAGGTCGGCGAGATAATCCAGTTTTTCGATGATGCCTTTGAAATCTCCAATGCCGTCACCGTTGCCGTCTGCGAACGAGCGCGGATAGATCTGATAAAAGACCGCAGTCTGCCACCATTTGAGAGGGTTCATGGATTTTATAAATTCCTTTTTAAGTTTGAAGGTTTGCAAGTTTGAACTTTATAACTTTCTAACCAGCCAACCTTCCAACGATCTTAACGCAATCGTGTTTGAAAACTTCTTCCTGATGCGGCGCGTCGGGAATTTCACTGGTTAGGTCCTGGCCTGGGAAATGTAGAAATTCGTGCATCTCCGTGCGCCACTTGGGGCAATCGGTAACATCGTAAACAATGCCTTTGTATGCGATGAATTTACGGGTTCCGCGTTCGCCTGTGCTGCGTTTCAATTCAATTTCTGAGATGACTCTATCAGGAACTATTGTGATGTTGGCGTCAGACATGAAGAGGTCTCCGAAGTTTGTTTCAGCGTGGATCTGTTTTTCGAAACAGGATCAGGCTGAGGTTAGTTTGAAGCGGGGACGATCACAGTCCGCACGTCGCCGCTGAATTTTTCCAATGCATCCAAAGTCGCGTTGATGGCGTTCGCTTCCAGTGGAACGGCGCGTGTGACAATGCGTGTTGTATCCAGAATTTTTTTGCGCGCCATTTCGATCAGGAGCGGAAGTTCGTGCAGATGATGATCGTTCGATCCGATCAATTCCAATTCCTTCCCGATCAATTCATTATACGTGTTGATTTCAAGCGGCTTGTTTGAAAGCCCAACGATCACAACGCGCCCCATCACGCCCGCAGATTGAACCGCCTGTTTCATCGTGTGCGGCAGGCCGATCATTTCGATGGCGACATCCACACCTTTGCCATGAGTGAGTTTTTTGATCTCCTCGACCACCTCGACTCTTTGAGCGTTGATTGGGGTCGCGCCATAATGCGTTGCTAGATTTAATTTCTCCTCATTGATGTCCACCGCATAAACAGTGAGTGCGCCAAACGCGCGCGCCAGTTGGATGGCCGACTGGCCGAGTCCGCCCGCGCCGAAAATTGCCACCGTTTCTCCGGGCTTGACTCTGCTCTTACGCAGTGAGTGGAAAGCCGTGGCCGATGCGCACATCAAAGTGGCGCCCTGTTCAAATGGGATTTCATCTGGAAGATGAATCGCGTTGCGGGCGGGCACGGCGATATATTCCGCGTAGCCGCCGTTCGCGTAATGACCAATCATCAAAACCTTTTCACAAAATTGATCGTTGCCCGTTTGACAGTAATGACAATTTCCGCAGGCGATGTTGTAATGCAAACAGACCCTGTCGCCAACGCGGACATTCGTCACCTGCGATCCGATCATCTCAACGACGCCCGCGACCTCATGCCCCAATGTAAGCGGAACTGGTTTGACAGGCGAAATCCCCGCGCGATAATGCGCATCAGAATGACAGATTCCTGCGGCTTTGACTTTCACCAGAATTCCGCTTCTGCCAATCTCCGGAGTTGGGATTTCTTGCATTTGCAATGGCTGATTGACACCGACAAATCGAATGGCTTTCATGAGGCTGCTCCTTGTTTACCAATAATTCTTCATCAACTCGGTTGCCCATACAGGCTGGCGGATTTCCTCGCGCGGTAAAAATTCCTTCATCACTGGTTTGATGTCCAACACAGGCGTGCCGTCAATGGCGTCCAAGCCTTGCACGAATAATTGACGACCCTCGCGCTTTAGAATTTTAACCGTAGTCACTCCCAATTGGTTGGGACGATTCTTACCGCGCTGGGCGAAGATGCCCACGCTGGGCCAATCCTTGTTGTTGCGCGGATGGCGCGCTCCTGTTTCGATTTTGTTGTCGTGTACAAGATGGAAATAAAAGATGATCTCGGCGTGCGAAAATGTTTCAATTTGAAATAAGGCTTCCTCGCTGAAAGCAGAGTCCAATTCGATGACAGAGATCACATCGCCCCAATTGTCATCTTCAATTTCAGCGCGGATGTTTTTTACGAATGCAATCGGAGACAGGTTGATCATAATGCGCCTACTTGTATTTTTTTACTTGTGGGTGGTCGCGGAGTTTTCAACATTTTTTTCATGGGGTAATTATAAGCTCACCTTACGCACCTAATTGCGATTCTCTGAGCGGAGCGACGCCTGTGCGGTGAGGGTCACTACTGCTGAAATCCGAGGTTCTCACCGCACTGGCACACGGTGCAAGTGTCGCTCCGCTACTAAGAAACAAGGCTTTTCAAAACCTTTTTTGCCACGGATTTCGCGAATTTACACGGATTTTTTAAACCAGTTCGCGAAAATTCGTGTAATCTGCGGCTGAAGCCTTTGTTTCTTTCGCTTGGAACGGCGATGTTTTCTCGCTGTGGCCTTACTCAGAACGACACTACGTACGTAGGGTGTTTTATAAGTTTAAATATTACAGGCGAATAATTTTAGTTCAATATCGTCTTCTGACAGTTTGACCATTTTCTCAAATGTGAAGCCGATCTTCTCCAGCACGCGGATGGAACCTGCGTTGAGTGGGTCAACGATGGCAACCAGGCGTTTTAATCCGATCACAGCCTTTGCATATTGTTTCACCGCCAATGTAGCCTCGACCGCATATCCCTTTGACCAATGGCGCGGCAGGAATGCGTAGCCGATATCCACGTCATCCAGCGCGGCGCGTTTGATGAGGCCGCACATGCCAATTGATTCGCCTGTGTCTTTTAAAATGACAAGGTCAAGACCAAAGCCATTTTTGGCGTAACTGGCCGCAGGTCCGTTTTGAACGTAGGCCTGGGCATCCTGCACGGTACGGACTCCCCTGTCCCCGATATTTTGAATGAAGGATGGATCGTTCAAAAGTTCAATGAGAAATTCAGCATCGCCTGCGGAGAGATGCCGAAGGGATAATCTTTCTGTTTCGAGAGCGTTCATATGCGGATTATACCGAAAGGAAATTAAAGCGCGCTGTGTAAAAGTGTTTCAATCATAAGTCAATAAAAATCCCTGCTCCCGACGGCGTCTTCGCTGCTGGGACGGCAGCGGGAGCACTTATCCAAGATTTTCATACTGAATGTAACAAGTTTGTTATTACTAGTAACTAATAGCATCTTTATACGACTATTAAGATGTAATATGAATTCCAATGAGGTGAAAAATGAATAAAATTTCTCGGTATGTTTTAGTGGTTTTTGCTCTTGCAAGCATGTTATTGGGAGCTTGCGCGGGAGTAGCCCCCTCTGCGCCGGAAGGCAGCAAGGTACAGGCAGATTCGATCTCCTATACAGGCACGATAGAAAGCATCAATGGCAGCCAATGGGTGGTGAACGGACAAACGATTACAGTTGATCCTGCTGTGATCAACGATGGCCCGTTTAATGTCGGCGATGTGGTCAAAGTGGAAGTGCAGGTGGCCCCGGATGGTTCAGTGACCGTGACGCGTGTTGAGGTCCCCACCCAGGATGATCTGTCTCAACTGCCTGAACTCGGCGATGATAATTCCAATAATGCCAACAGCAACGATATCAATGGCAATGATGATAATTCCAACAATGCTAATGGGAACGATGATAATTCCAATCAGGCCAACGGGAATGACAGCAATTCCAATGGCGGTAATGGAAATGGCGATAATTCCAATGGGAACAATGAGGTCTTTGGTGTAGTACAGGCTATTACCTCAACATCCATCACGATAGACGGTCAAGTTTATGTCTTTCAGCCAAACGCAGAAATAAAAGGCGCCTTCCAGCCTGGTGATTTTGTGAAACTTCACCTTGTGCTGAATGCCGATGGCACGTTCTCGGTGCGCGAAATGGAAATGTCTGATCCTTCTCAAGCCGATAATGGTAACGGTAATGATGACAATGGAAATGACAGCAATTCCAACGGTGGGAATGGAAACGATGATAATGGTAACGACAATTCCAACAGCGGTGGTGGCGGAAACGACAACAGCGGCGGTGGTAACGATAACGGCGGCGGTGGTGGTAATGATGACAACGGCGGCGGTGGTAATGATAACGGTGGCGGCGGTGGAAACGACAACGGCGGCAACGGCAACGGTTAATCGCCACACTCGCATAAGATAGATATAAACATAACTCACCCCGAAATTAATCTTTCGTGGGTGAGTTTGTTTTTAAGAGCAAATGGGACGCAGATAAAGGCTGATTTTCGCTGATCGAAAGCAAAATCAGCTTTTTTCCCTAGCGGGCGGTGCCAGGGAAATTAAATTGGGGGTGATGATGCTTTTCAATTCCATCATATTGTCAAAAGGGATTGCTCCCGCTTCCCGCAGTGACTCGCTCGGCGTGAACGCGGCATGGCCGTAGACTTTCATGCCTGCGCGAACGGCGGCTGTAACGCCAAGTGTGCTGTCTTCGATCACGATGCAGCGGGCGGGGGAAATGTCGAAGGCTTTGGCAGCAGCCAGAAAGACGTCTGGTGCGGGCTTGGGATACGGCACTTCCAATCCGCTGAAGATGGCGTTGCCGAAGTGCTCTGTCAGATGAGCGAGTTTCAATCGAAGCGTGATCTCGTCACGGCTGCCGTTGGACGCGACGCAGATCGGCACGGACAGGCTCTCGATGAGCGCGTGGATGCCAGGGACGGTCTTGAGTTCGCTTTCGGTTAATGGAATAATTCGTTGATCGAAAATGGATAGAAAGTCTGCGGGCGGAGTCCAGTTCAGTGTCTGTGCAGTGACTTCCAACCTTTTGGATATGACCGCACCTGAAAACTTGCGCAGGTATTCTTCGTAACTTAGTTGAAAGCCATACTCGGCGAGCATTTGGACAAAGACTTGTGTGGCGAGCGGCTCGCTCTCTACCAGTACACCGTCGCAATCAAATATGACAAGATCAAAGGGTGTTGTGTTCATAGGAGCGGAAATTATACATGAAGGAGTGCGTGAAGGATGAAGGATGAGTGAAAAGTGATGAGTGACGAGTAATGAGTGATGAGGGATGAGGGATGCTATTGGTTTTCGGATTTTGTGAGGGTTTCGAATAACTCTTGTGGTGAATGGACGAGATGATCTGGTGCGGCGCTGGATAGTTTTTCCAGGCTTTGGTGTCCCCAACTGACGGCGATGCTTTTGATGTTTGTCTCTTTTGCCGCGCGGATGTCGCTTAAAGAGTCTCCCACTATATAAATATTCTCATTATCTTTTGCGAAGCGCATTTTGGCGGACAATATCTTTTCAGACTTCGAGCCTGGTAAATCCAACCCGTATATTGCCTGAACATATTCAAGCAAGCCATGAGCGGCGAGGAAGTTCTTTACCGAGGGTGTTGCACTGCCTGTGACAATGGCAATGCTGTTATACGCTGACAGTTTTTTGAGGACTTCATCCATACCAGTGAAAATGTCGGGCGGAGAATTCTTACCGCTGAATTTCTTGAGGGCGCGGCGGACAAATTCATCCACCAAATGTTCGGGGACTCCTAGTTGTTGACCATAAGTTGCAAATGACATGATCTCCAATGAGTTTAGATCTTCAGGTGTCACAACGTGATTTACACCTAATTCGTCGCAGACTTGTTGTGCAAACAGGATCATGTCGCTGAGAGTGTCCGCGAGTACGCCGTCATAGTCAAATAGGATGAGTGCCATAAGTCGGTGTGTATTATTCCATTACGATCTAATCAACAATAAAAAGTTTTGCGCCCGCGTTTGTGTGGGATCGGTGTGGCTCGGCATTATCTGCAACTTGATAACTTGTTCCCGCAGTGAGGATGAATTCCCTGCCATCGGCAAGCTCGGTATGTAACTCCCCTTCGATGCAAAACAGGATGTGACCTTTTTTGCACCAGTGATCGGCGAGGTAGCCTGCGCTGTATTCCACCATGCGCACGCGGACGGCATCAAATTGTTGAGTCCGCCAGATTGCCATTCCCTTTTCCCCTTTGTGTTCGGTTGGGACAATCTCCGACCAGTCTGTTGTGTTGAATGGGATGTTTTTCATTTCCATGATGAACTCCTATCAAATTGATGATACTGACTATAGATTATTTCTTAGCCACAAACACATGCCAGCGTTGATTGCACTTTGGGCACTCTGCGACCGTATCACGATCCATGAGCCATAATATGTTTAATGCCGAAGTCTTCTGGCCGTCAGGTTTGATATAGCGTGGAATGATCGGCCATCCATTACATAATGGGCATTTGTTCGTGAATTGAAAACTGGTTTGTTCCTTTGATAATCCAAACATAATTCTCTCCTTTGGGATTCGTAACAGTTGGCTAAATCAGCCTTGCTATGTTGACCAGAAACCTTCATGGACTTTGCGTGCCTCCGCATCGAGTTCCAACGCGGGGCCATCCACCTCGATAGCCCGCTGACTGTGCGCAAACACATCACGGCATGGGAGCAGTAAATGCTCTGGCGATGGGCCGATAAGATCATACAGACCAACTTCACTTAAAGCGTATACAACGCGCCTTACATTACCCCAATGGATCGCGCCTGCGCACATGGCGCATGGTTCTGTGCTTGTGTAAAGTGTGCAGGATTCAAGCTCTTCGGATGAAAAGCGCTGAGTGGCAAGCCGCATGAGATTTGTCTCGGCGTGACCTGTGCAATCACGCCCAGTGACTACCGTATTTTCGGCTTGCAATAAAACATTATTCTCCTTGTCCACCAGCAGCGCGCCAAAGGGATGATTGCCATGTTCGCGTGCCTGCCTTGCAATTTCAATTGCAGTTCTGAGATGTTGAATATCAATCAGGTTCATGGATGGTCTCCTCGAAGATTGAGATACTTGGTCGATTATAAACTCTCCGCGTTTTGAAAGACTCGAAAAGCATGTGTGTTAACCACCCCAACCCCACAAACAAAAATCTCCTGCCGCGACAGGAGATTTTTGTTTTATTTATTCTGCTTCAACTGGAGGCGGGGCTTCTGGTGCTATCTCTTCTTCATTGATGAATTTTTGTTTTTTCCAATTTTCGCAAATGAATTCAAAGAAACCGTCAATTGGCTTGCCGCCACATATGGGCGCAATCTCCAATCCAACCTTTGTTAACAGAACCTTGCCAATAGTTAATGTCTGATCACTGCCATTAGGTAATTCTAAAGGCACGGATTTGTTGTAGTAATAAGCGTTAAACTTTTCTGGCAACCCTGTCTCTGAAATGCCGCCAAGGCTAGTAAATTGAATTAAACCAATACTTTCTAAATGACTTAAGGAAACAAAATCAATATTTTGGTCCGTATATATTTTGTTTTGTTCATCATAAATTAAAGGTGTTAAATTACCGTCGTGAATTTGCCATCCAAAACTACATAACTGTGTAAATAAATCAGCGTCACTTTTATCAAGACTAGAAAGAAGGTTTACTGTTCTTTTAGAGTAAGTACCAGGAGAATTTGCCTCGCCTGCTAATACTCTTGACCATAATTCCTGCATTTCATTGTCGGAAATCAATCGTGATTTGTCAAAGAAGTTAGAAATCCAATCATCCTCTATTTTGTCAGGATGTGATTCGTCACTAAGTTGAGGAAGGGCTTTTTGAGTGATTTGTTCGATGTTCTTTTGTTTTCTTTCTTCTTCCTTCAAAAAGCGCTTAATAGCTCGTCGTTGAATGTCAGTAATTTCAATTTCAGCCCTTGCCTCTATTATCTTAGCCTCAGCTTCAGCTTTTGCCACGCGAGTAATTTGATAGGGTTCAAAAATCCCGCCGATTGCATCCGAGATTTTCTCGATTAAGACTGTTGCAGGCTTGGAAAGTTCGCCTATGTTGATTAAAGGGTTTTCACTCATCATCCACCTCGAATTTGTCGACAATCATTTTTGTGAGTATAGCACAAACAAAACATAAACCCCTTATAATTGCTCTTGCCAATCCAAAATCGTAAATCTAAAATCCCGACCATCCGACCAAGGACAACGAGACCAAATGACTACATTAATCGAATGTATCCCCAACTTCTCCGAAGCACGCCGCCCTGAGATTATTGACCAGATCGTAGCCGCCATCACCTCTGTGGACGGCGCGCGTCTGCTGGATCGTTCCTCCGACCTCGATCATAACCGCACAGTGCTGACCTTCGCAGGCGCGCCCGCTGTGGTCGAAGAGGCTGCATTCCGCGCCATCAAGACCGCTTCTGAATTGATCGATCTCAATCAGCACACGGGCGCGCATCCGCGCATTGGGGCAACCGATGTTGTACCGTTTGTCCCGCTCTCCAATGCCAGCATGGAGGAGTGCATCGCCATTGCCCGAAGGTTGGGTCAGCGAGTTGGAAGCGAACTCAACATCCCCGTCTATTTGTATGAAGCGGCGGCGGCTCGTCCCGAACGTGCCAATCTTGAGAACATCCGCAGAGGCCAGTATGAAGGTCTCAAAACAGAAGTCGAATCTGACCCAGAGCGCAGACCCGATTTTGGTCCCAGCGAACTTGGCGCGGCAGGCGCAACCGTCATCGGTGCGCGCAATCCGCTGATCGCCTTCAATGTCTATCTCACCACCGACGACTCCAGCATCGCCAAGAAGATCGCCAAGGCCATTCGCAATTCGTCGGGCGGGCTGCGTTACGTCAAGGGGCTTGGCCTGCTTGTGGATGGCCGCGCGCAGGTCTCGATGAACCTCACCAACTTCCGCGAAACGCCCATCGCGCGCGTGGTTGAAACCGTGCGGCGCGAAGCCGAGCGTTATGGTGTGGGCATTCATCACACGGAACTGGTTGGCCTGATCCCGCAGGATGCTTTGACAGATGCGGCGGTCTGGTACACCCAACTGGATCAATTTGACAAAGAGCAGATTCTTGAAGCCAGACTCTTTTCTGCTGTATCCGCTCCCGCCTCTGACTCACCCGGGCCTGCTTCTTTCATCGACGAATTAGCCGCTCCGACACCGACTCCGGGCGGCGGCTCCGCTGCGGCCTACGCTGGCGCCATGGGTGCGGGACTCGTCGCCATGGTGGCGGGACTCACCATCGGCAAAAAGAAATATGCCGAAGTCGAAGCTGAAATGCAAGCCATTCGAGTCGTCGCTGAAAATCTGCGCGCCGAACTCACTCACGCCGTGGATGATGACGCCGCGGCGTTTGAAGTGTTGATGGCAACTTTCAAATTACCCAAGGAAACTGAAGAGCAAAAGGAAGCGCGTAACAACGCCATCATCAAAGCCACCCTCAACGCCGCGCACATTCCATTGCATGTTTCGGAAGATGTCCTCAAAGTAATGGAACTGGCTTTGAAGTGTGCTAAGCACGGCAACCTCAACGCCATCAGCGACTCGATGTCTGGCTTCGCCATGTCCCGCGCCGCACTGACCGCCGCAGGCTACAACGTCCGCATCAACATCAACTCCCTCGAAGACAAATCCGCTGGCGAAAAGATGCTGGCCGAACTCGCCGAACTAGAAACCGAAGCCGACAAACTCGAAAAAGAAATCCGCGCCGTTATGCAGGAGCGCGGAGGGATTTAATAACTCTGGAATTAACTCTGGAGTCCAACAGCTTGCTGTTGGACTTTTTATGTCGTTCAGCAAGCTGAACGACTCCAGAGTCAATCGTCAAATTCATCGTAAACATCCACCCTGTCAATCGGCTGATTCATGACAACGTCCCGAAAATTATCATCCGCTTTTTCCAGGAACCAGCGATAACTGCAAAAGGGATAATCTTCTGCACGCTTTGCGCTAACCAACCCATGCTTGACAGGATTGAGATGAACATAATGCAACCGTGCGTGATAAGAAGTTTCGTGCGTAATGCACGTATCCCAATAATTGTGCCAAACTTTGCGGCCCAATGTTTTATCCAGCTTGTTCAACTCAACCGCAGACTTGGAGTGAAATTGTCGAATCAACTTTTCCAATGTCAATGCATTTTCAGGAGCGCGGGCAATAAAGTGATAGTGATTTTCGAGGATCGCCCACGCTTCCAAATCCCAATCCCAATGCGCGGCTCGTTCAAATAAAATATCACACACAATTCTCTTGTGTGTGATATTTGTCAGCAAATGCTTGTTGTATAAAATTGATCCCGTCACAATGTAGAGGGAATTTGAAACGAAATAATGCGGCGGGTTATGGGGATACGTTTTATAGATATCATCCATGCTGCGGATTACCTTACTCTGGAGTCGAACAGCTTGCTGTTTGACTTGCTTTATTGTCATTCAGCAAGCTGAATGACTCCAGAGAAAAACCTTATTCTTCCAACGTACTAATATCACCTTCAGGCAATCCCTGCGCTCTTGCCTTCAACACGCGGCGCATGATTTTGCCGGAGCGGGTCTTCGGAAGTTTATCCACGAACTTCACATCTTCAGGGCGGGCGATGGGTCCCATGTGCTTGGAGACATGCTGACGCAGTTCTTCTGAAAGCTCAGCAGACGGAGAAAAACCTGAGCGCAGAAGAACGAAGGTGTAAATGGCCTGTCCTTTGACATCGTGCGGCAAGCCAATTGCGGCGGCTTCGGCCACGGCGGGGTGACTGACTAGCGCTGACTCAACTTCCGCGGTTCCCAAACGGTGACCAGAAACTTTGATGACATCATCCACGCGGCCGATGATCCAGTAATAGCCGTCTGAGTCGCGCTTGGCTGAGTCACCGGTGGTATAGCGCCCGGGATACTTCGACCAGTATTGATTAACGTAACGCTCATCGTCGCCGTAGATCGTGCGCAACATACCGGGCCACGGATTCTTCAAGGTGAGGTAGCCTTCGGTATTGTCTGGCACTGGATTCCCTTGCTCATCCACGATCTCAGCTTCCTGCCCGAAAAATGGACGCGTGCCAGAGCCAGGCTTGAGCGGAACGACCGGCGTTGGTGTGATCATAAAGTTGCCAGTCTCGGTCTGCCACCATGTATCCATGATCGGACATTTCTCTTTGCCAATGACGCGGTAGTACCACTTCCATGCTTCAGGGTTGATCGGCTCACCGACAGAGCCGAGCAGGCGCAGGGAAGAGAGATCGTGCTTGTTGGGCCACGCCTCCCCAAAGCGCATGAGTCCACGAATGGCAGTCGGAGCTGTATAGAAGACCGTGATCCCATAGCGTTCGACAACCTGCCACCAGCGATTCGGATAGGGGAAGGTTGGGCCGCCTTCAAAGAGCATCGAAGTCGCACCTGCGATCATCGGGCCGTAGACGATGTAGGAATGCCCTGTGATCCAGCCTGGGTCGGCCGTGCACCACCAGCGGTCTTCATCTTTGATGTCAAAGACGTACTTGAGCGTGGAATACGTGCCGACCATGTAGCCGCCGTGTGTGTGCAAAATGGCCTTCGGTTTGCCCGTTGAGCCTGATGTGTAAAGGATGAAAAGCGGATCTTCGGCATCGAGGACTTCAGTTGCGCATTTGCCGTTGGCGATCGGGAGTGAGCATAGATCGTGATACCAGTGATCGCGCCCCGCTTCCATATTGACGGGTTGGCCTGTTCGCTTGACGACGATCACATTTTCCACTGACGGACAGCGCTTGATGGAATCGTCCACGATATTTTTGAGTTCAACGATCTTGCCGTTTTGATACGAACCGTCACAGGTAATGACCAGTTTCGACTGGCTGTCGTCGATGCGCCCTTGCAGTGAATCGACTGAGAATCCGCCGAACACCACCGAGTGGATGGCGCCGATCTTGGCGCAGGCCAGCATGGCAAAGACGATCTCAGGCACACGTCCCATGTAAATGGTGACACGTTCGCCTTTTTGAATGCCCATTGATTTAATAATGTTCGCCATGCGCGAAACTTCACGGTTCATGGCGTAATAGGAGAAAGTGCGTTCGATCTTGCCGTCTTCGCTTTCCCACATCAAGGCAAGTTGATTCTTGCGATGGGTCTTGAGATGACGGTCGATTGCGTTATGGACAATGTTGGTCTTTGCGCCCACGAACCATTTGAAGAATGGCTTGTTCGAGTCGTCGAGCACTTTGTCCCATTTCTTGAACCATTCCAATTCATTGGCTTCATCGCCCCAAAAGCCTTCTAAATCTTTATTGGCTTTTTCCGCCAGCGCATCCCAATCTTTTAAAATTGCCTGTGATACAACCTGCTCGGACGGATAATAAACTTCGCCTTCCATTTCTTTCGGCTTGCTGGTCTTTGCCATAACTGCCTCCTGGATTTGGTAAGAATTGTAGCGGCTATTTTAATCGTCTTTGTCGTAATTTACTACGTTATTTAAACGCAAAGGCTTTCCTTCGTGAACTTCGTGTTTTTTGTGTTTAAAGATTTATTCCACCCAATCCAAAAACTTATGCCACATCCCCGCGAAAGGTAAAAACCACGGGCGGCCATCATATAGTCCCAGCGGCGCATTTGGAAAATCAAATTTTGCGAACGGATGCTCTTTTATATTTCCCTTCAACATCGCTTCGGCAACGGTCCTGCCCAAATGAGTTCCCATCGCCACGCCATGTCCCGCGTAGCCAAGCGCATAATGAATGCCGTCCAATTCACCGACGTGCGTCATCATGTCGAATGCAAAATCCAACGTGCCGCCCCAAACATAATCCACTTTTACATTATTCAATTGAGGATAGACCTGGATCATCTCGCGCCGCAAAATCTCTCCGCTTTGCGCGATGGTGTTTTCATTTTCAGGGAAGAACGCCGCGCGCCCACCGAAGATCATGCGGTTATCCCACAGCCGAAAATAATTTAAATAATGTTTGTAATCGAAGATCATGCGATTCTTCGGGCTGAGTTCGTGCGCGAGTTCGTCCGATAATTTTTCCGTTGCAATAATGAACGATCCGATCGGAATAATTTTTCTCTGCAAATTCTTTGTGACATTTCCTGTGTAACCAGAGGTCGCTACAAAAACGGATTCTGCTGTTAATGAGCCTCTCTCTGTTTCGATAAGAAAGCGGTTCCCGCTCCGCTGAATCTTGGTCACACGCGCTCGCGCGCAGAGCATTGCCCCCGCCTTTTCAGCCGCGCCTGCCAGCCCCGCCACGAATTGAGCAGGGTTCAACCCCGCGCTGACATCATCCACCAATGCGCCATGATACACATTCGAGCCGATCTCACTCTGTAAATCCTTTGGCGATACAAGATGGACTTGATGATTGAATTCCTTTGCCATGAAATCCACTTCATCTTTGAGCGCTTCATAATGCTTTGGCTTATTCGCCGCCAACAGGTGGCCTGTGCGCGCAAATCCGCAATTGATATTTTCTTCTTTGACGATCTCTTCAACCGTATTTACTGAATCAATGGATGCCTGAAATAATTCCTTCGCCATTTCCCGCCCATATTTCCTGATGATCGTTTGCATGGAGACTTTGAGTCCGGTCAACGTCATGCCGCCGTTGCGGGAACTCGCGCCCCAGCCCATTGTCTCCGCTTCCAGCACAACTACACTCACACCGCGCTTTGCCAAAGTTAATGCCGCACTCAACCCTGTGTAACCTCCGCCGATAATTGCCACATCCACTTTGGCAGGGATGGGAGTAAGGCTTGAGTCATCTGGCATTTTTACGGTGGTATGCCAGTAGATTTGTTGATTCATGATTACCTCCATTTGGAGAGCAGACTTCAGTCCGCGACAAAAGCAGACTGAAGTCTGCTCTCCTGCCTACGCCAAAATATCTTCCCAATTCAACTCTTCAAATGCTTTTTGCAGGCGATGACCATCTTCAACAACATGGTAGGTTAAAAATGTGAATGATCTTTTGGCCAGTTCGCGCACGGGTTCAAGCGGCACAACGTCATCCTCCGCCCCGTGGACAATGATCGTTGGAACAGAGACAGGCGTCAGCAGGCGCGATGCGAAAGGCTCCAGTATCAGAGCGGGCGCGAGCAGTACCAATTTCCGAACTTGAGTCGGATGATCGAGCGTGAAAGTTGCGCCCATCAGCCCGCCAAAGGACGAGCCGATGATGGTCCAGTTTTTCTTGCGGCCAAGAATCGGCTTGAGTTGTTTCATGCGTTCTTCGAATGAGCCTGTGAAATCAGGCGTGATCATGCCAGGGAATTTTTCTGCAAATTGACGGGCTTTGCCGCTTTGGCTGGTGCTCTCGAGTCCGTGAAGGTAAATGATTCTTGAGTTATCCAATTTAAATTTTCGAGGCGCCCTTTTTTTGCGCGGCTGTTTTTCAACGGGAGGTTCAATGATCGGTTTGACTGGCTCTACAATAAAATCATCAATGATGATTTCTTCCTCTTCCACAAGCGCAGGCGCTGAGGGCTGTTGCGGACGTAATAGATCGCGCAGTTCCGCTTGAAGCGGAGGCGGGAATGAAGTGGCAATGCGGCGCATGGTCACAACGGTCATCGGGTTTTGTGTGGTGTTGAGAATGTGTTTAAGCAGGAAGGTGGTTTCGTTGGACGATGCGCGATAGAGGGCTACGATCAACTCTGCGAGATCGTCTTGCAGAGTTGAAGGGGCTTCTTCAATGATCGGCTCAACAATATCTAGGATTGGGGGAAGATTTGCAAAAGTTGTATCTGCAATCATGGGCAGGAGGGCTTGTATGCCATTGGCCCATGTGCGGGAGCGTTCTGGATGCAGATATTCACGAACAAGTGCGAGGAATTGATTCGGTGTTTCCTTCCTCATGCGGGTGAGGCTTGTAGAAAGCAACGCAGAGCGCACATTGGGGTCGCGGATCTGCTGTGTCCATGCGGTGATGCGGGGCAAAAGATGCTCCTCTTGTGGAGGGATTCGTCCCAAAAGGAATGCGGCAAGCAGACGGGTTTCGAGCGCGCCTTCATCCCATAGAATATCCGCGAGTTCAAGCGCAAAATACGGATTTGCCTCAGCGACCACACGCAATTCATTTTCAATGTGTGTGAGCACGGCGGGCGGCGTACGATATGTTTTTAGGTTGGAACCAGGGGCAACGTTCTCTTTGGTACGCAGGGTATAGTTAACGTAAAAATCCAGCATCTCGCGCAAATGCTTCATGAACTCATCTGGCAGAAAGAAAAAATCTGCCAGGCGGTTGGCTTGCTTGCGAAGTCGGGCGAGGTCTATGGCGGGCATGAAGGCAGTGGGTAGTGGGTAGTGGACAGTGGGTAGTGATCTATTGTTGACCACCACACACTTCCCACTATCCACTGTTTTTTAATACGCTCTTGCGAAATATACTTTGCGTTTGGAAGGCTTGCCGCAGACGATGCATGTGCCTTCTTCCGTGGGTTGGTCAAAAGGAATGTTGCGTGTGGTGGCTTTGGTATCTTCCTTGACTTTGGTTTCACATTCCTTTGATTCGCACCAATAGGAAAATGCCCATCCGTCTGTTACGATCTTTTTCAGATCGTCATAACCCTTGGGTGTATGGATGTTTGCGTCGCGGAATTCGGTGGCGCGCTTGAGGAGAGAATCCTGTATTTCGACGAGCAACCCGTTCACAGTTGAGTCCAGACCCGCCTGTGGGACGAAGGATTTGCCTTCGCGGCCGGGACGGTCCCGGCGGGCAAGGGCAACGGATCCCTTTTCCACATCCTTGGGGCCCACTTCAATGCGGACAGGAACGCCGCGCATTTCCCAGTCGTTGAATTTGAATCCACTGCTGACGTTATCGCGGTCATCCATTTTGACGCGGATGCCTGCGGCTTTGAGTTCCATGAAGACGCGGTCGGCGACTTCCATTACTTTGATTTTCTCGTCATCTTTTTTGAAGATGGGTACAATAACAACCTGAATGGGGGCGAGGCGGGGAGGCAGTACAAGCCCTTGATCATCTCCATGAGTCATAATGATCGCGCCGATCATGCGCGTGGAAAGTCCCCACGAAGTCGTTTCTGCAAATTGAAGCGTGTTGTTGGTATCGAGGTATTGAATCTCGAAAGCCTTTGCAAAGTTCTGTCCGAAATAATGTGAAGTGGCTGATTGCAGTGCGCGTTTATCCTGCATCATGCCTTCAATGGATGTGGTGATCTGCGCGCCAGCAAAACGCTCGGTGTCGCTCTTTGTGCCTTTGATGACGGGAAGCGCCGCTTCATTGACCGCGAAATCGGTATAAATATCAAGGATGCGGAACATTTCCTCTTTGGCTTCTTCCGCGCTTACATGCGCGGTGTGGCCTTCCTGCCAGTAAAACTCGGCCGTTCGGAGGAAGAGTTTGGTGCGCATTTCCCAGCGAAGCACAGATCCCCATTGATTGATCAGGATGGGCAGGTCGCGCCAGGATTTGACCCACTTGGCATACATATATCCAATAATGGTTTCAGAGGTGGGACGTACCACCAAAGGTTCTTCGAGCTTTTCTCCGCCGCCGTGTGTGACGACCGCAAGCTCGGGAGCGAAACCTTCCACGTGCTCCTTTTCTTTTTCAAAGAAAGACATGGGGATAAGAATCGGAAACGCCGCATTGACATGACCTGTTGCCTTGAATTCCTTATCCAGTGCGGCTGTGATGTTTTCCCACAATGCCCAGCCATAGGGTTTGACTACCATGCATCCGCGCACTGGGGCGTAGTCTGCAAGGTCAGCTTTAATAACGAGTTGGTTGTACCATTCTGAAAAATCTTCCGCGCGTGTTGTTAATTTATCTTCAGCCATTTTGTCCTCTTCGGGTTATCAGGTTTAAAGGTTTGAACGTTTAAACGTTCAAACCTGCTAACTTGTCAACGAATCAACAGCAATTTTCACATCATCCGCGAAGTATAACAACTCTCGTTGATGTACGGGCATATACGTTTCAAACTCGTTGAAGAACTGATCGAACGTGGACTGCCAACCGCGCCCGATCAGTGTCAGCGGCCTAGGAGGCAGGGACTCCACGATCATTAAATTCCACATCAACGAAATTTCGGCCAGTGTGCCAGCTCCGCCTGGGAGGGCAATCGCCGCATCACAGCCTTCGATCAAAGCCTGCAATCGTTCAATGAGGGTTTGCTTCCGTCTTTCCTCTTTCACCCACTGATTCGGCTTTGACTTGCGCCAGTCTTCAATATCAATGCAAGTCACGCCGATCACGTGTCCGCCCGCCTCATGCGCTCCGCGTGAGACAGCTTCCATCGTGCCCATGTACCCACCAGTCAATACGGCATGTCCGCGCTGGGCAAGGAGCGCGCCAAGTGTACGCGCCTCTTCGTAGGCCGATGTTCCTTCCTTGGGTTGTGCGCCGCCAAAAACAGTTATGTTCATTATTTACCTTTTTTACTTCTCTAGTTTTTTATTTTCAATAAAATTTATTGTTATTTTTCCGCTTTTGTATTCATCCTTATCACTGGCGATATAATATTTAATGACTATTTCCTCTGGAAGTAAAGCAGTCTCAGTAAATTCAATTTTTCCAAGATTAATAAACGGAGCATTAGGAAAAGAGATTAAGTGTGAAGCGCTAGTGAATATGAATTTCTGGAAATCGCCTTGATGTGAACCTTTCCAGTCTAGATTTGGATTAGTCATTTTTGTTCTACCGATTTCTGTTGGTATTTCAAGTGTTATTTGATAGTGAATCGAAGGAGCAGTACCTTTGTTGCTGAGAACAATGGACGGGGAATAAAAATTTGCTGACATAGGGCGGTTATCTGAATATGTTTTATTCATTCCGGTGGGAATTTCCCATCCAATATTAAAATCTGCATGTTCTTGTGATTTCCTTAATTCGTAAAGAGTATAGTAAAAAGCAAAAATAGCAAACGGAATTAAGCATAAGTCTGTTAGAAATTGTCCTAAAGAGAAAATATCACCCCAACTTCCGCTCTCCTGCCTTATGAGTAAAGTTCCTGCGGGAATCAGAGTAATGCAAATGAAGCAGTAAAATCCGAATATAAGGAGAATAATACTTCTGTATGTCGCTTTATTTTTCTTCATACTAACCCTTGTTTTTTTCAACATCCCAAGTTCTCGTCTTATTCATTTCTATTTTCTTCAAGACAACTTCTTCAAGATCAATTCCAGAAACAGAAGCCAATTGTAAAAGATACAAAGTTACATCCGCCAGTTCGCTGCCCAATTCATTAATGTCTTTGATCTCATCGCCGAATTGAAAATGTTCAAGTATCTCAGCCGCTTCAATGGATAGCGACACGGCCAGGTTGCGTGGAGTCTGCGGGCGTTTGGTATCTTTCTCATACCAGCCTTTGGATTTTACCAACTCGTGCATTCTTTCTGTTAGATCGGCAATTGTTAATTTTTCCATCGCGCACCTGTCAAAAGAAAAACGGCTCGCCAAATCTGGGAGCCGTTTGAACGCACTGAATCGAACCTAGCCAGACTTGGTAGTTTTATATATTTGAGGCGACGGGTTCGGGTTCATTAACATGTCCGCGATTATAAGGGTAAAATTGATTTTATGCAAAAGGACTTGCTCCGCCTCATGCGTGACCCGAACCTGCTCCCGTCCGAAAAGCAGACTCTACTCTCAGACATTGCCGCCCAAGCCGCCGCAATGGACATGCCCTGCTATATCGTCGGCGGTTTCGTGCGCGACCTTTTGCTAAACAAACCTGTCAACGATCTCGATGTCATCGTCGAAGGCGACGCGATTAAACTCGGCCAAGAACTTGTCAAAAAATATGGTGGCAAACTTACAACACATCAAAAATTCCACACAGCAATTTGGTACTTACCTTCAACCTTCACGCGAAGCGTTCATCCTTCATCCTTGGATTTAATCACCGCCCGCAAAGAGACCTATCAACACCCTGGCGCTTTGCCAGCCATAAAACCATCAACGATAGATGATGATCTTCGCCGCCGCGATTTCACTATTAACGCAATGGCTGTCCGCTTGGATGGTGACCATTTCGGTGAATTGCTTGATCCGCTAAATGGACAGGCCGATCTCGAAAAAGGAATTGTCCGTGTTTTACATCCACGCTCGTTTATGGATGATCCTACTCGAATCTTCCGCGCCATCCGCTACGAAGGCCGTTACTCCTTCGCCCTTGAGTCTTCAACTCTAAACTTAATTAATCCAGAAGCGCTTGCGGTAATTACAAGATTAAGCGGCGAACGCATCCGCCACGAATTGGATCTGATCTTTGAAGAAGAAAACTCATCTCGAATGATCCTGCGTGCGGGCAGCCTGGGTATATTTGAAAGGATTCACCCCGACCTGCCGATGTTTGATCCCGCTTATTCAGATTATCTTAATATGGATCCGATATTGGATATTCCCACCAGCCGAACCGCAATGGGATATATGCTTTGGCTGATGGATTTAATGGAAGCTGGAATTATGTCTATTGCAGAGCGCCTGGACTTCACCTCCGATTTGAGATATTCAGTTTGGGCTGTATCCCAATTAAAGAAAAGCCTGCCTTTTCTTGTGAATTCAAAGCCAAGTGTGTGGACCTATGCGCTTGAAAAATTGCCAGAGCTTTCGGTCTATGTTGTCTATCTGGTCTCGCGCGAAAAGGCACTCCTGGATTATCTTTCAATGTGGCGACATGTAAAACCACATACAACAGGCAATGACCTGAAAGCGCGCGGACTTCCATCTGGTCCGCGCTTCGGCGAAGTGTTATCTCAACTCCGCGCCGCATGGCTGGATGGGGAAGTAAGTAGCGAAGATGAAGAGGGCCAGTTATTGATTAAACTTTTAAAGTAATGACTAGGAAGTAAAATAGTTGTACAAAGTCGGAAGATTAAAATACTAGTGTTTTGTGAAAGGAATGATCATGGTGGATGTAAATCTTGTGGCATCTTGGATTGTAGACTGTGAAAAAGTTAGATTTGTATCTAGCGAATATACTAAGGATAGTATGCTCGAAAAAGTAGCTTCCTTAAAGAATTTAATCGAGCGAATTAATAAACAAAAAGACAATTTACGAGAAATGGGATTGACCATAGAAGATTTTGAGGCTTCTGGACAAAGTTTTGTTAGTAGCCTTAAAGAGTTTGTTGACACAAATGGAAAGTCTGAAGAAGCATCAACGTTCCTTATAAGAAACCAAGTCAGTCTGCTTTCTATTCTAAAAACATGGCATGACCAGTTGTACACAAGAAGTACCAGTGTTGGAGCGAATGCATATGAAAAAATAAAGCTGACCGATCAGGCCTTTATTGTGCATGGCCATAACGAGGCATTGAAAGAATCCGTTGCAAGGTTTATAGAACGACTTGGCATAAAAGCTATCATATTACATGAACAACCTAATTCAGGAATGACAATTATTGAGAAATTTGAAGCACACTCGAGCGTAGGTTTTGCAATAATATTATTAACCGCAGATGATATTGGTGGTTCTGTTCTTAAAAAGGATAACCTACATACAAGAGCACGTCAGAACGTGATTTTTGAACTTGGTTATTTTTTTGGCAAACTCGGACGAAATCGAGTTTGCGCAATTTATGAAGATGGCGTTGAGCTACCATCAGATATAAACGGCGTTGTGTATTTGCCACTTGACAGTGCAGGGGCGTGGAAATTTCGGCTTGCTAAAGAAATTAAGCATGCTGGGATGTCGGTTGACTTAAATAAAGCTGTATAGGTTTAGATGAACCTCCAACCCTACCTTGAATTTGCGACTTCCCTTGCCTACAACGCGGGGAAGATTACTTTAAGATACTTCAACACAGGCGTGCAGCCTGAATTTAAAGAAAATAACGATCCTGTTACCATTGCAGATCGTGAAGCAGAAACTTATATCCGCGCGGAGATAGAGCATACTTTTCCCAGCCATGCAATCGTGGGGGAGGAGTATGGTGAAAATGCCAACGGGCATTCCTTCCGCTGGATCATTGACCCGATAGATGGAACCATCTCGTTCATTCGCGGCGTGCCTTTGTATGGTGTTTTGATCGGCTTGGAGATAGAGGGTATCGTGAGAGTAGGCGCGGCATATTTCCCGCCATTGGATGAAATGCTGTACGCGGCAGACGGCGCTGGTTGCTGGTGGAATGGACGAAGGGCACGAGTCTCCGCTGTGAGTTCTCTTTCAGACGCCTGCGTGGTCAGTTCCGATTTTCAACATCTCACCGCAAAAATGCCAGATGTTGTGGAGCGTTTTAAAAATAAGAAATCACTCATGCGTACCTGGGCAGATGCGTATGGATATTTACTTGTTGCAACTGGCCGCGCTGAAGTGGCGTTGGATCCGCGTTTGGATGTGTATGACTGCGGGCCGTATCCAGTCATCTTTCGAGAGGCGGGAGGATTCTTCGGTTCGTGGAGCGGCGAAGAGGGTCACACTCACGGGGAGGGAATTGCCTGTAACGCCGCACTCAAGCCCGAGGTTATGGAATTGATGCGCGGTTCCTGATCCGTAATTTCCTGTACTGCGAGTCAATCCTAATATATAATGTCGGCACTGGATAAATAAGATGACAGATAAAAAGGCGGATAATCAACGATTGCCCTATCGACTTAAAGAGCCGTTCCTGACGACCACGGAGCTGGCTCTTTTTCGCGTTTTAAATCAAATGGCTGACGGCCGTTATTTGATCTGTCCCAAAGTTGCGTTGAACGATCTTTTTTATATCGTGCGCCCCAACGAGAATGTGCATTTCTTCAACAAGTTTTTTCGCAAGCACGTTGACTTTTTGATGTGCGATCCGCAAACATTGGCGCCTGTGTTTGGGGTTGAGATTCTGCGCCCGATCTCAAAAAATGAGGCGCGTGAATTCGATAAATTCATGGATGAATTATTTACAGATGCGGGACTGCCTCTGGTGCATGTGCCTTCCAGTGAGAAGTATCAACTTTCTGATATCGTGTCGCTTTTCCAAATGGCAATGATGAAAATTGAAGATACAGTGGCTTCACGTGTAGGCCGTGACACCGATTCTGTTCCGCAGTGCCCTGTCTGTGGAAAGATGATGGTGTTGCGAATCCGCCGCACTGGAACGAATTCAGGGAAGAAATATTATGGGTGCATGGATAATCCGCGCTGCGCGGGTTTGGTTTCAATAGATTGAAAACATAATTAACCCCAAATTTAATTCCCTGGCACCGCCCGCCACATCGGCTTCGCTTCGCGACGCGATGCGAAGGGCAGGTGTGGACGCAGATGAACGCTGATTTTCGCTGATCAAAAGCAGAATCAGCGTTTTCTGCGTTTATCTGCGTCCCAATTGCCTTTAAAAACATACTCACCCGCGAAAGGTTAATTTCGGGGTGAGTATGTTTTTTAGAAGTGTCTTGCGAGTTCAGACGCGTATTGTTTTCCGACTGTGGATTTGTGTTCTTCCAGCCAGTTCCGCAAACTCGTTTTGCAGCGCGGGGATTCTTTTGAGATCAAAAGATTTGCCATTAAGCCATCCACTTCTTCGGGGGTGAGCATTACATCGTTGACGAAGACGCTCATGAATTGCGCGGCAAGCAGTGCAAGGCGCGGCGGGAAGGGGATCAGCAATCGTTGTTTGCCGACATTTTGACCGATCAATTCCACCAATTCCTTGAAGCTGAATTCATCCGGGCCGACCGCATCCCAAATGTAGCTGTCTTTTGCATAAACTGATTCAACAGCAAGCTTGGCAAGATCGCCCACATAGACGGGGGATAGTTTGTAAGAGCCATTACCTGGCAAGCCGAAGATCGGCAGGCTTCTCAAGAGCCACGCGATATTGTTGATGAGAATATCCTCCTTGCCAAACAACACGGTTGGACGAAGGATGGCATAGCTCATGCCCGAGTCGACCACGGCTTTTTCGTTGGCGGCCTTTCCCCAGAAATACGGCAAATGCGAATCTGCGGATGGGTTGGTAATGCTGATGTGGACAATCCGTTTCACACCTGCTTTTTCGGCGGCGTTGACTAAAACTTTTGTGTTCTCAACTGCTTTTGGTTGAGTGTTGCTGCCTTTATCAAAACGGATCCAATAGGTGTTGACCAATACATCCGCGCCGCGTAAATTATTGACCAGCTCTTCTCCGTTTGCGAAATTCAGTGGCAATGCTTTTACTTTTCCGTTGAACGGATCAGGTCGGTTGGGATGATTGGTCAGTGTATAAACTTCCTCGCCGCGTTCGAGCAGGCGTTTGGCAATATATTTTCCTGAATAACTAAAAGCACCTGTGACTGCGATTCTCATTTTGACTCCTTTGCCCGTGGGGCAAACAATGCGAAGATCGAAACGATAAAACCAACGGCCATCAGCGCGAACATGAAACCGAAGAGATTTCCGCTGGTGCGCCTTGTCAGTTCAAAGAATAATTCTTCAGCATTGAGCGCTTGAGGTTGATACATCAAGCTGATGAGGAGTGGAAAACCGACAAGTAGTATGTTGGAGAAAACGGTCCAGAATTGCGCGCGTTCTTCCGTGCCGCACAGGTCAATAAGGATACGGTTCAGGTAAGGCCGCAAGATTCGAAAGGTCAACGCGCAAATGATGAAGGTTAAAGTTACTTCAATTGCGAAAGCGAATATTGTATTCATGGCTGCTCCTTGTTGTGCGTGTCGTTGCGAGCCGCCGCTTTTGTTTTTGGCGGCGAAGCAATCTCCAAATTAGTAGGGGATTGCTTCGGGCGAAAGTGCGTCGCCCTCGCAATGACATGGGCTTTATTTCAACACAGACAATATCTTCGTAACATTAGTCATTCCAAGACTCTCCAGTTTGATGACGGCTTTTGTGAGACCATCAATTGCATTGAAGAATTCCTGTAATGCCTGCACACGCTTGTAGACGAATTCCAATTCCGCTTCGTCGCCTGTGACCGTGCCTGCTTTCAGCTTCTCAAGCGTTTCACTCACCGAGCGGATCGCGCTGTCGAATTCGCTGTTCTGACGCTCTTTTAAGATTGAGCGGATGGATTTGTAGAAATCATCCTCGGCTTCGTAATAATCTTTGCGGTCGGCCAGTTTGGATGAGCGGTGGACAAGTCCCATGCGCGCCAGGGTGCGGACCTCGGTGCTGATCGCGCCTTTGGTCAGTCCTGTCGCTTGAACGATCTCATCCAGCGAGAGCGGGGTGGGGGAAAGATACAGCACGGCGAAGATCGCTCCCATGCCTTTGGGAAAACCCCAGAAACGGCTGATCTGGCTGAGGCCTTCGGTGAAATCCTGTTTGAGTTGGGTGAGTTTAGTGGTCATGACACTATCCTTTAGAATGTTTAGTAATTACTAAACGCAGTATATGATAAATGAGTTGGAATGTCAAGTATAAAAAAGCCGCCAACTCTGGCGGCTTTTTGGATTCGTTTAAACAGAGTCAGGATAAAGAAAACTACGGGAAGTTATGAAACATTTGAAACAACTCTGCACCAGTGATGCCATTTGAATTGATATAAAGTTGGATTGGAACTCGCACGACCACACGATCTATTTCAGTTTTCTCAAAGGTGAATTCCACAAACCCGTAATTGCCTTGAATTTCTTCGCGGGGGAGTTGGACGATTACTGGCAATACTTGTGACATCCAATTCCCAAGCGCTTCTTCATTGGTTAAATCGTCAACAGGAATGCGGATATAAAAATCGGTTTCCATCGCGCCAAATGTGGAATGTCCGTCAGCGTAAATGCAATCTTCGCCAAAGTATTCCGCTCTTGCAATAATGACTGGATCAACGGTGAGAAATGTGGCGCTTAATTTTTCGGTCAACTCTGGCGCGTTGTGATACGCCCACATATAGGCGCAGTTACCGTCATTCGAAACGGGCGTATCGGTAACTTCAATTTCTGCTGTGGGCGCGCTTGCAATTTGAACGGCAAAGATCCCCGCAACTGCCGAAAGGATAATGGCGATCAACCAAATACTAATTCGTTTCATATTTTTTTTCGTTGTAACTTCTGTTTGGGGCAGGTTTTAGGTGAAAAATATCTCGGCGAAGAATCTGCTTTTTGAGCGCGAACCAGTCCACAGATTAAGAGAGGAAGCGATAAATTTATCAGGTGGTTTTATTTTACCTTTATTTGTCCAATTCCCGATTTTCATTTCGTGATGTTAGGATATTCATCACTTGGCTGTCTGTTCCCTCTCAACTATAACCATTTTATGAAACTTTCCGATGCTCCTTTAGGCGTTCAGGTAAAAATATTTTCCTTTGAAGATCACTCATCCTTGCGTGCCAAATTAAATCAATATGGCATTTATCAGGGAGACTCTTTGCGCGTGATGCGTGTCGCTCCTCTGGGCGGCCCGTTTTTGGTTGAGGTGAATGGGCGTGAGATCGCGTTGGGCCGTGAGATCGCGGAAAAAATTCTGGTGGTGAACGAATGAAAGTTGCGTTGATCGGTTTGCCCAATTGCGGAAAAAGCACGTTGTTCAATCAGGTGGCGGGTTATAAAGCAGAAACAGGAAATTTCAGCGGCACCACGGTCACCTTCACCGAGGGCCGCGTGCGTGTCGCGGGGGAAGTGATCGAGCTGGTGGATCTGCCTGGCGCGTACACATTGCAAAGCGGCAGCCCCGCCGAGTTGGAAGCCGCGCGATATTTGGATTCGCGTGATGTGGATTTGATCATCAACGTGGCGGATTCGACTCAACTGGCATCGGCTCTTTCTTTAACTTTGGAGCTGATCCAGTTTCGAAAACCAATGATCCTGGCCCTGAACATGGTCGACGAATCCGCGCGCCTGGGTTTGCACATTGATGCTGTGGGTTTGTCTCGTGAGTTGAATGTGCCAGTCCTGCCGTTGGTTGCCAGCAAAGGACGCGGCGTGAAGGAACTATTCTTAAAAGCGTTGGAAGTGGGGAGGAATTCAGAAGACGGAACGCCGAAGGCGGAAGGCCGCTTCGCGAAGCAGAATGCAGATGATCGGCATACACTTGCAGTTGCTTTTGCGAAAAAATATGTTACGCAAGGTGAGAGACGCATCATCTGGCGTGATCGGCTTGATAATGTTTTGCTTCATCCAATGTGGGGATATGCGATCATGCTGTTCGTGTTGTTCTTATTTTTTCAAGCTGTCTATGGAATTGGAAAACTCACCGAACCACCCTTACTAGCTTTATTTGATTGGATAATGAATGGCGCTTTGTCTCCATTTACAGAAGGGTCATTTTTGGAGCAATTGATCCTCGGTGTATTACAAGGCATTGCGGCGGGAGTTGCAATTGTCCTGCCGTATCTTCTCCCGTTTCTGCTTGGGCTTGGCTTGCTTGAAGATGTTGGCTATTTGCCGCGTGTGGCTTTCCTAATGGATTCATTCATGCATCGCATTGGACTGCACGGTAAAGCCATTGTGCCATTCATCCTCGGCTATGGATGCAACGTGCCCGCAGTCATGTCCACGCGCACGTTGGAAGATCCGCGTGACCGTTATATTGCCGCCGCACTGGCGGTACTTGTCCCATGTGCGGCGCGGTTGGCAGTTGTGTTTGGTTTAGTGGCGTTTTATCTGGGACCAATGATTGCTTTTGCCTTATTTCTTTTCAATTTATTTATCATCGCATTTACAGGAAAAATACTCTCGCAAATGATGCCCGAGGATACTCCAGGCTTAATCATGGAGATGCCTTCCTATCGCGTGCCAACATTGAAGAACGTATTTGGCAAATCCTGGTTTCGTGTGCGCGAGTTTGTGGTGGAAGCCTGGCCGATCCTGATCGCTGGAAGCGCGGTACTGGCGACTTTGAATTATTTCAACCTTGCTTATATTTTCAACTGGATGGCGAGACCGATCACATGGTTGATCGGTTTGCCTTCTCAAGTTGGCGTGCCGCTGATCTTTGGCATTCTGCGCAAAGAACTTTCACTCGTCATGCTGAGTCAAGCCCTCGGCACCGCAGATTTTGAATTAGCCTTATCTTCAGAGCAGATGATCGTGTACGCAACCTTCGTGATGTTCTATCTGCCATGCCTTGCGACCCTGTCCATTCTGCGGCGTGAACTCGGCACCCGCGCCATGTTGACCATATCCGCGCTGACAGTGGTTGTCGCTTTGCTGGCAGCCTTGCTCGCCAGAGGTGTGGCGATAGTATTGTTGTAACTGTAGGGGCGACCCGCCCGGCGGAAGCAATGTATCCCGATAACATTGAAGGGTCGCCCCTACACATTAGGATGGCTTTCATCAAGAGAGGATAAAACATGAATAAAATCACAGACATTTTCAAGTTAGAAAAATGGTGGGTCAAGAGAATTACTTTGATAGTTACAACCCTTGTATTGGCAGGATGTCAATCACAGGCTATTCCATCAACCGCAACAGCGACTGCCACTTCAACAGAAATTCCTGCAACTGCCACTCTTACGCCAACCAATACTCCCGAGCCTACAGCAACTGCCACAGAATTGGTCTTGCCCGATAATGCAGTTAGGATCGTTGGTGGCGGATATGCTTATGTTGAAAATGACAAGGTGTTGCAGGTTGGTAAGGACGGAGTGACGAAAGAGATCAAAGATATTTCCACTGATGTCGTTTTTGAGAATATGGGGGACGCGGGAGATATTTTTGAAGTATTGCTTGCAGAAGCAATCAGTAAATACGATAGATTAGATTTTTTCCCGCCTGGCCTGTATGACACAATATATACAGGAAAGGTGGATGGGGCTGACTTACAAAAGTTGGTTCAAAAAGAGTCATGTGACTCTGAAGGGATTGGTGTTGTTGGGATTCCTCGAGCTTTTGCAAAAATTGAAAACTTTTTAAATTATCCTGGTTATCCTGAACTAGGTATTGCTTTTATGCAAATAAATGGACATCCTGGTTTGGTGCCGATGGTAATAGGTGCTTTCGACGAAGCTGGTAAATTCTCCACTACGCTCAATAATATGCGAAACTTCAATCCCGATGGCGTTCATTTTGCTTTCGATGCACCGAATGAAAGCTTGGACCCAATTTTTACCGCTAAACTTGATTGGGAAGGTTTACAAAAAGTGCTCAAAGACGATATATTGTACTTTTACTCACTTATTTCAGTATCCCCAGATGAGGTTGAAAATTTGGATTACGGCCATGCACCACAGGATCCACTTACACCTGCAATGGAAGGATTGCGTGATAAATTGATCCATTTCCAGGCCAAAATAATGGGTGCGGCAGGGTATGCGATCAGAACGACCCATAAGCTTCCATTGCCAAATCCTGGGATACTGTTGGACATGGTTGATGATCAGAAGCAAAAATTCTTTATAGTACCCTTGCCGGGACCACCTGCGCTTATTCATGCAGATTTAAAGTAGATTGCGACCGCGAAGTGGCTTGTGCTACTATTAAGGCATGGATATCGTCTTTCTCAAGAAAGTATTGAGGTAATAACAAAAAGAAGGCCGCAACCACGGTCTTCTTTTTGATTCACTTCTCACTTTTTACTTCTTTCCCTTTACTTCAACATATCCACCACAGCCGACGCCATCAACGCCGACCCGCGCACCAATGCTTCCTCGTCAAAGTCAAACTTGGGGTGATGATGACTGTAATCGAGGTGTTTTTCAGGGTTGTTCGAACCAATGAAGAAATAACAGCCATCCACTTTTTCCTGCATGAAGGCCATATCTTCCGCGCCCATGGTCAGATAATTGGAGGTGTCCAACTCTGTTTCGGGGAATAGACGACGCGCAGTCTCCTGAACTTTTGCCGCAACTGAATCATTGTTGATGACAGCAGGCGTCACGCGTTGAACGTTGATGTCAACCTTGCATCCCATCGTTTCGGCAATGCCGCGCACGATCTGCTCAAAGCGCTCCAAAACCATCTTGCGCACAGACAGGTCAAAGGTGCGGATGGTTCCAGTCAACTCTGCTTCCTGCGGAATGATATTGAATGCCGTCCCTGAATGTAAAGTAGTAACGCTAATGACCGCGGCGTGTAAAGGGGCTACATTGCGCGCAGCGATGCTTTGCAAGGCTGTGACAATTTGAGCCGCCGCCACGATCGGGTCAACCGTCGTGTGAGGGGCGGCGGCGTGTCCGCCTTTGCCAGTCAACTTAATTGTGAATTGTTCCGCGCCAGCCATGACCGGCCCCTTGGCGACGTTTACCCAACCGAGCGGTTTTTCATTCCATAAGTGCATGGATAATGTCTTGTCCACTTTTGGGCCATCCAGCACACCGTCGCGCAGCATCATTTCCGCGCCGCCGACTTCCTCGCCGTTGAATCCTTCCTCTGAAGGTTGGAAACAAAACTTGACTGTGCCGGCCAAATCCTCGCGGTGCGCGTGCAGCATTTTTGCAACCGTCAGGCCGATCGCGGTATGACCATCATGTCCGCAGGCGTGCATGACACCCGGAGTTTGTGACGCGTACTCAGCGCCGGTGTCTTCGCTCATGGGCAGGGCATCCATGTCAAAGCGGATGAGCAATGTGGGCCCGGGTTTCGCGCCTTCGAGCAAGCCAACAACGCCAGTCTTTCCTACGCCCTTGGTTACTTCAAGCCCCAGCGCTTCCAATTCCTTGGCTACGATTCCGCCGGTGCGGATTTCCTTGAATCCAAGTTCGGGGTGCATGTGAAAGTCACGCCGCATGGATTGGGTGTAGGTGAATAATGATTTAGCTTCGTTCAGAAAATCGGTCATGTTGGCTCCTTTAGAAAGTTGAAAGTTATTTGCCGTGCGCTGGAAATATTCTTGTGATCTTGTGTTGGTGGATTTTATCCCAGCTTTGCCTTGAAATTACATCATCTTCAAGAAGCATAAAGGCGGGATGCAGATCTCCCGTAAATGCAAAACCTTCATCCAATAGCAATGTGACACTGTCATCGCTGTGACCGGGTGTGTGGATGATCTCGCCTATCAGCCCGATCCCCGCGAGGAATTTTCGGCTCTCACTTAACTGGAGCCTGATACTGTCATTCGTTTGAATTTGAACATAGGGAAAGTTTTTGCTCTTGAAGAATTCCGTCATCTGCGGAACAAAGTTAACTTGCACATCCAACAGCAGATGCTTGATGCCAAGCTTTTTCAACTCTTGAGTCATCCCTGCGTGGTCAGGGTGGAAATGGGTCACGAGCAAATATTTTATATCTTGAAATGAAATGCCCTTGCGTTTGAGTTCCGCCAAGAATTGCGGAAGTGTCCCCGGCCAGCCACAGTCAACGAGTAATTTTCCGCCCTTGATGTCGATAAGGTAATAATTTGTTGATTGGTATCCAACATTGACGATGTTCATTTTTAGAAGGTCAAAGGTCGAAGGTCGAAAGTCTGCTGACCTTTGACCTTCGACTTTTGACTATGAATATTTTACAACCCTAAACTTTTCTTCATATCGTGGATTCTCTTCCGTGCTGTCTTCTGTTCTTCTTGACTTGAATCTTTCGATAAGTTTCTCGGCATCCTGCACCTGTGTCTTATGTTCAAGTACAGCCTTGAGTTTGATGTCCCAGGTATCGGTCACATCAATGGTTGTGTTGGGCTGATTGGTGAGCGAACACCAAACTTCCTTGGGCATGTGCGGTTGAAAACCTTCTGTGAGCAATTCGGGGAAATAAGCGATATTACCAGCCGCGGGAAAAACCGCATCCAATACGGCTTGTCCGCAGTAACGATGATCGGGATGGTTGATGCCATAGGTGGCGAATAAGGTCTGTGGGTCACAGGTGACGAGGATATCAGGCTGATGTCTGCGGATCTCGCGCACAATGTCACGGCGCAGTTTTAAGTCTGCGACAACGTACCCATCTTCACGGTCCAGAAAATGAACCGCTTTCGCTCCGATGACATTGGCAGCGTTGTTTTGTTCATCGTGTCTGATCGCGCATAAATTATCGGTTGTCATTTCAGGGTGAGTAGTGGGATTAAATCCCTTATCCCCGCAAGTCAACAGAACGTACGTGATCTGATGCCCAGCCAGCGCCCAGCGTGCAAGAGTGGCGCCACAAAAAAATTCTGGGTCATCGGGATGAGCCAGAATTACCAGAATTTTTTGTGAAGTTTCCCAATGGTCAGTTATTTCGGTCATTGCTTTTCTTAAGTGGGCTGGCTTTTCCGCAAGTGCATCCGCCGCCTTCGTGACGGTCACAGGGAGCCTGGGATTTGCGGCGCAGGGCTTCGAGTTCATCCCACGGTTCGATCTCTTCGCGCGTAAATGTAAAACTCTGTGGTCGGTCAGTGCCGCTTTCGATCAGCACCATCACCTTGTCGCTCATTGGAATAACGTCAATGACCTTGCCTTCGCCCTTCGGCGTGACCACACGTTTGTTGCGTTTGGGCAGGGTCTTGCGCGCTTCCACATATTGCTCATATTCGTAAATGAGACAGCAGCGTAAACGTCCGCACATGCCGGTGATCTCATTCGGCGTGAGCGAGATGCCTTGTTCTTTTGCCATCTTGATCGAGATCGGGGAAAAGTCTGTCAGGAATTTTGAGCAGCAGCGAGTTTCGATTCCGCACGCGCCCATACCGCCCAGAAATTTCGCCACATCACGCGGACCGATCTGACGCATCTCGACATGCGTGTTTGGATACAGGTTGCTCATATCCTTCTTCAGCGATTTGAGATCGGCTTTTTCTTCGCTCTCAGTGCTGAACAGGAAGGCGAGGCGTGAGCCGTCATAGTTATACTCGGCTGTGACGATCTTTACATCCCGCAGACGAAGTTCGGATGCGCGCGCGCGGCAGTTGATCATGGCTTCGGTTTGTTTGGATTGCCAGGATTGCTGGAGCAGCAAGTCGCGCGGATTGGCGCGCCGCTCCACAGATTTCCATCCACCTTCTGGTTGGGCAGGAGCCTCTTCCAAAACTTGGACAACTTCACCGAGATGTCTGCCGCGTGCGGTATCCACAATGACATGCTCACCCTTTTTTACATCGGGCAGAGTGCTGGAGTCAAAGTGGTAGATTTTGCCTATTTTTGTAAATCGGACACCGATAATGTTAGTTTGCATGGGCGCAATTATACCGTACCCCTCCCGCAGAAAGGGAGGAAGTCTCCACAACCATCCCGCCTTTCTGCACAAATTCTGCACATTCACTATGTATCCTATAGGAAAAATAAGAACATGGAGTGCAAAAAATGAATGCGATTTTGAATTTGTGGAAAAACAAAAAGATAAAGAACTGGAGCATTGTGATCATAGCTCTGATCGTGGTGGCCCTGGTCGGGTTGGGATTTTCCTCTGCCAATGCCAGTGACACATCAGTAGCAGCCGAAGCCACTGTCGTTTCTTTGGATGTGGCCGAGACGATTGAGTCCTCTGGCTCTCTTGAGGCCCAGCCCTTTGCCAGTCTGGATTGGAAAACAAGCGGTGTGGTGGAAGCTGTCAATGTGAGGCCAGGCGATTTTGTGAAGGCGGGCGATATTCTGGTGATGTTGGACCCGACCAGCACTTCCGCAGGTATTGTCTCGGCTCAAGCGGACCTGGTCAATGCTCAGAAAAAACTGGAAGATCTTCTAACTTCGAGCACGGGCCTGGCGCAAGCGGCCATTGACCTGAAGAATGCACAGGAAGACTATGATGATGCGGTAAATTACCTGCACTATTTACAGGTCGATACCAAGGTTCCTCAAACGAAATATTTGGCAGAACTAGTGCAAACCCGTAATGGTTGGAAATATGAATACACCACCGAGAACTTCAAAGGCCCTGCCCCTGAAGATTGGATCATTGAAGCGGAAAATGATCTCGCGTTGAAAAAGGCCGAACTTGAAGATGCCCAGCGTGAGTACGACCGCCTTCTGGCTGGAGAAACTTCATCCGATGTGATCGCGGCGCAGGCTCAGGTGGACGCCGCGCAGGCGACTGTCAACTCATTGAGCATCATTGCTCCGTTTGACGGCGAGGTGTTGTCAGTGGACTCGCGTGTTGGAGATGTGGTGAGTACGGGTGAACTCTCAGTGAATATTGCCGACATGGATCAACTGTATGTGGAAGCGCAGGTGGATGAATCAGATGTGGCGAATGTCAAATTGGGCAATCAGGCCGAGGTCACGTTGGATGCGGTTCCTGATCTGGTGCTGACAGGTTCGGTGGTGTCGATCAATCCAGTCGGTGAAGTTGTGGGCGGATTAGTCAAGTACACTGTTCGAGTTGAATTGGAAACTGTGCAGGGTGTCTTCCTGCCGCTCGGCTCCACTGCGAATGTGGTCATCAAGTTGAGCGATGTGCAGGCGGTGCTGGCTGTGCCAATGGTGGCCATCCAAAATGACAGCAAGGGTGAATATGTGTGGGCGGTGCGCGGCGGCGAACCTGTGCGGGTGGATGTGGTTGGCGGCTCGATCGTGGGTGAGCTGGTGGCGGTGACGGGTGATTTGCAGGATGGTGAGACGCTTCAGATCGTTGCGCGCGGAAGCAGCTTCACTGCGCCCAATCTATTTGGCGGGGGGAACGAATGATCCACGCGGAAGATTTAACCAAGGTCTATCAGATGGGCGATACCGAAGTACGCGCTCTCGATGGAGCCAGTTTCACCATCAACAAAGGCGAGATGATCGCCATCATGGGGCCTTCGGGTTCTGGCAAGAGTACGTTGATGTCCATCATCGGCTGCCTCGATGTACCATCCAGTGGAAAATATTCGCTTGATGGCGAATCTGTGGAAAGCCTCGATGAAACAGAACTCGCCGAAGTGCGCGGACATAAGATCGGCTTTGTATTTCAGCAATTCAATTTGCTGGCACGCACCAGCGCGCTGGACAACGTAATGCTGCCATTGACTTACGCGGGCTATTCGGGGAAGGAACGCGAAAACCGCGCGAGGAAAGCTTTGGAGCGCGTGGGGCTGGGAGATCGAACGCATCACGCGCCCAATGAACTTTCAGGCGGGCAGCAGCAGCGTGTGGCGATTGCGCGCGCAATCGTGAATGAGCCGAATATTTTATTGGCCGATGAGCCGACAGGCGCATTAGATAGCAAAACAGGCGTGGAGATCATGGATTTGTTCCAGCGCCTCCACAGTGAAAATGGTCAGACCGTGATCCTTGTGACGCATGACGCGCATGTAGCCCGCCACACTGATCGGATTATCAAACTCTCAGACGGGAAGATCGTTTCAGATGAAGCCAATCCTAACCCGATCAAGGCGGGGATGGCGCGCGGGGATGAGTAATTTTCCGTCATTGCGAGGAGGTGATTTCCCGACGAAGCAATCTCATGAACATCGTTGGAGATTGCTTCGGGCTTGCGCCCTCGCAATGACGAGATAGATTTGGAGAACGAAAATGTTATTTTCAGAAAACATCAAAATTGCATTACGTGCCCTGCGCGCCAACAAAATGCGCTCGGTGCTGACCATTTTGGGGATCGTCATCGGCGTGGCGACAGTGGTGGCGCTGCTGTCCATTGGCAACGGCGCGACAGCCAGTATCACCGAATCGATCCAGAGCGGCGGCTCGAACCTGTTGTCCATTTCCCCTGGCAGACAGCAAACTTCCATGCCAGGCATGGGACAGTCCCAGCAGGCGAGCTATCTATTTTACGATGATTATGACTTGCTGGAACGCACTTTGACGGGAGTCACCTCCATGGTGCCTGTCTATCAATCCAGTTACACAGTGAAATTTGGCGATGAAAGCTTCACCACTTCGGTCTCTGGCGTGCTGGAAGACCATGCGCAGGCGCGTTCATTCACCATATCAGATGGACGCTTTGTCACCGATGGCGATAACAAGTCACAGTTGCGGGTGGCGGTGCTTGGCTCCACAGTTGCGAAAGACCTCTTCGGGAGCGTTTCTCCCATTGGACAGATGGTCGCCATCAATGGCGTCAAATTTGAAGTGGTGGGATTGCTGGAATCGGAAGGGGCTGCAATCGGCTCGCCCGATGATGTTATCTACATTCCTCTGGAAACGGGATACAACAAACTCTTTGGCGATACGGCAAACCATAACGGCAAAAAGACAGTCAACAGCATTCTGATTTCCGTCACTTCCTCCGATGATATGGAAAACATATCGGCCCAGGCGGAATATATTTTGCGCCGCTCGCACGAACTGAAACCCAGCGAGGAAATTGATTTCAACGTTATGAGTCAGGCAGACACGTTGGAAACCTTGAACACTGTCACACAGACTCTCACCATATTTCTCGGCGCAATTGCGGCCATATCCCTGCTTGTGGGTGGTATCGGTATTATGAACATCATGCTGGTTTCTGTTACTGAACGAACAAAGGAAATAGGCCTGCGCAAAGCCGTCGGCGCAACAAAGAACCAGATCCTCACTCAATTTCTTATCGAGACGGTCACATTGAGTCTGCTGGGTGGGTTGGTGGGAATTCTGCTTGGCGTTGGCATCGCCGTTGGCTTCAGCGTGACAGGATTGATCAACTCTCTCATCACTATAGATTCGATCCTGATGGCTTTTTTCTTCGCGCTTGCAATCGGCATCTTCTTCGGCTTGTATCCCGCCTTCCGCGCCGCGTCCCTGCACCCGATGGTGGCGTTGAGGTATGAATAAAAGAGCAGTGAATGGTGGATAGTGTGTAGTTGAAACTTCCCACCATCCACTGCCCACTTCCCACTATAATACTCCCATGCCCAAGAAAATCCTTCTCATTGACGATGAACCCGAGATCGTGGAAATCTCGCGCGATTATTTCAAATCCGCGGGCTACGATGTGGTCACAGCCAGCAATGGTGTGAACGGATTGCAAACCGCGCGCCGTGAAAAGCCCGACCTGATCGTGCTCGATCTGATGATGCCTGAAATGGACGGTTTCGATTTTTGCCGCGCCATCCGCCGCGAGAGCGATGTGCCCATCATCATGCTCACCGCCCGCGTGGAGGAAACGGATAAGCTCATCGGCCTCGAGATCGGCGCGGATGATTACATCACCAAGCCTTTCAGTCCGCGTGAGTTGGTGGCGCGCGCCAAAGTTGTGTTGCGCCGCGTCTCTGGCGATTCGAGCGCCGAAATCATCCGCGTGGGGAATGTTCTATTAGACAGGACCCACTATACGGTCCAGATAAAGAAGCGTGAAGTTACGTTGACTCCGACTGAATTCGAGATCATGGCCACGTTGATGAGTCAGCCTGGGCGCATTTTTTCCCGCAGTCAATTACTCAATGCCGCACATGGCGTCGCGTTCGAAAGTTACGAGCGCGCCATCGATTCGCACATCCGCAACCTGCGCCACAAACTTGAGCCTGATGATCTCATCATCACGGTGCATGGCGTGGGTTATAAACTCGAGGCGTAGATGCATTCATCCACACATAAAATCCGCAGGCGTTTGTTTCTGCTTCTTTTGCGAGCGTTCGCCATTGTGCTGACATTATCGTTTTTATTTTTCATCCTCGTAACGGGTTACTTCCTTGTTTCTGCCTCCACGCCCATTCCATTTCCATTCGCCAGCAAATTGGAGGGATATTATCTTGGGCATGGAAGTTGGGAAGGTGTGGAGGTTGTATTTGATTTGAGCGGGCAGGATGGCTTGAAGCAAATTTTGTTGGATGAAGAAAAGCGCATCGTTCTGGACCGTCGGCCTGATTCTGTTTCGACGATTGGTACAAGCTACGATATTCACCCCAAGGACGTGACCATCGATCTCATTGTGAATGATGAGCAGGTCGGATATTTGGTTATCACTGCGTTCTCGTTTTCCACACGGCTTGGGTTTGCCCGCGCCATTCTTTTCCCCGTTGGGATGGTCTCATTCGTCCTGGCCTTGTTCCTGGTGGTGGTGGCGACATTGCTTGTGCGCCGCTTCGTCAACCCGCTGGCCGATGTCATCTTCGCCGCGCGCGCCGTTGCCGATGGAAAACTCGACACGCGTATTTCAAGCGAAGGTCCGCAGGATTTACACAGCCTCGCGGAAAGTTTCAACGAGATGGCAACCTCGCTCGAACGCAACGACCGCGAACGCCGCGACATGCTGGCCGATATTGCCCATGAACTGCGCACTCCGCTTTCAGTTATTCGTGGTCGGCTTGAAGGCATTGTGGATGGCATCTACCCTGCTAGCGGCCTGCCCGTTTCCACCGCCCTCGAGCAGACATATTTGCTCGAAAGGCTCGTGGATGACTTGCGCCTGCTCACGCTGGCCGAATCGCGCCAACTGCATTTTGAGTCCAAGCCTGTGGATTTGGGTAATTTATCTCAACGTGTGCTCGATCTTTTTCAGGCTGAGGCAAGCGAGAAGTATATTTCCCTCTCGCTCGAGCGCTTGTCTGAAAACTCAGTTGTGGAGGCAGATGCCCAACGCATTGAGCAGGTCATCGCCAATTTGGTGGGGAATGCGCTTCGTTATGTCCCTGAACACGGCAGAGTGTGGATCGAGATTTCCTCCGATGAAAAGTCTGTTAAGCTTGCGGTGAATGACAATGGCGTGGGCATCCCTGCGGATGATTTGCCTTTTATCTTCGACCGTTTCTGGCGCAAAGATAAATCCCGCTCGCGTATTTCTGGCGGAACGGGATTGGGTCTTGCGATATCCAAACATCTTACCGAAGCACAAGGCGGGAAGATTGATGCTCAGAATTTAAGTGGCGGCGGATTAAGTATGCAGATTACTTTCCAAAAAAAATAACAAAAAAGACCTGACAGGAATTGTGCCAATCAGGTCTTTCCTATTTCCTAATTACCTAATCCCTATTTCATTCCACAATATTGATCGGCAAGGCATTGCTTGCTGTCATTGCCGCCACGCTGACTCTTGCCGCGATTTTCTGCGAGATTTCCTGTAGCGATTTTGCAACAGCCGACTCAGGATAGGAAACAACGATCGGTTTGCCAGTATCCCCGCCAATGCGGACGTTTTGATCTATCGGAATTTTTCCGAGGAAAGTGGTATCTGTTGCGCGAGCGAGTTCTTCGCCGCCGCCTGAACCGAAAATATCCATGCGTGTTCCATCAGGCAGGTCAAGGTAGGACATGTTCTCAACCACACCAAGGATCGGCACCTCCAACTGCTTGAACATATTCAAACCGCGGCTGGCATCTTCGAGTGAGACCAGTTGAGGTAATGTCACAACGACTGCGCCGCTCAATGGCAAAGCTTGTGCAAGCGACAAGGCCGCATCACCTGTGCCAGGTGGGAGGTCAATGATGAGATAGTCGAGTTCGCCCCATTCCACATCGCCAAGGAATTGACGAATGGCAGAGTTGAGCATCGGTCCGCGCCAGATAAGGGGCTGACCAGGTTTGACGAGCAGTCCCATTGAAACCATTTTGATTCCATAAGCTTGTGCGGGAATGAGTCTTTGCCCATCGGGCGGAGGGAGTTTGTCCACGCCGAGCATGGTGGGAGTGTTGGGGCCGTAAATATCCGCATCCATGAGACCGACGCGCGCTCCGCTTTGCGCCAGAGCAACAGCGATGTTCACAGAAACAGTTGACTTGCCAACGCCGCCTTTGCCCGAGCCGACAGCAATCGCGTTGCGAATGGGCATATTGACCAGTCCGCGCATACGGCCATCGTTTGGAACATCTGAATCCATTTTAACTTCGATGGTTTTCACGCCCTCAACGGTCATGACGGCTTCGCGAACTTCCTTGTCAATGCGTCCGCGCAGGGGGCAGGCGGGAGTGGTGAGCATCACTGTAAACGAGACTTTGTCACCCGCGATCTCCAAATTGCGGATCATGTTCAGGGTGACGAGATCCTGATGTAATTCAGGTTCCTGCACTTTGCTCAATGCGGCTAATACAGCTTCTTTTGTGATTGTCATTTGGTTTACCTAATAAAAATATGATGTCGTTGCGAGGGCGCTCTTGTTCGTTGCCCGAAGCAATCCCCAACTTTGTAGGAGATTGCTTCGTCGGAAAGAGCAAATACCCTCCTCGCAACGACATATAATTACGCGGCAGCGGCATTTGCCTCAGCCTTCGCGGCTTTGGCGGCTTCCTTTGCCTTGCGAGCTTCTTCTTCGCGAGTGTAATTCTCCGGGCGAATCCCCGCATAGTACGAAGCGGGTTTCATCAACTTCTCGAGATTGTATACATTGCGTTGATAGGATGCGATATCGAAATCATGATCCATCTTGATCGCATCGAAGGGGCAATATTCCGCGCAGAAACCGCAGTTCATACAGATGTCCATGTCGACGAAGAAATCCGTCGGAACAGGAACAGGCCGACCCGTGGAAGGATCGTTCGTGCGCACGATCCAAATACATTGAGGCGGACAAACCTTCGCGCAAATTCCGCATGAGGTACAGCGTACTTCCTTCTTTCCATCCGCGCCTTCATCGTATACAAGGAAAGGCACATAGCGAAATTCTTCAGGCACGATCAATTGCTCTTCGGGATATTGGACCGTGAAGATGCCTTTCGTATCTTTACTGGAGCGATGTCGAATGCCTTCGTCGCTGTTGTAGCGTTTCTTGCCGCGCAACATCCACGAGATGTCATCGGTATATGTATCCCAGAATCGCTTCCAGGTGACGCTTAGTCCTTTAAGAATACCTTTTCCATACATAGTTGATTCTCCTGTTAGCGATCCAACTCGCCCATGACGATATCGAGCATGGCAAGCAAGGCAACGAAGTCAGCAATCTTTGAACCCTTGCACATACTTTCGACAGCAGTCAGGTTGACAAAGGACGCAGGACGCACGTGGTAGCGATACGCATTTGGCTTGCCGTTCGAGACAATGTAGAAGGCCAACTCGCCCTTGGGTGACTCAATGCGACCATACGCTTCACCTGCCGGGACCCGAACCTGGTACGCGGCTTTCTGTGAGTTGATCGGCCCCTGGGGAATCTGCTTGATGGCCTGCTCCAAAATTCTTAGCGACTGTCTGATCTCGTCAAAGCGGATGAGATAGTTATCCATCATGTCGCCGTTTTGGCGGACTGCCACATCAAAGTCAAAGCGGTCGTAAATGGAATATGGGTCAGCGCGGCGCAGATCATAGGGAACGCCAGTGGCGCGCAAGACAGGACCCGTTACGGAATATTTGATGGCGTCTTCCGCGTTCAAGACATGGATGCCTTTCAAACGCGCAACCAAGATTTCATTCTCGTTTAGGAAGCGTTCCATTTCGTCGGTCTTGGCAGGTAGGCGCTCAAAGACCAGGTCTTTGATCTTCTGCATGGCGAAATCGGGAATGTCACGCACCACACCGCCAAAGCGGAAGTAGTTGCACATCATGCGCGCGCCAGAGACAGCTTCAAAAATATCGAGCACCAATTCACGTTCTTCAAACGCATAAAGCGACGGCGTGTACATTGTGCCGAGATCGTTCATCAACATGCCGATGAAGATCAAGTGGTTTTGAATACGGCTGAGTTCCGCCATGATCACACGGATATATTCCGCGCGTTCAGCTACGGGAATCTTCATCAACTTTTCAACTGTGGTGACATAACCGAAGTTATTGCTCATCGAGTTGAAATAATCAAGGCGGTCAGTGTAGGGGATATTCTGTAGATAGGTGTTGCGCTCGCCGATCTTGTCGTGATTGCGATGCAGGTAACCCATGACAGGTTTCAAGCCAATGATGGTCTCGCCATCCAGTTGGACGGCCACGCGCAGCACGCCGTGAGTGGAAGGGTGATGTGGACCCATGTTGACCACGATATGGTCGGTCTTCATGTTGCCTTCCACATCTTTGGTGGTATCGCGCTCAAGCGACATGTAAAGATCTTCTTCCTTGTCAACCACATATTTTTCAGGGTCGAAGTCTTTGGGAAAATTGAGGTTATCGCGGAAGGGATTTTTGTTTTCTGCGAAAGTATGCTGTCCATCGGGCCAGCGGCTCTTGAAGGGTTTTACTTCCTCTTCGAAGAAAGGTTCCTTCCAATCCTTGCGGAGCGGATGACCTTCAAAGCCTTCCCACATCAAAATGCGGCGCAAGTCGGGATGACCTGTGAATTTGATTCCGTATAAATCCCAAGCCTCGCGTTCCTGAAAATCCACGCCGGGCCAAATGTTGATCAGCGAAGGGACTTCGATCGGGTCAACGCGTTCCACTTGCACTCTGAAAACGAGTCCAGCGCCGCCTGTTGTTTTGTAGGCATGATAGACCACTTCCATTTTGTTTTCGGCGATGTAGTCAACGCCAGTGACAGCGGTCAGCAGGTCAAAGCCAAATTCGTCGCGGACGGCGGTTGCCACTTCGACGAGGTTCTCTTTGTTTACGATAATGCCCGCGTAGCCGGGGCGTGCATCAGCGGAGACTTTGCCCGGGAATCGAGCAGCCAGATCCACAGTTTGAGTCAGAACCGGGGTCGCCATTATGCACTCTCCTTGGCGGCAGCAACATCACGAATTTCAGCGTTGCGGCGCACATCGATCAAGTCAGGTCCGAGAATGGGCATAGGTACATAATTGCCATCCTTCTTTTCCTTGTTGTACCAGGTGACATGCTTGATGGATTGCTTATCAATTTTTTCCTGCAGTTTGATCATGCCAGCGATCAAAGCCTGCGGGGTGGGAGGGCAGCCGGGGATGTAAACATCGACGGGCAAAAATTTATCAATGCCCGCAACCACGTTATAGCCTTCTTTGAAAGGTCCGCCGCTCGAAGCGCAGGCGCCCATTGCCACAACATATTTCGGCTCGGGCATCTGGTTGTACAAGCGAATAATCGAAGGAAGCATTTTCTTCGTCACTGTGCCGGAAACCAACATCATGTCAGCCTGACGCGGGGTGGGGCGCATGACTTCCATGCCGAAGCGCGCCATATCGTAGCGCGCAGTTTGCGCCGCGATCATTTCGATGGCGCAGCACGCCAGGCCGAACATCAGCGGCCAGACGGAGGAACGCCGACCCCAGTTATACAAACGGTCCAGCGTTGTGATGGCTACAACATTTTGAAGATCTTCTGGAATGGTGTAGTTCGGTAAACTTAATTTTTCATTTTCCATGAATGTTCTCCTCGAACCAGTCTTGGTAGATTGCATAAAGGATGTCATCGTTTGCAAGCGCGAGGTCATCCTCAAATTCACTAAGTTGTATTGTCCACTGATAAATTTGTTGTAAAGATACTTCTTCGATATTTATTTCAGGGTGTTGTCTTCGCAACTCTAAAGCAATGGCGTAGGTGGATTCCCAGGATAAGTTCATTAGTAATCAGTTATCAGTTGGTGGTCGAGTAGTGTTGAGCCGCTCTGCGGCGAGACACGTATCAAGACCACAGTGCTATTCATCACAAGCGCGAATTATAGCAGGTGAGTGAGATAAGTCAATTGAATTATGCAAAAATATATTTGCAAAAATAAAGAAGTGAGTATAATCACGGCTGATAAATGACAAATTCGCCTCTTTCTTAACTGATGCCTGATTCTGCTTCGATAGAAAATTCCTCACATGGAGCGCGGACTTCAGTCCGCAATCCGAAAGGGAAAAACATGATCACTGCCCGCCAAAAAATTCTTGCCCACCTGAAAAAGATTCGCGCAGCGTCTGCGCGTGAGATTGCGCGCGCCTTGAAAATGTCTGCCCCGAACGTGCGCCACCATCTCGGCATCCTGACTTCCGATGGCCGCCTCGAAGTGACCTCCGTTCATCAGCGCGGTGGACGCGGCAGACCGGAGAAAATATACTCGCTGTCTCAATCAGCCTTGGGAGATAATCTCTCGGTTTTAGCGGATGCGTTGTTGACAGAGGCAGGTTCAACCCTTCGACAAGGCTCAGGGCAAGGGTTGAATATTGAAGGAATAGCAGGCCGCATTTTAGATTCAAGTCAATTTGCAAACATGCCCATCACAAAGCGGCTGGCCTTGCTCATTAAGAAATTGGATGAAATGCATTATCAAGCGCGCTGGGAGGCGGGTGCGGAAGGTCCGCGTGTGATATTGGGACGATGCCCGTACGCAAAGGTGATTGCGGACCATCCTGAATTATGTAAAATGGATGTTGTCATTTTGGGTATTTCACTGGGACGGCCCATCATCCAGTTACAAAAAAGTGAAGCAGATGCTCGCGGAGCATGTCCATTTTTATTTCAGGTCGGTTGAGGAGTCTATGACAAAATTCAATTTTACTGAAGAAGAAGTGCAGTTGAATAAAAAAGGAGCTCTTAGCCAGAGGCAAAAAGAAGTTCTTAAGGCTATGGCGTATAGCATCCGCAAAAGTTCAAAAAGCGGGGTATGGATTATCCTCTTTTTTCTGGCACTTGGTTCATGCATTATGGGCGCGGTGTTTTTGCAAGGTATGGATGCCCGAAAACTGCCAACGTTGGGTCCACAGATGATGATGGGGTTGTGCTTTACAGTTTTTGCTGTCTTTGTGATAACCGCCCTGAGCATTTTCATTTCACGAAGGCAGGCCGCTAAACTGGAAGCGGCGCCACTGCTTTCCGCAGAAGGGGTTATTCGACATGATTCAGATTATTCCCAGAATAGCGGCATTAAAAGTTATTATGTGTATTTCGGCAAAAAACGTTTTAGCTTCCCGGATGGAATGAGTCGTGTTTTTCCCGAAGGTGCCACGTTCCGCATATACTATTGCAAGGTCGGGCAGATTGAACTGATTATGTCTTTCGAAAGACTGGCTTAAATTTAACTCTGAAATCGGGCAGCTTGCCGCCCGACTTGGGTTGAAAAGACCTCCGAGACGCTTCGCGCAAAATCTCGGAGGTCTGATTTAAGGTGAAAATTCCTTTTGCACCACTTCAATATTTGCGGCGTTGAGAAAGTTCGTTGCGTTCTCATCGGTACGATAGGCAGTGCTGTACACGATGCGCGAAATACCCGCGTTGATGAGTACCTTGGTGCAGTTGATGCAGGGAAGATGGGTTACATAACATGTGGAGCCTTTGGTTGAGACTCCATGCAGTGCGGCCTGGATGATGGCGTTTGTCTCTGCGTGAATCGTACGGACGCAATGTCCATCCACCATGAGGTGACCGATCTCGTCACAATGATCTTGTCCTGCCGGGGAGCCGTTGAATCCCGTTGTGAGGATGCGTTTCTCAAACACGATCACGCAGCCAACGAAGGCGCGGTCACAAGTACTGCGCTCGGATACTGCATAGGCGATCTTCATGAAATAGGAATCCCAATCTGGGCGCATAACACTCTCCGTTTTAACGATTTTTCTTTTCAAACACGAAGGACACAAAGGTCACGAAGGAAAATCTTAAGGTCTTAAACCCTTTGTGTACTTCGTGTCCTTTGTGTTTAAGTTTTGTTTTACTCCACCGTTACACTCTTCGCAAGATTTCGCGGCTGGTCAACATCCAGTCCGCGGATGGCGGCGATGTGATAGGCGAGTAATTGCAACGGAAGCACGGTCAAGATCGGGGAGAGCATCCACGGCGCTTCGGGAATCCAGAGCACGTGGTCAGCCATACCTTTGACCAATTCATCTCCTTCAGTAGCCACAGCGATGACAATGCCATCACGCGCCTTGGCCTGTTGGATCTGCGAGATCATTTTCTCGTGCCAGGGGTCTTTGGGAGCAATACACAACACAGGCATTTCCTTATCTATCAAGGCGATGGGACCGTGCTTCATTTCTCCGGCGGGATAGCCTTCAGCATGGATGTATGAAATCTCCTTGAGTTTGAGCGCGCCTTCATAAGCGATGGGCATATTGATGCCGCGTCCCAAATAGAGACAACCTGTAATATCTTTTAATGCGTGGGCTACCTTTTCAATTTCTGATTCGGTATCCAATACACGGCCAGCCAGATCAGGGACAAGGCGCAAGTCTGCGACCAATGCTTTGCGGGTCTTGTCGTCAATTGTCCCGCGCAGGTCTGCAAGCAATATCGCCAGCATATACTGGTCCACCAACGGCGCAGTAAATGCTTTCGTAGACGCCACCCCAATTTCAGGTCCAGTTTGCATCGCGATGAATCCATCCGAGACGCGCATGGCCTGTGATCCGATCGCGTTGACGATGCTCCAGATAATTCCGCCCTTGCGGCGTCCCTCTTCCATGGCGGCCAACGTATCGGCAGTTTCACCGGATTGCGAGATGGCAAGCACCACTGTGTTTTCATCCACGATCGGGTCGCTGTAGCGGAACTCGGAACCGATCACCACTTCCACGGGGATGCGCGCGATCTTTTCGATCAGATATTTTCCGACCATGCCCGCATACGCGGCGGTGCCGCAGGCGGTGATGTAAATGCGCTGGATGCGTTTTGCAAGTTCGGGCGTGAGGTTTAATTCGGGCAGGCGGATGCGGCCTTCTTTGAAATCCACGCGGCCAGCGAGTGTGTCCGTCAATGCGCGCACCTGCTCGTGGATTTCCTTTTGCATGAAGTGACGATACTCGCCTTTTTCAGCGGCAACCGCATCCCAGGCAATGGTGTGGATTTCAGGTTTTACTTCCAGGCCTTCCAGGGTTTCGATGCGCACGCTGTCACGCGTGACAATTGCCATTTGACGCGATTCCAAAAATATTACTTTGCGTGTGTGCTCCAAAATGGCGGGGATATCTGAGGCGATGAAGTTTTCGTTTTCGCCCAACCCGATCACCACTCCGCCCGCGTTGCCGATGCGCGCAGTTACGATCTTATCCGGGTCATCCACAGACATAAGCAGCACCACATTCGCGCCATCGATCTGCTTAAAGGTACGCCGCGCGGCTTCAACGAAATTTATTCCCGTTGCTTGATGATGTTCTGCCAAATGCACAATGGTCTCCGTGTCGGTCTCTGAAAGAAAATTGACTCCTTCTGCAACCAGTTCATCCTTGATCTCAAGGAAATTTTCCACGATGCCGTTATGAACCACAACGACTTTGCCCGCGCTGCCAACATGCGGATGCGCATTTCGGGCGGATGGTGCGCCGTGTGTTGCCCAGCGCGTATGACCGATACCTGGCGCGCCTGTCAGCGGGGATTTGCTCACCAGGTCAATTAATTGCGATAACTTTCCCGCGTCTCTCCTGACTTCGATCTGGTTGCCATTAATGACAGCGACTCCAGCTGAGTCATAACCGCGGTATTCAAGCCTCTTCAGGCCATTGAGGATGATCGACACCGCGTCACGCGGGCCGACATATCCGACGATTCCACACATAATAGGGATCCTCCGATTGTTTAATGATGTATGTCGTTGCGAGGGCAGTGTTCTTCCGCCCGAAGCAATCTCCTCATTAACAGGAGATTGCTTCGTCGCGAAGAACAAGTGCGCTCCTCGCAATGACGTGGTTGTTTTTTGCCACCCATTGCCTTTTGCCCGCGTGATCACTCGCGCGGTATTGTCGGCAATGTTTTCCTTGGAGGGAAAGAATGACGGGTATGGCGTACCCGAAGGGCTTCCGCTGATCGTTCGATTTTCCGACCAGACCCTAAAGGTTTTCGCGATAAAACGGATACAAAATTTCAAACAAGTTATGCTTGAGATTCGCTATTATTTGCAAAGGAAACCTTTAGGGCCTAAAGTCGTTAACTCCATTTCGCAATGGAGAACCCTCATCCTCGTCAACTTTGGTGATGAAACCCAAAGTCCATGCGCTGTCTTTCCCGAGTACTTTATTTTTCGTTCCACCTCCTTTTTGAATGTTCCGGGATTATACCGTAAAAAAGACACCCGCCAAATTTGGCGGGTGTCTTTTTTACGGTGGCTTAATTTACTAACTAATCTGGAGGCCTTGGTGTCCAAGTTGGGCTAGGCGTTTTCGTTGGTGTTTTCGTCGGGACATTCGGCGTATTTGTGCGCGTATTTGTGGGAGGCACTGTATTGGTACGTGTCGGCGATGGCACAGTTGGCGTAACTGTTGATGTTTTTGTACGTGTTGGTGATGGCACAGTTGGCGTGCGAGTAGGCGTGTTGGAAGGCGTGAACGTCTTGGAAGGTGTGCGTGTGATGGTTGGCGTACGCGTGATGGTTGGCGTACGCGTGATGGTCGGTGTACGCGTGATGGTTGGTGTGCGCGTGGGTGTGCGTGTGAAAGTTGGAGTGCGTGTGGGGCCAGGAGTCCTTGTTGGGGTGTTTGTGGCCACCACGGTAGTGATGTTCTTCGTGCAGGTGCCCCAGCCGGCAAGATCAAATGTCAATGTGACACCCCAGTTGCCTGTAAAATTCTTGTTATTGAAGTCCGCAAACCAATCTGCCGATACCGGGCTTAGGCCGCCATTAAGAGCGATTGAAGGAGAGGCGGTGTTGCTGACTGTCGCAGACCAACTATTTGCGGTCGCATAGCGGGTGCCGTTGAATGTGACTTCATTGAAGTACATCGCAGTTGTTGTATTGTTCACAGGCACGGCATAGGTGGTATCCCAGGTGAGGACAGAGCTGGTAAGAAATACCCTGCCCATATTATTATTTGTGACGGTTACCAAAAAGTCATCAGAATTAAAGCGCGCGTTACTGAGAATGATATTACTGCACAACGGCACAGGAGTGACGGTTGGTGTGAATGTTTTTGTCGGAGTGTTGGATGGCGTAGGCGTATTGGATGGCGTGCGGGTAGGAGATGGCGTAAATGTGTTCGTTGGCGTACGGGTAGGAGTAAGAGTAAAAGTAGGTGAAGGTGTTGCTGTATCCACAAAACCACCAGGGGGATTCGGGTTCCCTGCTGGTTGTACGATCTTGGCAATGCGGAAAGATTCGTTGATCCCGGAGCGATAGGATGCAAGATGGATCATATCCGGTACGACGTAAAGGTTCGAAAAGATTGTCGGGAGAATAAAGGTAAAGTTATAGTCGGCTGCCACAAAGACCTGCTTGCCCGGGTCCCCAGCGTTTTCGGCAACTGTACAGTCAGCATATACCCCGGGAGTACGCATTTGCGGCCTGATGAAGTCAGTCTCGTCTGAGCAGACAGTGATATTCAAATACTCAATATCACTCTGCGCAAGGGCTGGGCTTTCCTCATAGTGAAAACCAAGGATCACCCGTCTGGTTTCCTGCTCGATGGATGGAAGTCTGGCATTCTTAATTTCATCTAATTCACTATCCCCGCCGCACGGAGTGCCATCGATGTCCAGATCCACACATTCAGCCAAATTATAAGTGCCGGCAGTGGCATAGCGAATACCGAAGCGGGTGGAGTTTTCAATGATCAGCCATGCGTAGAACAAACGCCCAAATTCCAATATCCCAACAATGGTCAGCATCAAAATCGGCAGGACGAGCGCAAACTCCACCATGCCCTGCGCTTTTTTAGACCTGCGATTCTTGTTATTTTGGGGAGAAAAATTATTCATAAGATTTCCTTTGATGCAGGGTTATTGTGAGATCTTGGTAGCAATGTTTTTGGCAATTCTATCAAAAATATCTGCCAGTGCTGTGCTGGTTGGCGCATAAAAATATTGGCCGTGATTAATGGTAGGTGGATTGCTAGGGTCGCAAACATAACTGGTAGGTGTTGTATAAGTTATCACATCAATACCATCACCGGCACATTCGGCTATGTATTGGAGTAATGCTTCAGCAGGTAGGATCCTTGTCGTTCCATCTGCATAGAAATC